>JAIXZD010000297.1 GCA_027489895.1 Planctomycetaceae bacterium
GGATGAGGCGTATCTGACGGGCGAGCCTTATCAGGTCTCGAAATCGGTGGGGTCGGACGTGCTGTCCGGCGCGATCAATGGAGAGGCGGTTCTGGGGATCCGAGCGACGCGGCTGCCGGTCGATTCGCGGTATGCGCGAATCATGGCGGTGATGGAGCAGTCGCAGCAGCAACGGCCCCAGATGCGACGACTGGGTGACCAGTTGGGGGCGCTCTACACTCCGCTGGCGATTGCGCTGGCGGTGGTGGCGTGGGTTGTGAGCGGTGATTCGCTGCGGTTTCTGGCGGTCCTGGTGATCGCGACGCCCTGCCCACTGTTGATTGCGATTCCCGTCGCGATCATTGGGACGATCTCGCTGGCCGCGCGACGGGGGATCATCATTCGCGACCCGGCGGTGCTGGAGCGGATCGGAAGCTGCCGGACGATGATTCTGGACAAGACCGGCACGCTGACGTGTGGTGAGCCGGTGCTGGTGGAGCAACTCGCGCAGCCGGGCTACGAGATGCGGGAGACGTTGCGGCTGGCGGCGAGTCTGGAACAGTACTCGAAGCATCCGCTCGCGGCACCGATTCTCGTGGCCGCGCGTCAGGCGAAACTGGAGTTGGCCCCGGCCGAGGAAGCGAGTGAACTGCCTGGGGAAGGGCTGGTGGGACGGATCGCCGGTCGCAAGATTCGCGTGACGAGCCGCAAGCGACTGGCACTGGAGCAACCAGACGTCGCGGCCAGTCTGCCACCGGGCACCGGGGGGCTGGAATGCCTCGTACTGATTGACGGGGTGCTGGCGGCGAGTCTGCGGTTTCGTGATGAACCTCGCCCCGAAGGCCCGCGGTTTATCGGTCACCTCGCACCGGTGCATGGCTTCGAGCGGGTGATGATCGTGTCGGGCGACCGGCTGTCGGAGGTCGAGTATCTGGCGAAGCGGGTGGGGATCACGGAGATCTACGCCGAGAAGAGCCCCGAAGAGAAGGTCGAGATTGTCCGTGCGGAAACGGCCCTGGCGCCGACGCTGTATGTGGGCGATGGAATCAATGATGCGCCGGCGCTATTGGCGGCGACTGTGGGGCTGGCGATGGGCCAGCGGAGCGAGGTGACGACCGAGGCGGCGGGGGCGGTGATTCTGGACAACATGCTGGGGCGCGTGGACGAGCTGATTCACATCGGCTCGCGGATGCGGACGATCGCCCTGCAGTGTGCGGTGGGCGGCATGGCGCTCAGCCTGGGGGGCATGTGTCTGGCGGCGGCGGGGTGGCTGCCGCCTGTGCAGGGGGCGATTGCCCAGGAGGTGATCGACGTGTTCGCGGTGCTGAATGCGCTGCGGGCGGCGTGGCCTCCACGACACCTGACGGACTTTGCGGATCGGGGGACTGGGTGAAGCGAGTGGCGCAGCGTGGGGTGATTCACCGACCCCTGACAGGGTCGGCTCGCCTGGCCTCACCTGGTCTGGTGTGTTGTTGTGAGCGGCGGGACAGGCTGGAGGGGGCGGTCTACAATCGGTCGAGGCTATACTCGATTGAGGTCGTCGCGATCTGCGAGTGAACCGGTTTGTTCTCGTCTGAGGTGGCGATGCCCAAGTTTGTTCCGCTGGTCGTTCTCGGTCTGGTCACGCTGGGCCTGGGGTACGAGTTCTATACGATCCTCTCGCCGTTCCTGTTGCCCCTGTTTCTGGCTGGCGTGCTGGCGATGCTGGCGGACCCGCTGCATCAATGGTTCAAGGCGCGATACCCGAAGCAGCCTTCCGTCGCGGCGGGCCTGACGACGGCGACCGTGATTGCGGTGGTCCTGTTGCCGTTTGCGCTGGCCACCGTGCTCGCGGCGGGGCAACTCATCCAGTTCACGCGGTCGGCGTTCAAAGATCCGGCCTGGCAGAAGCAGATCGCTCAACTGCAGGCATCACCGTGGGTGGCGAAGCTGCGAACGGAGCTTGTGCATCAACTGGGCATCGAACCTGCGGAGGGAGAGGCGGAACCGGAATTGCGGGTCGCGATCGAAGAGCGGCTCAAGGCGAGTGCGGGCTGGATCGCGCAGCGGACTCTGGGGGCCGCGGGAACGGGCGTAGCGCTGGCGTCGAGCATGGCCAGCTTTACCCTGGCGGGTTTCACGCTGGTTCTGGCGTTCTACTATTTTCTGGCCGATGGTCCGGCGCTGTGGGCGGCGTTTGAACAGCAGATCCCGGTCTCGAAAGAGCACATTCGGCAACTGTTCACGCAGTTTGAATCGGCGGTGCGGGGCGTGGTGTTCGCGACGCTGGCCGCGGCGATTGCGCAGGGCGTGGTGACGGCCATCGCGGTGTGGGCGTGTGGCCTTTCCGGGTTCTTCTTGTTTGTCGTGCTGGGGACGATCTCGGCGCTCATTCCGGTCGCGGGGACATGGATCGTCTGGATTCCCGCTGCGATCTATCTGTTTGTCAGCGGGGCGACCGTGAAGGCGGTGCTGCTGGTGCTGTTCTGCGTGATCGTCGTGGGGCTGCTCGACAATGTGGTCCGCACGTATGTGCTCAACAGCAATGTCGAGCTGCACCCGGTGCTGGCGTTCGTCAGCGTGCTGGGAGGTCTGCAGGCGCTGGGACTGTGGGGCGTGTTTATTGGGCCGGTGATCGCGTCGTGTCTGTTTGCCGCGCTGCAGATTTTTAATCAGGAGCTGTCGACCGCGACGGGCGAGGGGTCGGTGCCAGCCGCGGCGCCGGCTTCGACTTAAGAGGGGCAGCGGCGCTTGATGGTCGACGCGGTCTTGTGGAGAGCGCGGTTTTCCACCGACCCCTGACAGGGTCGGCTCGCCTGGCTTGTGTGGTGCGACGGGGGCGGGGGACGCCTCACGGCTTCCGCTACGACGCACGGGGGCGAAGGGGCGCGGGTCAGTTGACGCGGTTCGTGGTGGAGGGGCCGTCCTGGACGGTGGTCGTTGAGGAGGGGCGCCAGGATTTTGCGATCCAGAAGACGGTCACCACGATCACCAGGGAGAGTCCCATGCCGGCGAGCGCGGGGATCAGCCACTCGGGAACAGCAGACGGTTTTGGCTTGGCGACCGTGACGACGGGAGCCGTGCGCGCGACAGGTGCGGGGGACGGGGCCGACTTCGCGGCTGCGACGGGCTGTGTCGCAGGACGCACGCCCGGCTTCGCGTTGGGCTTGTTTGTCGGCTGACCGGTTTTTGGTTGGGGTCGGGTTTCGGACGAGGCGGGCTTCACGCCTGGTTTTGGCGTTGCTGTCGGTGTCCCACCGGGTGGCGTGGCGGGTCGGTCGGACTCACCCTCGGGGCCACCGGAGAGCGTCGCGGCCGCGGCGAGCTGACGATTCTTCTTGCGCCAGTCGGCGTCGCCGTTTTTCAGCAGCCAGACGGTCAGTTCATCGACGAAGTCGGTCGCAGACTGATAGCGATCGGCGGCTTTCTTGGCCATCGCCTTGTCGAGGATGGGCTGCAATCCGGGCGGCAGATCGGGGCGTTCGTCTTCGATCTTCGGGACAGGGCGCGTCTGATGCGCGAGCATCCGCTGGACGAGCGTGCCATCGTTGAACGGAGGATGCCCGGAGAGGGCGTAGTAGAGCGTGCAGCCCAGGCTGTAGATATCGGCCCGATGGTCGACGCCGTGGCTGTCGATTGCCTGTTCGGGGGAGAGGTAGTCGGCCGTGCCGAGCACTTTTTCATCGTGCTTGAGCGTGAGCGATTCTTCCTCTTCGTCGCGGAAAAACCGGGCGAGGCCAAGGTCCAGCAGCTTCACCACGCCCTGCTTGTCGACGAGGATGTTGCTCGGTTTGACGTCGCGATGGACGAGGCCCCCGGTGTGGGCATGGCCGAGACCTTCCGCGGCCTGACGAATGGCGTCGACGGCCCGCGAGGCCGAGAGCTTGCCCTCTTTGCCGACGAGTTTCTCGAGATTCGTCCCCTCGATGTATTCGAGCACGAGGTAATGCAGTTCCGTCTCTTCGTTCTTCTGGCTGTCGACATCGTACGCGCGGACGATGTTGGGGTGGTTCAGCGCGGCGACGGCCTTGGCCTCGCGGTAGAACCGCCCGAGGTACGAGGTGTCTTTGACGCGGTGCGAGGGCAGAATCTTGATGGCGGCGAGGCGGTCTAGACCTCCATGCCGGGCGAGGAAGACGGCGCTATTCTCGCCAGTCCCCAGTAGCGACAGCAGCCGATAGCGGCCCAGCAGGAATCCGCGACAGCGGCCCTGCAGGAGTTGTTCGGCCTGCCAGCCTGTGAGCAGTTTGGAGGCGACGAACCGCTGGGCCAGGGCCGTGGGGTTCGACACATCGCCCCCGGCCTGCGTGAAGTCGGCCAGGAGCTTGTCGATCCGGTCGGCCTCGAGCAACCCGCTCTGGCGAACACCCTGCAGAAAGGACTGAGCTGTTAACTTGAGCGTCATGCCGTGTCATCCCGTGCCCCCGCCCGTCCCGGCGGCGATCCCTAAAAACTCTGTGACCCAGGTTTGCTTCCGCCACGCGCCCTGCCGCGGGCGACGTCCATCGAGACCCTAGACGCGGATCTTGCCCACGAGTTCGTGAATGCTTGATCCGTTCGTGATGTCGACCCCCGATTCCCCCGGACTGACCTGCGTCATGCCGCCTGCGAGCGGTTGCGAGACGGCCATCCCATTTTCAGCGATCGCTTTTTCGTCGAGGGCGCCCAGGAGCGCATCGAAGACTCGCAACTGAACTTCGCTGTTCTGGAACGTGTTCACGACCGACGCAATGGCCGGCAGATAGGCCATCAGCAGCTTCCACCGTGTCGAATTCATGGCTGAGGTGCTCCTCCGGTGTGCAGCGGTCAAAAGGATCTACCGGTGTGTGACCTGACGGGCCGCCATTGGGCGGCGGACATCGGGTGAGATGTTCCGCGTGTACGGGTCGGGTCTGGCGGGTGGGGTGGTGCTGGTGGATGTCTGGCGGTGACGGGGGAACTCTCAGAAGTTCCGCTACCCCGCCAGGCGAGGGGAACTCTTGCGAGTTCCACTGCGCCGCGGTTTGGACTAGCTGGACTGTCCGACCTGGAACCGGCCCTGGAACGACGAACCAGGTTCGACGTTCAGGTCTTTGGTGATGACGTCGCCGAGGAGCGCCGAGGTCGAGCGAATCGTGACGAGGCCGGCCGTTTTCACGGTGCCGTTCACCTTGCCGGCGATATCGGCGTTCTGTGACGAGATGTTGCCTTCGACAACGGCTTTGCCGCCGATGACGAGCGTCGTCTTCGTCGAGACATCGCCCTTGACCGTGCCGTCGATGTGGACATCGCCTTCGGCCGACAGGCTGCCTTCGATCACCACGCCGGCGGCGATCACGGTGCGGTTCGATTCGACCTTCACCGGCTGGGGGCGCGTTTCGCGGGCGATGGCCGATTCCAGTTCGTTAATCTTGGCTTCGACCTTCGCGGCGGTCTTGGGGAGGTTTTCCGTTTTGTCTTTCGATTTGGCGGCGAACATGTCGAGCCCTTTCAGCGTTCAGTGGGTGCAGAATGACGACGGTTTGAAGATCAGGGAGGGAACCCAACCCGAACGGATCGCGGCTCCGGTGGAACGCCGAAACCATGCGTCCTACCCTGCACGATGATGGGGGAGAGCCACCGCTCGCATGCAAAATCCCCGGTCGGTCGGCTGGGGATTCCGAGGGTCCGCCGATCGAACGGGTCTTGCGGAGGATGACGGCCTGTCGCCAGACGACAACAGGCGTCTCCCACAGGCGTCACGGTGTCGCGGGCGTGCGGGGGATTTTTGTTCACCACCAAGGCACCAAGGGCACCAAGGAAAGGCAAATCAAGCCTTGGGGGAGAGGCTGGCAGGAGCGGTACGTGGGATAGGCTTTGAGCCTGTCAGACGCTCGGCGGGACGTGTGGAAAGATGACAGGCTGGAAGCCTATCCCACCCCCCTCGTAGCGGACGCCGTGAGGCTTCCCCCGACGTGCCGTGACCGCTTAAGCGGTCCACGAAGTGAGATTTACTTCGCGAAGATCTCCATGGGCTCGTCTTTGAGGGGGTTGAGCCTGGTGACGGTGAGAATTTTCCAGAGGCCTTCTTCGCGTCGCCAGCCGACTTCCCAGCGGGTGGGCACGGTGCCCACGTTGACCGTGTCGTAGGTGACGGTGCCCTGGACGCGGAAGCGGGTCTTGGCCCGTGTGTCGTTCGCCTGCATCTCGACCGAGACATCGCGCAGCGACGCATCGGCCCCGAGGTCCACCTTCTTGATGGCCATCAGGGCGAGGCCATGCAGCAGAGGCGCGTCGGGCGAGAAGTGCGCGAGGAACTTGTTCTGATCCTTGGCGCGAAAATCGGCGATCAGTTGCGGAATCGCAGCCTGAACCCGCTCGCGTTCCGTGACGACCCGTGCATCGACCGCGAACGCCGCGATCCCCAGCCCCAGCCAGAGGACCATGGGGATCAGGACGGCGGGTTTCTGGTGCTGGTACCAGACGGCGAGGTTCACGACTGCCAGAATCATGGCGACCACGGCGGGCGGCCAGGCTTCCTCCGTAAACCACATGGGGTTGCCCTTTACTGATGTCTGCGAGGGATGTGGCCCGACTGCTCGGCACTTGTGCCCCCTTCTTCGACACATGTCAGATTGCGTCAGAAAGGAGCAAGTCAAAAGTCAAAAGGCAAAAGTGATGGTGTCGGGCAGGCCCGACCTGTTCTTTTGCCGGACATTCATCCATAGACGGTCTGCTCGTTTCGTTCTGTTTGGCGACCGGTCACGCGGTTCCCTTGTCGCGGGATTGCATTTTGTCGAGTCGATCGACGCAGTCGCGAAACGTGTAATCGACCTCGATCACGATCTGATAATGCTCTTCCGCCACGTCGTAGTCCTTCATCTCTTCGGCGAGTCGGGCGAGCGAATAGTGAACGTCCTTGAACACCTCGGGCTTGTCGTCAACGTTGATTTCCCCCACGGCGGTCTCGAACTGGCGGCGGGCCAGTGCGATTTTGCCGTCGTAGGCGAAGCATTTGCCGAGCGACGCCAGCGCTTCGCCCTTGATCCGCACGTCGCCCCGCGCCTGCTGAAAGAGCGGGATCGCGTCTTTCCAGTTTTTGACGCGCATGTACCGCTGCCCCAGTTCGAACTTCAGCTTCATGTCGGCCGGGTACCGCTCGACACGCACGCTGTAGACCTCGACCTCCCGGCGGAGCAGTTCACCCGCAAGACGCCCGGCATCCCGCTTCGATTCGTCATCGCCGGTCTGGGCGGAGGCTTTGGCCTTGGCGAGTTCCTGGCGCAACTGATCGAGCTGGACGTCTTCGACCAGCTCGCGAATCGTGTGGTCTTTCCCGCCGGTCAGCTCGTAGGCCTTGGAGAAGTGCTCCTCGGCCGCGGGGAGATTGCCTTCCCGCCGGTAGTACTCGGCGAGGCGCAGCCAGCCATCCTTGTTTTCGGGATCCTTGCGCGTGGCGCGGAGCAGGTCGGCCTCGTGCGACATGCCCGGCCCGTCCGCCTCGGCCGCAACGGACTTCCCGACATTGTTGGCCGAGAGGACGTTGCGAGTTCCTTCGGCCGCGCCATACCCGCCGCGATCGATCACTTCGCCCGCTGATAATTGCTGGATGCGGGTTCGCGCATGGCCGCTGTTCGGGTCGGCCTTCTGGATCCGCTGCCAGCAGGAGACCGCCCGCTTGTATTCGCCGCGCGATTCCAGAATGTCCGCGAGCGCCTTGTTGATCTCGATGTGCTGAGGGTCGATCTTCAGCGCTTCTTCGTAGGAGAAGATCGCGACATCCGGGTAATTGAGCTGCGCACAGCCATCACCCAGCGATTTGAGCAGGGAGACATCCCACGGATTGACGGCCAGTCCTTCTTCGGCGGCCTCGATCAGGGAGGCCCAGTCTTTCCCCATCTCCGCTTTTTTCACTTTGCCGCGGACGCCCATGAGCCGCATCCCGGCCATCGCGGCTCCCTTGCCGTTGTCGCCGTACTTTTTTCGCTCCGTCGCCCGCAGGCTCTGGCGATACGTCAGGCTGTGCGGCACCAGTTTGCAGGCCTTGGTGTACATGTCGATGGCGTAGTCCCAGTTTTCCTTGGGAATCGCCTCGTTGCCTTTCTTCCAGCAGTCCGACGCAATTTTCGCCAGACGGGGATCGACCTGCGGCTCGTCGGGGCCGTCGTTCTGGGGATTGATCGCGATGCCTGTCTCTTTGGCCATAACCTGCCGACTTTTCGCTAAAGACTCCGGAGATGCGGACCGCGAACGCTGCCCGCGCAAACCAGCCTCTGTATCTTAAACCAACCACCCTACCGGAGGATACAACCCATGGGTCGGCTGGGCTTGGTGGGTGTGCCGACAGGGCCTGGCGATGCGAGTTCACTGTTCGCCAGAACTGGCGGCTGGTCATGGTGGGGCGACTTTGGGACGTGAGTTTGTGATGTCTCTGACTGAGTTGGAAGGACGCGATGCGACCCTGGATTTTGCGCGAGACGAATTACGGCGAGGTGAAGCAGCATCATTACGATGTCGCCGTGCTGCCGATGGGGGCGACGGAGCCGCATAACCTGCATCTGCCGTATGGGACGGATACGTATCAGGTGGAGGCGCTGGGAGAGCGGGCGTGCGAGGTGGCGTATCGGGCCGGGCAGCGGGTGGTGCTGCTCCCGGCAATTCCGTATGGCACCGAGACGAATCTGGCGAAGTTTCCACTGGCGATGAACGTGAACCCGTCCACGCTGTTGGCTTTGGTGCGCGATCTGGCGGGCACTCTGGCGGCGAGCGGGGTCCACAAGCTGGTGCTGCTGAATGGGCATGGCGGGAATGATTTCAAGCCGCTATTGCGGGAGCTGCAGCCCCAGACGCCCGTCAAACTGTTTCTGTGTGACTGGTTTCGCGGGCTGAGCAGCGACTTGGCGCGGGCGGAATTCCGCGACCCCGGCGACCATGCCGGGGCGCTGGAGACAGCGTTCATTCTGGCGATTCATCCGGAGCTGGTGGTTCGCGAGGAGGCGACGGGCGGTCTGCGGGCGGATGAGGGAGCCGCGCGGGAGACGAGGCTGGATGGGATCAACCGGGGGTGGGTTTCGATCTCGCGTCCGTGGCACCTGCTGACGACCAACACCGGGTGCGGGAACCCGCATGAGGCGACGGCCGAGAAAGGCCAGCGGATTCTCGACGGGATGGTCGAACGGCTGGCGTCGTTTCTTGTGGAGCTGGCTGCGGCCGAGCTCGATGACCAGTTCCCGTACTGAATCGCGCTGCGGGGGGCTTTTTGTGACCACCAAGGCACGAAGGAAAGGCAGGCGCGGTCGGCAGACTGACTGGCGAGCCGACCCTGTGAGGGGTCGGTGGGGTGGGGCGTTGCGAGGGGCGGGAGTCGCTTTCCTCCGGGCGCTAACGCTTCCGGCTCCCTGGGTGGGGGGGAGGAGTTTGGCTCAACCGGTGAGGGGGGAGACCGAGAGGGGGAGCAGGTTGGGCGTGAGGGAGCGGGAGGGACTTTGTCCTACGGTCAGGAGGCCGTACTTCCGCATCTTCTTGTAGAGGCCCACGCGACTGATGCCCAGCGACCTCGCGGCGGCGGTCCGTTTGAAGTTGTTCGCGCGGAGGGCATCCATGAGGATCTCGCGCTCCCGGTCGGCCACCTGATCGGACAGGCGATTCGCGGAAGCGGGCGGTTCGAGAACGGACGAGGGACTGGAGATCGTGGGCGCGGCGCTCGGGCGAATCGCCAGTTCCGAGGCCGACATCCGTCCGCCGCGGGCGAACAGCACGGCGCGACGGATCTGGTTTTTCAGCTCGCGGATGTTGCCCGGCCAGTTGTAGGCCTGCACGACATCGAGGAATTCGGGTTCGACGCCGGAGACCTCGATGTGATGCTGCTGGCGGAACTCGTCGATGAACAGCATGACCATCGGGATGAGGTCGAGGGGCCGCTCGCGCAGGGGCGGGAGATGGAACTCGAGCACGTTCAACCGGTAGTACAGGTCGGACCGGAACTGGCCCTTTTCGGTGAGGCCCTTGAGGTCGACGTTGGCGGCGACGACGAGGCGGCAGGTGGTCTGCCGCGTTTCGGTGGAGCCCACAGGCTCAAACTCGCCCGTTTCGATGACCCGGAGCAGACGCGTCTGCTCGCGGGGCGAGAGGACGTCGATTTCGTCGAGCAGCAAAGTGCCGTTGTCGGCAGCCTCGAACCGTCCCACTTTGGCTCGTTCGGCCCCGGTGAATGCGCCGCGGACGTGTCCGAACAGTTCGCTCTCGATGAGGTCCGCGGGCAACGCGCCGCAGGCGACGGTCATGAACTTTTCTTCGCCGCGGGTCGACCGTTCGTGAACGATGTGGGCGAGTGTGGTCTTACCGGTGCCGGTTTCGCCAATCAACAGGAGCGTCACGTTGTGGGGGGCGATCCGGTCGAGCTGATCGAGGACAGGAAACAGCAGCGGCGTGCGGGTGGTGAACTGGATCGTTCGGCCATGCAGGCTGCGGGCTTCTGGCAGTTGACGAGCGCCGAGCAGGTCGGCGCTCTCGGCGAGGGCCGTGCAGAGTTCGTCGAGCGCCTGCGGATCGAGCGGCACGGCGAGTCGACCGGCGGCCAGCAGGTGCAGGGTATCCGCGACGGCGAACGGGTAGACGCCGTTGTGGAGGACGACCGTTTTCCTGGGGAAGCGTGTCCGGGGCTGGTCCGCGACGAGACGGCGGAGCGCCTCGACGGCCTCGCCATCGCGGGCATCGAAGAACAACCAGTTGGCGGAGGCCAGGTGTGTCGCGAGCTCTTCCGCGGGGGAGGCAAGGGACAGACCGACACCGAAACGCTCGATCCAGAATTGATTCAACTGCTGCCGGGCGGAAAGATCCGCTCCGACATACAGGGCCGACTGTGTCATGAGCTCGTTCTCTGGGGAGAGAGGGCTGTGACGTGCGGCGACGCCTGGTCCCGACATTCCTGCGATTGGCCCGCATCACCGCTTCCATCCGGACCGGACTGTCACCGGTCGGAAACACTGCACCTCCTTGCCACCCCGGCGTTCCTGTCGCCACGAGTAGTCCACCGAATCGGGGGGAGTCTGAACAGGCTGAAGGTGTCTCCAAAAGCGGACAAAACGATTCCGGCGGGCGACAACTCAGCGAAATCGTCAGAGTCGTTATAACCGGCCCCGCGTGGCGTTTCGGTCGTGGCGGTTGGAGCGCCGGGTGAGCCACTTTGCCAGAAGAGCCACCGGCTCCGCCTGTGCTCGTCGTTCGCGAGAGGACTCGCACTGGCAGAGCCAGTGGCACACGTCAAAACGGTCCATTCGCAGGGTTTCGATTGGCGATTACGACAGTCAGCGAAGATTCGATGGATTTGCGACTGGCGCCTTGACGGGGGTTGGGGCGGTTGGGGAGGCTTTTTCTTGCTAAAGACAATGGGGGGATAGCGCCGCTGCGCGAGCGGCGTGAGTCGACCTGTTCCTCCGCAGGATTGAGTTGAGGCAAATGTGTCGCCGTGGCTGCGTGGCCCTCGCCAGGCCCGGTCAACGAGCGAAACAGGTTTGGCGCGGTTCCGGGTTGGGTTGAGAGTTCTCATGCTGACATTCGATTGGTTGCAGTCTCTGCGGAATGTGTTCAATGGTCGGGGTCAGGCGCGCGGACGCGTGCGCTCGGCCAGAAGGGCTGTGAATCGCAGGATGGTGAACCGCGTCGAGTCGCTGGAATCGCGGTTGGTGCTGGCCGAGGATTTTGGGGATGCGCCCGATACCGGCGCGGGGACCGGTGCTGGCAACTACGAGACGTTGCTCGCCAACAATGGGCCGCAGCACACGATTGTGGCCGGGCTGAAACTGGGGGCCAATGTCGACGGCGAAGCGAACGCGACCCCCAACGCCGCCGCGAATGGTGACGGCCTGGACGAAGACGGCGTCCGCTTGCCGATGACCGATCTGCAGTTCACGATCGGCACGCAGCCGACGGTCACGTTGCTGGCGACGAACACGACCGGGACGGCGGCCACGCTGTACGGCTGGATCGATACCAACAACAACGGGGTCTTCGACAATGCGACGGAGCGGGCTCAGATCGCCGTTCCCACGGGGACGACCAATGGCTCGTTCACGCTGACGTTCCCGACGATTCCGGCGGGCTTCACGGGGACGACCTATGCCCGATTCCGGTTGAGCACGGATGTCGCGGCGGCGAATTCTACGGGAGCCGCCAGTGATGGCGAAGTCGAGGATTACGCCGTCAGTATCACCAGGCCGACCACCGGCATCGTCAAAAGCGGCGGCAGCACGAAGATCGACGACAACACGGCCAATGGTCCTGTTCTGGCGGACCAGGACCTGTTTGGAAGTTCGCTCGCCCGAATTGGTGACATCGATGGCGACGGGGTCACAGATCTGGCCGTGGGTGCGTTTCAAGACGATACCGGCGGCACCAACAGGGGAGCGGTTCACATCCTGCGAATGGATGCCAATGGATCGGTGAAGGGGACCACGAAGATTGCGTCGGGCATGGGGGGTGGGCCGACGTTGGTCGACGATGATGTCTTCGGAACTTCGGTGGCAGCGCTGGGGGATCTTGACGGCGACGGGATTGGCGACATTGCCGTCGGAGCGATCGGGTTCGACCTGGGGCCCGTGCGCAATGGGGCGGTGTACGTTCTCCGCCTGAATTCCGACGGCACCGTGAAGAGCGGCGGCATCACACAAATCGCCAACGGGACCAATGGCGGACCATCGCTGCCGGTCGTCGCGCAGTTTGGCATGTCGATCGCCTCCCTGGGGGACATCAATGGTGACGGTGTGGGTGACCTGGCGGTGGGGGCGTTTGGAGAGAGCTCTTATTCGGGAGCGGTCTACGTTCTGTTGATGAACGCCAATGGAACGGTCTCCTCGTCCACCCGGATCGCCAGCGGAGTCAATGGCGGGCCGACGCTCGCCAGCGGCAGCCGGTTCGGTATCTCGCTTGCCAGTCTGGGGGACATCGATGGGGATGAAACCGGTGACGTGGCGATTGGAATTCGAGGCGCCCTTTATATCGCCCGCTTGAACACGGACGGGACCGTCAAGTCCCACACGTTGCTCAGCAACTCGACCCTGGGGATCTCGGCCAGCGTCAATCCCGCTTTGGCGACCGCGGGCGATCTGGACGGGAATGGGGTGACCGATCTGCTGCTGGGATCGCCAAGCGACAATAGTGTCGATTCCCTGTTTCTCCATGCGGATGGCACGCTGGCGGGCAAGGTGCGCATTAGTAGCGGCGTCAATGGCGGGCCTTCGGTCGCAGGGACCAATTTCGGGGCGAGCGTCAGCAGTCTGGGGGACTTCGACGGAGATGGCGTCGTCGACATTCTGGTCGGGGCCAGAAGCGACGGCGCGGGCGGGGCGTTCAGGGGAGCGGCCTACATTCTGCGGCTGGACGCGGCGACGTTGGATTTCGGGGACGCACCCGATACGGGGAGCGGAACCGGGGCCGGCAATTACGCCACTACGCTGGGCGACGGTGGTCCGCGGCATGTCATCAATTCAGGGCTGCGTCTGGGGGCCGCCATCGATGCGGAAGCGGACGCCACTGCCAACGCCGCCGCGAATAGTGACGGCCTGGACGAAGACGGCGTGCTCTTCCCGCTGACCGACCTGCAGTTCACGATTGGTTCGCAGCCGACCGTGACGCTGCGGGCGACGAACACCACTGGCACTGCGGCCACGCTCTACGGCTGGGTCGATTACAACGCCAACGGGGTGTTCGACAATGCGACCGAACGGGCGAGCGTGGCGGTGCCCACGGGGACGACCAACGGATCGTTCACACTGACGTTCCCGACCGTGCCCGCCGGATTCACTGGAACGACGTACGCGCGGTTCCGCCTGAGTACGGATGTCGCTGCGGCGAACTCGACCGGACTCGCCAGCGACGGCGAAGTCGAAGACTACGTGGCGACGATTGTCACCCCGTCGAATGGCAAGCCGAAACTGAATGGCGTCACGAAGATCGGCGATAACCTCAACGGCGGGCCGTCGCTGGGGAACCAGGAGCTGTTCGGAAGTGCCGTGGTGAGTCTCGGCGACCTCGACGGCGACGGCATCGGCGACATCGCGGTCGGATCCCGCAGGGCCGGGGGTATCGATGCTCGCGGAGCGGTCTTCATCCAGTTTCTGAATGCCAATGGATCGGTGAAATCCAGCACCCGGATCGGAAATGGGACCGGTGGGGGCCCGACTCTTAATGCAAACGAATATCTTGGCAGTTCTCTCGCGAATCTGGGAGACATTGACGGCGATGGTGTGGTCGACCTGGCGGTCGGGGCGTCCGGGGACGTCGGCGGGGGGATTGCGCGCGGTGCGGTGTACGTCCTGCGGCTGAACACTGATGGCACGGTCAAGAGCGGCGGCATTACCAAAATCGCCAACGGCCTGAACGGCGGACCGACGCTGGCGAACTTCGGCTTTTTCGGCAGCTCCGTGGCCAATCTGGGCGATCTCGACGGCGACGGGATGATCGACCTGGCGGTCGGTGCGTTCGGGGAGAGTACCGAGGGGACCAGCCGGGGCGCGGTGTACATTCTGCGGCTCAACACCGATGGATCGGTTAAGTCGGGCGGCATCACGCGTATCGCGAGCGGGGTGAACGGCGGGCCGACGCTGGGCGATCGAGCCTACTTCGGGCAATCCGTGACCAGTCTGGGGGATTTCGACGGGGACGGAATCGTCGATCTGGCGGTCGGAGCCCGCAAAGACAGTACAGCAGTGTACCGCGCCGGCGCGGTGTACATCCTGCGGCTGAACGCGAATGGCACGGTTAAGAGCAACGGCATCACTCAAATCACCAGCGGGACGAATGGCGGGCCGACGTTGGCAAGTCGAGACTATTTCGGCAACACAGTGTCCAACGTCGGGGACATTGACGGGGATGGAGTGACCGATCTCGTCGTCGGTGCCACGGGCGATGACACGGGCGGAACACAACGGGGGGCGACCTACGTTGTGCGGCTCAATGCCGATGGGACGGTCAAGACGAACGGCCTCACCAAACTGGCCCATAACCTCAATGGCGGGCCGACGCTGGCCGACTTCAACAGTTTGGGAAGTTCGGTCGCGGGCCTCGGCGATTTTGACGCCGACGGTGTGGCCGACCTGATCGTCGGCGCAGAAGGAGATTTTGGTGGCGGCGGGGCCAATCGCGGGGCCGTCTTCATCCTGCGGCTGGACGTTGCGGCGACACCGACGGCACTCGACCTGTCCGCGAACACGATCGCCGAGAACCAACCGAGCGGCACGGCCGTTGGCACGTTCAGCACAACCGACGCGAACACGTCCGACACGTTCACGTACACGCTGGTCGCGGGGATGGGGGACACCGACAACGGATCGTTCCAGATTGTCGGGAACGCCCTGCAATCCAACGCGGTGTTCGACTTCGAGACGAAAACGAGTTACTCGATCCGCGTCCGGACGACCGACGACAGCGGCCGATTCTTCGAGCGGATGTTCACGATCGGCATTGGAGATGTCGCCGACTTCGACTTTGGAGACGCCCCGGACACCGGATCGGGTACCGGTCGCGGCAACTATGAAACTCTGCTCGCCAACGGCGGACCGCGACACGCGCTCCGCACGGGACTGCGACTGGGAGCCGGGGTGGATTTCGAAGCCGACGCGACCGCCAACGTCGCCGCGAACGGTGACGGTCTGGACGAAGACGGCGTCGTCTCTCCGCTGACCGATTTGCAGTTCACGATTGGCACGCAGCCGACGGTGGCGCTCCGGGCGACGAACACGACCGGCACGGCGGCGACGCTCTACGGCTGGATCGATTTCAATGCGAACGGCGTGTTCGACAACGCGACGGAACGGGCCAGTGTGTCGGTCCCGACGGGCACGACCAACGGGCTGTTCACGCTGACGTTCCCGGTGGTGCCCGTTGGATTCACTGGGTCCACGTACGCCCGGTTCCGGTTGAGCACGGACGTGGCGGCCGCGAACGCGACGGGAACCGCGAGCGACGGGGAAGTCGAAGATTACGCGGCGACGATCGTCAACGTGACCAACGGCAAACCAATTTCCGGCGGTGTGACCAAAATCGCCAATGGGCTCAACGGTGGGCCGACATTGGCCAACGGCGACTACTTCGGGTTCTCGGCGACCAGTCTTGGGGATTTTGACGGTGACGGCGTGACTGACTTCGCCGTCGGCGCCATGGGGGACGATACCGGGGGCTATTACAACGGAGCGGTTCACATTCAGTTGATGAATGGCGATGGAACGGTCAAGTCGACCACGAAAATCGCCGGTGGTCTCAATGGCGGTCCCGTTGGCAACGCGTTCGATCGCCTGGGGGTCTCCGTCGCGAACATGGGAGACATGGACGGGGATGGTGTCGTCGATCTGGCTGTGGGCGCGTCCGGCGCTCAGGTGGGAGGACTTGGTGGCGGGGCCGTCTACACGCTGTTTTTGAACGCCGACGGAACGGTGAAGTCCCGCATCGTCATCGGGAATGGAACAAACGGAGGACCGTCGTTGCCCGGACTGGGTGGATTTGGCACGTCGGTGGCCAATATCGGGGACCTCGACGGCGACGGTGTGACCGACCTGGCGGTGGGAACGTACAGTTCGAGTAGCGCCTGGCCCGGAGCCACCTACATCCTGCTGATGAACGCTGACGGCACCGCCAAGGCCACGACGAAAATCGAGAACGGTGTCAACGGGGGGCCCACTCTTGGCGTTGACGATCGGTTTGGAATCTCGGTCGCTAACCTCGGCGATCTTGATGGGGACGGAATCCAGGACATCGCCGTGGGGGCCTATCGGGATGCGACAGGCGGTTCGAACCGCGGCGCCGTCCACATCCTGTACATGAACAGCGACGGCACGGTGAAGTCGCTCGCCAAAATCGCCAGTGGCACGACCGGTGCCCCACCCTTGGCGGACGGCGAAAAGTTCGGAACCTCGATTGCCGGAATGGGTGACCTCGACAACGATGGCGTCAACGACATGCTGGTGACGTCGTTCCAAACGGCGAGCGGCGGGACGGCCTACGCGCTGTTCATGAACGCCGACGGCACGGTCAAGTCGTTCACGAAGATCAGCAGCACATCGAACGGCGGTCCCCCCACAAGTCCCGGCGACGGCTGGGGGTCGTCCATTGCGGGGATCGGAGACTTTGACGGCAACGGAACGCCCGACTTCATCGCCGGAGCGTGGCAAGACGACACCGGCGGCAACAATCGGGGCGCGATGTACATCGTGCGGCTGGATGTCCCGGCCACGCCGACGGCGCTGGCCTTGTCCGCAAACGCGATCGCCGAGAACCAGCCCAGCGGCACGGCCGTTGGCACGTTCAGTACGACCGACGCCAACCCGTTCGACACGTTCACGTACACGCTGGTGACGGGAACGGGCGACACCGACAACGGGTCGTTCCAGATCGTTGGCGATGAACTCCGCTCGAACGCGGTGTTCAACTTCGAGACGAAGTCGAGTTACGCGATCCGCGTGCGGACGACCGATGACAGCGGCCGATTCTTCGAGCAGACGTTCACGATCGGCGTGACCGATGTGAACGAAGCGCCGACGGCGATCGCCTTGCAGAACACGACGACCTCTCTGGCCGAGAACACGACGACCACACCGGCGATCAAGCTGGCCGATATTCTGGTGACCGATGACGCCCTGGGAATGAACACGCTGTCGCTGACGGGGACCGATGCAGCGTTCTTCGAGATTGTCGGGACGGAACTGCGGCTGTTGGCAGGGACGGTGCTCGACTTCGAAACGAAGCCGAGCTACAGCGTGACGGTGAACGTGGACGACACGGACGTGGGCTCGACTCCGGATGCCACGGTCAACTTCACGCTGAACGTCACCAACGTGGCCGAGTACGACTACGGCGACGCGCCGGACACGGGCTCTGGGACCGGGCCTGGGAACTACGAGACGCTGCTCGCCAATGGCGGACCGCGGCACCTGGAAGGGACTGGTTTGTCGCTGGGGGCCATCGTCGATACGGAAGCGGATGCGACGGCAAACGGCCTGGCGAATGGCGATGACCGACTGGTCGGACCCGCCATCGACGACGAAGACGGCGTCGTCTCTCCGCTGACCGATTTGCAGTTCACGATCGGAGCCGCGCCGACGATCACGCTACGGGCGACCAACGCGACGGGGACGTCGGCGAGGCTGTATGGCTGGATCGATTTCAACAACAACGGGGTGTTCGACAACGCGACGGAGCGGGCCAGTGTGTCGGTTCCTGCGGGCACGACCAACGGGCTGTTCACGCTGACGTTCCCGGTAGTTCCCGCCGGTTTCACGGGCACGACCTACGCGCGTTTCCGATTGAGCACGGACGTGGCCGCCGCGAACGCGACGGGAACCGCGAGCGACGGGGAAGTCGAAGATTATGCGGCGACGATCACCACGCCGTCGAACGGCAAGGTGAAGTCGGGCGGGGCGACGAAGATCGCCAGCGGTGGAACCAACGTGCCCACACTGGGGTTCCTCGACGTTTTCGGCACTTCCGTGGCGAGCATGGGGGACCTGGACGGGGACGGCGTGGCCGATCTGGCTGTCGGGACGCCTGGCGACAACACGGGGGGAACGGATCACGGAGCAGTTCACATCCTGTTCCTGAACGCCAACGGGACGGTGAAGTCGACCACGAAGATCGCCAGCGCGACGAACGGCGGGCCGACGCTCGCGGACTACGACTTTTTTGGCAGTTCCGTGGCGAACGTGGGGGACCTGGACGGGGACGGTGTGACCGATCTGGCTGTCGGGGCAAACGGCGACAGCACCGGGGGCCCTCGTCGTGGCGCGGTCCATATCCTGTTCCTGAACGCCAGCGGGACGGTGAAGTCGAGCACGAAGATTGCCAACGGGACGAACGGCGGGCCGACGCTGGCGGACTACGATCGTTTCGGCACCTCTTTGACGAGCATGGGAGACGTGGACGGGGACGGCGTGACCGATCTGGCCGTTGGAGCAAACGGCGACGACACGGGGGGTATGTATCGGGGAGCGGTCCACGTCCTGTTTCTGAACGCCAGCGGGACGGTGAAGTCGAGCACGAAGATCGCCAGCGGAATGAATGGCGGGCCCACGCTGGCGGACGGCGACATCTTTGGCAATTCCGTGGCGAACGCGGGTGACCTGGACGGGGATGGCGTGGCCGATCTGGCTGTGGGGGCGAGACAAGACGGCACCGGAGGGGCTTTTCGGGGCGCGGTCCATCTCCTGTTCCTGAACGCCGATGGGACGGTGAAGTCGACATCGAAGATCGCCAGCGGGACGGGGGGCGGGCCATCGCTCGCTGACACAGACAATTTCGGCATTTCCGTGGCGAACGTGGGAGATCTGGACGGGGATGGGGTCACCGATCTGGCTGTCGGAGCGTACTTCGACAATACCGGGGGCATGTTCGGCGGGGCGGTTCACATCCTGTTCATGAACACCAGCGGGACGGCGAAGTCGAGCACGAAAATCGCCAGCCAGTTCGGTGGCGGGCCGACGCTGGGGTTCTTCGAAAACTTTGGTCGTTCCGTGACAAACCTGGGGGATCTGGACGGCGACGGCGTGACCGACCTGGCTGTCGGGGCCATCGGCGACAACACGGGGGCGGCTGGTAGCGGTGCGGTTTATACTCTGCGGCTGGATGTCCCGGCCACGCCGACGGCGCTCGCCTTGTCCGCGAACACGATCGCCGAGAATCAGCCGAGCGGCACGGCCGTTGGCACGTTCAGCACGACCGACGCCAACCCGTTCGACACGTTCACGTACACGCTGGTGACGGGAACGGGCGACACCGACAACGGCTCGTTCCAGATCGTCGGCAACGAATTGCGCTCAAGCGCGGTCTTCAATTTTGAAGCCAAAGCGAGCTACTCGATCCGCGTACGAACGACCGACGACAGTGGTAGGTCGTTCGAGCGGACGCTCACGATCACCGTCATCGACGTCAACGAAGCACCAACGGCCGTCGCACTACAAAACGCGACGACATCGCTGCCCGAGAACTCGAGCACGGCGAGCGCCATCAAGCTGGCCGACATCGTCGTCACCGACGACGCACTGGGCACGAACGCGCTGTCCCTCACAGGAACCGATGCGGCGTTCTTCGAGATTGTCGGCACGGCGCTGCGGCTGAAGGCGGGCACGTCGCTTAATTTCGAAGCGAAGTCGAGCTACAGCGTGACTGTGCGGGTGGACGACGCCGGTGTCGGGGCGACTCCCGATGCAACGGTGAACTTCTCGCTGACAGTGACCGACGTCAACGAAGCCCCGACGGCCGTCGCGTTGCAGAACACGACGACCGCTCTGCCGGAGAACACCAGCACGGCGAGCGCCATCAAACTGGCGGATATCGTCGTCACCGATGACGCGCTGGGGACGAACGCGCTGTCGCTTTCGGGAACCGATGCGGCGTTCTTCGAGATTGTGGGGACGGCGCTGCGGCTGAAGGCCGGGACCGTGCTCAACTTCGAGGCGAAGTCGAGCTATAGCGTGACGGTCAATGTGAACGACGCGGCGGTGGGCGCGACGCCCGACCTCACCCGGAACTTCACGCTGACCATCACCAACGTCAACGAGGCGCCCACGGCGATCGCGTTGACGAACAACCTGGTCGCGGAAAACTCGGCTGTGGCGACGCCGGTCGGATCGTTCAGCTCGACCGACCCCGACGCGGCGAGCACGTTCACCTACACGCTGGTCGCGGGAGCCGGTTCAACGGACAACGCGGCGTTTGCGATCGTGGGCAATCAACTGCGGACGAATGCGGCTCTCAACTTCGAAGCGAAGTCGAGCTACTCGATTCGCGTGCGAACCTCCGATCAGGGCAACCTGACGTTCGAACGCACGTTCACGATCACGGTCACGAATACGAACGACGCACCGGTTCTCGATGCCAGCGGCAACCCGTTCACGATTCTGGGGGTGGGGACGCGGCAGTCGACCGAGATGCGGCAGGGGACGCTGGTCTCCGAGATTCTCGCCCGCGGCGCGGCAGGCGACCCGATCTCCGATCAGGACGCCGGGGCGCTGACGGGCATCGCCATCACGGCGATCGATACTTCGCTCGGGACGTTCCAGTACACCCTGGTCACGAGCAACCCGGCTGAAAGCGACTGGATCAACGTCAACGCGGCGGGGACGGTCTCGGGGACGAGTGCGCTGCTCCTGCCCGATACGGCCCGGCTGCGGTTCAGCACGGGGCTGATTCCGCACCACGAAGCGGGAACGATCTTCCTGCCGCTCGAATCGAAACTGGCGACGGGCCTGACATTCCGCGCCTGGGACCGGACCACCGGGGCGGCGGGCCAGCGGGCCAACACGACGGCGAACGGCGGGACGACCGCCTTCAGCCCGGCCGAGGAAACCGTCAAGGTTTACTTCGAAACGCGTCTGTTCCGGCACTTCAATCGCGTGGCCCACCTCAACGTGGAAACGCTGGAGGCCGAGTTCGACACGATTCAGATGTGGGCGGACCAGGTCTCGCCCGGCACGTTTGAGGACCGCGCCACAAGCGAATGGACCGGCTTCACGATCCTGATGAGCGCGGTTCCCGAGCTGGGCACGCTGCCCTTGTACCGGCTGTATTACGGCACGCAGTTCAACGACGATGGTTCGCAAATCGACATGGGGTACCGGTACCTCACCACGAGCCTTGCGGAAGTCGAGTACCTCGAGAACTCGGGGCCTGCCGAGCATCGTGCGGCTCGCGAGGGGGCGTACTTCCGAGAGCTGGGCGTGAATGGCGGCACGGGAATCATGGGCTACATCTACGCCACCCAGCAGCCCGGCACCGCGCTGGTCACACAGATTTACCGCACCGATCTGTTCGACAAGCCAACGCGGTTTGCCGATGGCAGCACGTCGGTCACGTCGCAGGAGAATGGGGACCACGTCTACACGACGAACACCGCGTTCGAAACGGCTCAGACGGGAATGTGGCGTGTGGAAGCGACTCGTGGCTTTGCCCGCGAGCTGTCGCCGAATGTCGTTGTGACGCGGACATCGGCCGTGACCTCGTCCGGGGTGACTTTGCCCGCGGCGGCCACTGCGGTGAGCCGCTCGGATTCGGCCCTCACGTCGCTGCCGGTGGACTCGGCGCCTGCGGTGGGCGTCCCGCCGACGAGCGCCCCGAGCACGGACAACATCGGCGGGCTGATCGCGGTTCAGGGCGGCCTGTTGCCAAACCTGGAACAGAGCCAGAACTCCGACAGTCCGTCCGGTTCGACTCAGGCGACCAGCCCGGTCAGCGGCAAGTCGGCGTCCAGCCTGCCGGCCTGGAAGTCCGCACTCAGCCTCGCCTCCAGCGACCCGCTGGATGCGGACTTGGCGTTCCTCGACCCGGCTTTCCTGCATGAGGTATTCAACGCGGAATGACAGGTTTTGCAGGGGCAATCTGGCAGGTCATTTTCCGGGAAATCCGGTCTCGGGCTTGAACCGCATGGCTGCTTGCTCTACGCTGACCGTTTCGCATTCTTTGGTCAGAATTGGTTGAAAGGCAGCACTCGGCATGGGCGTCAAGAAAACCGGTAAAGGGCGGCGTAAGCTTGGTCGCAGGAAGCGTCGGAACCGTGCCCGGATTCGCCACCGCAAGGGTTAATCGCGATCGGGGTGGGAGGCCGCTCCGGCCTCCCGTCAGGGCTCTGTTCACGCTTCCTGGTCGGAAAGTGCGTCTGGCGGCGGGACCACGCGCGATGGGCGACTCAGAGTTTCTCGGGCGCCGGAATCGGTCAGACCGTGGCGACACGCAGTCATCTGTTCGTAGCCTGCGGGTATGAGGCCCGGGGCGGCGCGGTTCGTTGGTGTTCCGTGCGCTGGGTGTTGCCCGCTTGAGGGGCTGTCATGGGCGTGTTGGACGTACGTCTGGACGTGCTCGAGCCGGAATCCTGCAGCGGTTGCGGGTTATGCTGCCTGGGGATTGGTTCGCCGCCAATCTATTACGTCACCTACCCTACGCTGATCGGGCCGCATCCCTTTCGCCCGCCTGGGCTTCCAGACCACCTGGTGGCCGAGGTCGATGCGGCGTTTTACGGAATGCACCGCGGCCAGGAACCGCTCGAGCGGTGCATCTGGCACGACCCAGCCACGGGCCTCTGCCGCAACTACGAATGGCGGCCTCAGGTCTGTCGCGATTACGAGCTGGGGGGGCGGGAATGTCTGGCCACCCGGCGGCCCAAGGTCACGCGGCCGCTGTTTGCGCCTCCGCCGTCCGCGGCTCAACCGCCTCCGCCCGTTCGATAGCTTCCGGACCACTCCGCGGCCAGATCCGGTTGTGAACTGAAATGGATGTTCGCCGCGTGATGGGTGCGAGCCGGTCCCGGTTACACTGGCTCCCCGCAGGTCTCCCGACCTTGCCCGGAGTTTGCCTCCACGGTTTCTTCCAAAACTTCTCCCCTTCGAGACTGACGCCATGAGCGAATCGTTCCGTCCGCTGCTGGAAACTTTTCCGAACCAGTTTCCCGATCGGGACTACGTGATCGAGACGATCTGCCCGGAGTTCACCAGCCTCTGCCCGAAGACCGGCCAGCCCGACTTTGGAGAGTTGACGCTGACGTACGTGCCGGGCGAGGTCTGCATCGAGCTGAAATCGCTCAAGATGTACCTGCAGGCCTACCGGAATGTGGGATGCTTCTACGAGCACATCACGAATTCCATCCTGGATGATCTTGTTGCGGTCAGTTCGCCCCGCCGGATGACGCTGACGGCTCGGTTCACGCCGCGCGGGGGCATCCGGACGAACATCACGTGTGAGTATGTGGCGGCAAAGCCGTAGGGCCTGGGAAGGCGCGAAGGGGCGCGCAGGCGTGCGAAGGCACGCTGCGCGGGGAGGCGGCGCTGGTTCTGTTGGCGCGGGTCTTGGGAACGCTCACGCGTTCCGCTACCGACCGATTGACGCTTTCACGGCTTAGCTGTTCCAGCGCGACTTCATGAACTTCAGTCCGTTCACCGCCAGATGCTCTTCGGTGGGGAACATCCGCCGCCAGATTTTGGTCGCGGCCGCGAGCGCCGGCAGGGCCAGCCCGAACGCTTCGATCATCATCCAGCCGTCGTACTTCACTTCCTTGAGCGTCTTGAACGTCGTGTCCCAGTCGACCTGGCCTTCACCGGGAGTCGACCGGTCGTTCTCGGAGATGTGGACATGCACCGTATAAGGCGCACAGGTCCGGATCGCCTGGGCGACATCTTTCTCTTCGATGTTGGCGTGGAACGTGTCGTACATCATCCGGAGTGACGGATGATTCACTTCCGAGATGAACCGTGAGCAGTCGGCCGCGGAATTGAGGAAGTAGCATTCAAAGCGGTTGAGATACTCGAGGGTGAGCATCACCCCGGCCTGCTTCGCGTAGTCGGCCACTTCGCGAAGCACGTCTTTGCCACGGCTCCATTCGTCGGCCGTGGGGCCGTTCCCACTGAACTGCCCCAGGGCCGAGTGGAACGGCCCGCACAGGTGCGTCACCCCGGCGGCCTGACAGCAATCGAGCACCTGCTTGAGGCGATCGACCGCGGCTTGCCGCACGGCCGGGCTGGGGTCGATGGGGTTGGCATCGGGGGTGCTGACGGTGACGGCCGTCCGCCCCAGCCCGAGGTTCGACAGTTCCCCGCCCAGGGTCTTGAAGTGTGCGACATCGAGGTTGAATAGCGGCAGTTCGACCCCGTCATACCCCCAGGACTTGATCTGCGAGAGCAGCTTCGAGTGATCGGCCGTGACGTGGTCCGTCCAGAGCAGCATATTCAGGCCGAACTTCATGATGTGGTCTCGCGGTGCGGAGTGCGGAGTAAACGGTTTAAGACTGTTCCGGGCAGTCGTTTGGCGAATCGGTCGGTGGCTGCAGCAAGGCGTCCACCTGTCCACCCACCAGTTCTCGAGCCCAGTCGAGGACCGGAATGACAGCTGGTTCCAGACTCGGCAGTTTGACGCGCAGGAGGACTTGATTCAACCGATGGCACAGCCGCGCGGAATCGGCGTAGTCCGGCAGGATTCGCTCGCGCTGAAACAGGGGGATAAACCTGGCCAGGCCCTCGACGGGCTGGTCGGTGAATTGGGCGACGAACCGGGCCACTTCGCTGGCATCCACCTGGTCGATCGCCGCGTAGTAGCCGCCCACGGCCGTGGGATGCCGGGCCTCCAAATGCGAATCGAGCAGAATCTCGGTGAGGATGTGTCCGAGGAACCCTGGCCGGTGGTCGTCGGGGTCGATGAGCAGCCCTCGCAAGCGTTTTCCGATTGCCCCCGAGACGAGGTAGAAGGCCGGGGTCGAGTGGAACCAGGCGTCGTCGTGCAGATGCTGCAGCACACCCGCGGCGAGTTCCGCTGCCAGCGAACCATCGCCCGTGGCATGCGGCGCAAGGTGCCGCTGCCGCAGACGGATCTTGCGATCGACGACGGACAGCCAGTCGGGGAGTGCGGTTCCCGCGAGAAAGTAAGGCCGGTCGGTGAAACGATGGCCATGGGCAAGATAGTTCACCGGTCTGCGCCTTCCGAAGTGTTCTGTGCCAGGGTGTCAGATCCCGGCGGCATTCGCTCGATCACTGCCCGCCAGGCGAGCAGTGTATCGCGTGTGGGGCCGACATCGTGGACGCGGATCAGGTCGGCCCGCTGTTGGGCGACGGCAACCGCAACCCCGAGCGTGCCAAACAGTCGCTCTTCGACAGGACGACCGAGCAAGCGTTTCAAGAACTGCTTGCGTGAATGACCGATCAACACGGGGCGACCTGTTCCCCGCAAGGCGGCCACGTTCGCGAGCAGGTCGATGTTGTGCTCGGGGGTTTTTCCGAATCCGATTCCCGGATCGAACAGAATTCGTTCTCGCGCGACACCGGCTTGAATCAGCCGGGACGCTGATTCTTCGAGATGGGCGAGAACCTCTGCCACGACATTCGCGTAGGTGGGGTTGGCCTGCATCGTCTGCGGAGTGCCTTGCATGTGCATGACGATCACCCCGGCGTCGCTGGCGGAACAGACGGCGGGCATTTCCGGGTCGAACCGACATCCCGAGACATCGTTGACGATATCCGCCCCGGCCGCGAGCGCTGCCTTCGCGACGACGGCTTTGGTCGTGTCGATCGAGATCAGCCGGTCGGTCTGGCCGCGAAGCCCTTCAATGACGGGAATCACCCTGCGCAGTTCTTCTTCGGGCGAAACGGGTGTGCTGCCGGGACGGGTCGATTCGCCGCCGATATCCAGCACCTCGGCTCCGTCTTCCGCCAGTTGCAGTGCGTGGGCGACCGCGGCTTCGGGGGCGAACCATTGGCCGCCATCGGAAAAGCTATCAGGCGTCGCGTTGACGATCCCCATGAGCCAGGGAAACGCCCCGAGCCAATACTCCCGCCCGCGAACCCTCCAGTGCCTCAGGAGTGGTCGCAGGTGTTCGGGAGGGGATTCGACCGTAGGCAAATGTGCTCCGGTCTCCGCAGGTTGATGCGACATGCTCGGTCAATCAGGATTGAGACGTTTGAAAAAGTGTTCTGCGACAGAGCGTAGGGTGGGCACTGCCCACCAATGCTCACCCGCAATCATCAACCACTCATTGTTTCTTCCGCTCTCCGACGTGCCACCACTTATCCCCAACCCGCGTTTCAAAACACCAATCGCCGTTCGGACACTGGTGAGCGATCCCATTGGTTTCTGGCAGGCAACACTGGTGAGCGCTGGTGGGCAGTGCCCACCCTACAAAACCACACTTCATCGGATCGCGGAACAGATCAGGTCAGCATCTGGACGAGCAGCGGGGCGATCTGTTCCATCTCGGCCAGTTGCCGGACCCGGCTGCGGAAGGTGCGCCCGCCCAGGGCGGGTGAATAGCCATGGTGATGGTCGGCCACGGTGACGGCATGTGCGAGGTCGTCGAACGTCCATTCCGTGCGACCGTCCGCGCGAAACCGCCACTTGGCCAGCCAGAAGAACACCCCCACCACCAGCAGCAAGGCCCGCAGCCCCTCGGCGATCGGCTGCTCGTAAAAGGCGAGTCCGCAAAAGCTCTGCGACTGAATCTTGACCCGCAAGTAGCGGGTGATCAGCTCATCCATTTCCGGAGTGATCGGGCCACCGGGCAGGTCGAGATCGGCGTAGGGGACGGGGGCATAACCCGAGGGCATTTGCGGCGTTTTGCCGGAACCCATCGCATACGAGACGGCAGCGCGGAACAACTGCCAGCGAAACGCCCACGACTGCCGCGCCTCGACGAACGTGTCCCGCCGGGCGTACTGCGCGGCATGCTGGCGGAACTGCAGCCGTCCCAGCGACGACGGTTTGGGAATCGTCCCGAGGTCTTCGGGCAGTTCATGCGGCACATTGTCGAGCAGCACCTGCATCAGCTCGCCCACACGCGGCCCATGAATCTTCTCGAACCGGGCCTGGGCGAGAAGCCCGGCAATCACGTTCAGTTCGAGCAGCCGCCGGATGAGCGGTTTGGACCGATCGCCCGCCAGACGCTCCAGCGCCTCGACGATGACGAACGTGTCGGGCCAGCTCAGTTGCTCTCCAGGGCTGACCTGCGGCGCGGGGATTTTCGCGGCGCCTTCGGGAACGGTGTCGTTCTGCAAGGTTTTGAGGTCGCGATCGTTCGCCGCGACGAGTTTCCCCTTGTTCGCAGCGACCGAGGGGCAACTGAAGCGATAGCCGACGAGAATGCGTTTGCCGCCTGGATGAAACGTGTAGGGAAACATCCGGCAGGCGAGCGGCTTGGTTGGCTCGCCAAACTTCGCATGAATCCGGCAGAGCCCCTGCTCGTTGAGAAACACGCAGGCCCCATCGGCCTGATGCGCCAGCCGAAACCGCTTCCCACTCCGCCCCATCGCCACGAAGACCGGCTGGTCTGCGGGCAGCTCGCCGCTGGCGGGCCAGTTCTGCGATTCGATGCGGGCCTTCTCTTCGGGCGTCACCTCGATCTCATGCTTGCGACAGCAGCCGCCACAAACATGGCAGCTCCAGTTCTGGATCGTCGGCAGTTGAAGTGGCAGCGACATCGTGGTGGAACCCGGAAGTCAGAGGACAGCACGTTCCCATTGTAGCGGAAGGCGTGAGCCTTCCCCCCGCGCAGCGGCTACCAGGGACAGAATCACTCGCCCGAGACATACTCAATCCGGATGGCCGGACAGCGGTCGATTTGGCGCACGCGCGCCTGTTCCCGTGCCCCGCCCGCTTCGTCCGCTCTCACGAACGCCGCCTGCAGCACCAGCGTCGACTCGTCCCAACCCAGTTTCTGCAGCAGGTTGACACCGACCGACCGATCCTGTGATGACAGGTGCTGTGGAAGATCAGCCAGCACCACGGCCAACAGCTCGCCCTCGTTGAGCGCTGCCTGGGCCACGGGGCGTTGCGACTCCAGACCCGCGCCCGGTTCGCACGTGGCGATCCGCCCCCGGCTGAGTGTGAGGAGTCTGCGGAGCCGCGCGTCGTCGGCCGCCGCAGGGAGACCGATCACCCGCATTGTCCGGTCAACCGCGGACATCAGCCGACAGGCCTCGGCATACGTGCGGCAGTCGGTCAACAGGAGGGCCGACCCAGTGGCGGGGATCTGCTCCAGGCCGCTCACACGAGGCCGACACGAGACCAGACCTCGGAAAAACTCACCGAGGCGAATATCGAAATCGGGCTGGAGCAGGGTCAACCGGACGGCCGTCACGACCACGACCAGACTCGTCAGCGCAAACAGCCATTGCGGGATGGCAAACGACCCGTGCAGTTGCCGCAGGTACTCGCTGCGGAGTGTCGGGTCGGCCTGAATCGCAGCCAGCGACAGCTTGACGCCGAAGAAATGTTCGAGCAGGAAGGTCAGAGCGTAGAACAGGAGGACCGAACTGATGCCGCCGACGACGTTCACAAAGTTGCTGGCGGCGATCACGTTCCCCTTCTGCTCTTTGGGGGCACGGTGCTGCATCAGGGTGAAGAGTGGGACGATGTACAGACCGGCCGACAGCCCGATCAGAAACAGGATGACCGTCACCGCCAGTTCGGACCCGCGCGTCACCGCCAGCAGGCCGAACAGCACGACCAATAGCAGTCCTCCGATCGGGACCAGCCCCAGTTCGACCCGATCGCCGGAGAGAACTCCCGCGCACAAACTGCCGAGGCCCACGCCAAACCCGATCAGTGCCAGGAGCAGCGAGACGCGCATCTCGGCTTCGTCGAGCGCGGCGAGAGCGCGATCGCCCAACCCCGGTTCGGCCGGCAGCACGCGGTCGACCGGTTTCGCATCCCCCGGTTTGGTTTCGACTCGGCCTGTCTCGACCTGTTGTCCGGAAGCCAGACGACCGACGGGCCCAGCGGCTCCCGCCGAGAAATCAACCTGCTCGACGGCGGCAATCTCTTTTTTGATCTCAGCGTCGTAGAGCAGGGTCTGGCGCACGAACAGCGTCATGAACGCGGCGAACGCGATGCCGGTAATCGCCAGCGTCAGTGGGCGGGAGTTGTTGAGGAGCCGGAGATTGGCGCGGAGCGGCCGCCACCAACTCCAGTCGATGGGCAGGTTCGGTGCGGCCGCGGGCAGTGTCTGCATCAGGAAGGCCGCGCCATTGCCGATGAGGGCAAGGATCAGGAGCAAAAGGCCAATAAACCATTCGTGCCCCGGTTCGAACTGTCCGGGACCGACGATTTTCGACTTGAACACGGCGTACAAGAGGCCACCGGCCGCGGTCCCGAAGATCTGCGCCATAAAGCTCGTCCCTTCGAGCAGGCCATTCCCCAGGGACAAGCGGGAGGGCGGCAGAATCTCGGGCATGACCCCGTACTTGGCGGGGACGAAGAACGTGCTGTGCAGCCCCATCAGAAAGACGGAGAGGATCACCAGCCCGGCGCTCACCACGGGCAGGATTCCGTCGCCTGGGTGGACGGGATCAAACCAGCGAGGGAGTGCGAGCGCAACGAGGGCCAGGCCCATGATTCCCGTTTCGACCCC
>JAIXZD010000425.1 GCA_027489895.1 Planctomycetaceae bacterium
ATTTGCCCCAGGTGTATTCACGCTGGTACTTCGGGACATGGTAATGCTCGCGGGCTCCCTGATCGCCGCTGACGATCTTTGAAAATGGCATGCTGTGAGCGTTCATACGACTCCCATTTCGTCATAACTGCCGCGGTGACCAAGTCGAGCGCCTGGAGTCTCATACCCCATCGCGAGCGGTGGAGTTCCAGATCTGGAAAGATCCCCCCGTATTCTGACGTTCGCTTCGTCACTTCGCACCCCCGCCGGGTAGCTCTCCAGATAGGCGACATGGTGTCGCCGTCGGAGAGCGACTCATGGCCGACGACCTCGAACAATCCATCCGCGAGAACGCCCAGCAGCCGGCCAAGGCTTCGGGCGATTCCGGCAGTGTCGAACAGCATCCGCTGGCCGATCAGATCGAAGCGGATCGGTATCTGGCCTCGAAGCAGGCCGCGCGGTCGAAACGCCTCGGTCTCCGGTTCACCAAGATCGTACCGCCGGGAGCCGAGTGACCATGCTCAACTGGCTCCGACGCGCGTTTTCGTCGGCCTCCCCCGCCCAGGCCGGGTTCCGTCCCGTGCGGGTGGTGCGTGCCAAGTACGATTCGGCCCTGACGACCGACAACAACCGCCGGCATTGGGCGAACGCGGATGGTCTGTCGGCCAGCGCGGCAAATGGCCCCGAAGTCCGCCGCATTCTGCGGAACCGGGCGCGGTACGAAGTCGCCAACAACAGCTATGCCCGCGGGATCGTCCTGACGCTGGCCAACGACATCGTCGGCACTGGTCCCCGCCTGCAATTGCTCACCGAGGATGCGGAAGCCAACCGCCAGATCGAGCACGCGTTCCACCGTTGGGCCAAAGCGATCGGCCTGGCTGGGAAGCTTCGCACCTTGCGGATGGCGCAGGCTCAGGATGGCGAAGCATTCGCGGTCCTGGTGAATAACCCCGGCCTCGACACGCCGATCCAACTCGACCTGCGATTGATTGAAGCGGATCAAGTCGCGACGCCCGATCTGCGCTGGAGCGACGCCCGCGCAATCGACGGCATCGTGTTCGATTCCGCTGGAAATCCGACTGAGTACCACATCCTTCGCCAGCACCCAGGCAACGGGCGGTCACTGTCCCAGGATTACGACCGTGTTCCCGCGAACTCCGTCCTACACCTGTTCCGGGCTGATCGCCCGGGGCAGCACCGTGGCATCCCGGAAATCACCCCGGCGCTGCCGCTATTCGCGATGCTGCGGGACTACTCGCTGGCCACGCTCGATGCGGCCAAGGCGGCGGCCTATTACGCCGGGATCATTTACACCGACGCGCCGGCCAACGGCGAAAGCGACCCCGTCGAGCCGCTCGATCCGATTGAGCTCGACCGCAACATGCTGCTGACGATGCCGGGTGGCTGGAAGATGGCCCAACTGCACGCGGAGCAGCCGACGGGGACCTACGCCGAGTTCAAACGAGAAGTGCTCAATGAAATCGCACGCTGCTTGAACATGCCGTTCAACATCGCGGCGGGAAATTCGTCCTCTTACAACTACGCCTCCGGTCGACTCGATCACCAGACCTACTTCAAGTCGCTCCGCATCGACCAATCGCGGATTGAGACCGTGGTCCTGGACCGGATGCTGGCCGCCTGGTTCGACGAGGCGGTGCTGGTGGGCGACCTCTTGCCGTCAGGCCTCGGTCCCATCGCCGATTGGCCGCATCAATGGTTCTGGGACGGTCACGAGCACGTCGACCCCCAGAAAGAGGCCAACGCGCAAGCCACGCGCCTCGCGTCGCACACCACCACGCTCGCCGACGAATACGCCCGCAAAGGCCAGGACTGGGAAACCCAGCTGCGCCAGCGCTCGAAAGAACTGGCCCTCATGACGGAGCTCGGCCTCGCGCCGGCCGCCGCCCCCACACCACCCCACTCGGAGGATCCGAATGCCGACCCTGAAGAAGTCTCGGTCAGCGATGAGTGACCAGTCCGCCGTGCCGACTTCGCTCAGCCTCACTGCCACGGCCCACATTGAGGTCGAGGCGGCGTCTGAAGGTGCGGGGTCTGCGCTGCCCCGGTTCCAAATGCTGGCCTACACCGGCGGACCGATGCGGATCGCCGGATGGAAGCATCCGGTGATCATCGACCTGGCGGGACTGGCGATCCCCGCTCAGTCCCGACCGATTCGGTGCGGGCACGACCCCCTCGCCGGCGTCGGGCACACCGACTCCATTCGGATCGAGCAGGGTCAGCTGATGGCCAACGGCGTCGTCTCCCGTGATACGGCGGCGGCCCGCGAAGTGGTGACCAGTTCCAAGAACGGGTTCCCCTGGCAGGCGTCGGTCGGCGCGAGCGTCGACGAGTTCGAGTTCGTGAAAGACCACCAGCAGGTGACCGTGAACGGTCGCCAGTACAGCGGCCCGCTCAACGTGGTCCGCAAATCGACCCTTGGCGAGATCAGCTTCGTCGATCTCGGCGCGGACGGAGCCACCAGCGCCAGCGTGGCCGCGATTGCCAATCCCGAATCAGGAGCAGAGACCGTGAACGATACAGACGCCCCAACCCTGAACGAGCCGATCACCCATCCGACATCGACTGGCGTTGTTGCCACGAGCCCCGTCGATGACATCCGTGCCCAAGCGGCGGCCGAGGTCGAACGGATCGCGGCCATCCGCCGCATCTGTGCGGGGAAGAACGCCACACTCGAAGCCCGCGCCATCCGCGATGGGTGGGATGCCCAGCGGATCGAACTCGAAATCCTCCGCACGACGCGCCCGTCTGCGCCCGCCGTTCATGTCCCGGACAACTCGGTCAACGGCCAGGTGCTCGAAGCGGCCTGCCTGCTGACCGCCAAGGCGGCCCACGTCGAAGAAGCCTATGACGAGCCGACGCTCGATCTGGCTTCGCGGCGGTTCCGGGGTGGGATCGGTCTGCAGGAACTCCTGCTGGAAGCCGCCTGGGCCAACGGCTACACGGGCCGCAACTTCCGCGACAGCCGGTCGGTGCTACGGTTCGCGTTCGGGCGGGGGATCGAAGCGGCGTTCTCCACCATCGACATCAGCGGACTTCTCTCGAATGTCGCCAACAAGTTCCTGCTCGAAGGGTTCTTCAGCGTCGAACGGACGTGGCGGAACATCTGCGCGGTCCGCAATGTCAGTGACTTCAAGACCGTCACGAGTTACCGCTTGATCGGGAAGGACCAGTACGAACTGGTGGCCCCGGGCGGCGAACTCAAGCACGGCACCCTGGGGAACGAGCAGTACACCAACAAGGCCGACACCTACGGTCTGGTGCTGTCCATTGACCGTCGGGACATGATCAACGACGACCTCGGTGCGATCACGACCGTTCCCCGCAAGCTCGGTCGGGGCTCAGGTCTCAAGATCAACGACGTCTTCTGGACGACGTTCCTCGCCAACAGCGGGTTCTTCACGGTCGGGAACAAGAACTACCTGACCGGGACCGACACGGTGCTGACGATTGATGGGCTGACAAAGGCCGAAGTCGGCTTCATGGATCAGACCGACTCGGACGGCAAGCCGGTCGGGATCATGCCGGCCATCGCGCTGGTGCCGACGGCCCTCTCGGCAGTCGGTTCGCAGCTTTATAAGTCGCTCGAACTCCGGGATACGACGGCGAACGCCAAGTTCCCCATCGCCAACCCGCACCAGGGAAAGTTCCGCGTCGAGGTCAGCCGGTACTTGGGCAACGCCCAGTACACCGGCAACTCAGCCAAAGCGTGGTATCTGCTGGCCGAACCGACCGACCTGCCGGTGATCGAGGTCGCGTTCTTGAACGGCCAGGAGTCCCCAACCATCGAAACGGCCGAGGCGGACTTCAATCAGCTCGGCGTCCAGATGCGCGGTTACCACGACTTCGGCGTCGCCCTGCAAGACCCGCGCGGCGGCGTGAAGAGCAAGGGCGAAGCGTGATCGGCGACCGCCACGGGCGGCTTGGGCCTGCGGCAGCCAGAAACAACCAGAACATAGTTGGAGTACCCACTCATGCCTCAAGCAACGTTTGTGCAAGACGGACGGGCCATCGACTACACGCCCGGTTCCGCCGTGGCGGCGGGAGACGTCGTCGTCCAGGGCGATCTCGTTGGTGTCGTGAAGCGCCCGCTGGCAGCCAACGAGGCGGGAGCGCTCGACGTCGACGGGGTCTTCGACTTCGCGAAGGCGACCAACGTCGCCTACACGGTCGGGACCATTCTGTACTGGGACGACACCGCCAACCTCGTCACCACCACGGCCACGGGCAACAAGCAGATCGGGAAAGTCGTCCGCGCAGCGGCGACGACCGACGCCACGGTCCGTGTCCGCCTGAGCCAGTGATCGGAGGACGCGATGGCCGACCTGCTCGAACGCGGCTCGCGTTGGTTGGAAGACCAGCGCACCAAGCACTGCACCCGCGACGTGACCTATGTCCGGGGGGCGGCCTCGGCCGCCGTGCGGGCCACGGTCGGTCGGACGGAGTTCAAGACCGACGACGGCGAGACGGTTCGGATCGAGTTCACCGACCGGGATTTTTTGATTCTCGCGGTGGATCTCGTCATGGCCGGAAGCCCGACGTCGCCCGAACGGGGCGACAAGGTGCGGGAGACGCAGGACGGGACGGTCTACGTGTTCGAAGTCATGGACTGGCGGTACTCGGACCCGTACCGGCAGACGCTCCGCATCGAAACCAAGCTCGTGGGAACGGAGGCCATCTGAATGGCAGTGATCACCGACATCGCCGACGCCATCGTCGCGGAACTCAATGCGGCGATGTTCAGCCAGCCGATCACGGCCGTGCGGCATTATCTCCCGCAGTTCGATCTGAAGGAGATGCAGACGCTCCACGTCACGGTCGTGCCCAAGGCGGTCGTGCTGGCCTCGTCCGACCGATCGCGGGGTCAGGGGGACTACAGCGTCGATGTGGCGGTGCAGAAGAAGTTCGAGACCGAGGCGAACGTCGAACTCGACCCCCTCATGAATCTCGCCGAGGAGATCGCCGACCATTTTCGCGCGAAGCGCTTGGCGTCCTATCCGAACGCGGCCTGGATCAAGACCGAACAGAGCGTGCTCTACGCCCCGGAGCACATCGACGAACTGCGGCAATTCACGGGCGTCCTGACATTCACCTACAGGGTGCTCCGATGATCGGCATGAAACTCCAACAGGCGAAAGGGCTGTTCTTCGACCGCTTGGCGGTGACGAACGCGGCCGACCGCGCCCAGCGGAAAGTGCTGTCGAAGTTCGGCGCGTTCGTGCGGCAGACGGCGCGGACCAGCATCCGCAAGCGGAAATCGATCTCGGTACCGGGGCAGCCCCCCAGCAGCCATACCGGACTCCTCAAGCGAAACATCTTCTTCGTGTTCTCTGCGGAGACACGGAGCGTGGTCATCGGTCCGATCCTGCTCAATCAACGGACCGACGCCCCACGGCTACTGGAACACGGCGACACGGTCGTGCGGAAGAAACGCACCAAGCGTGTCCGGATGAAGTATCGCGCCCGCCCCTTCATGGGACCGGCGTTCGACCGCGAACAACAGAAACTCCCCGACCTGTGGCGGAACTCGGTCCGCTGATTGTGATGAAGGAAGATCCCATGCGACTTATGACCTTCGGACTGATCCTGTTCGGCCTGCTGCCCCTGCCAGAGGCAATGGCACAGGACAACCTGTCCGTCGACCTGCCGGTGGAAATCCGCCAGTGGTTCCGCAACCCGGACGGATCGTGCGTGCAATGTTCGATTGGCATGTGCGGCGTCGACCAGAACGTGCCGGCGGCAGCCACATTGTTGTGGGATACCGAATACGGCTCCCGCGAACGGGGCGGCTCCGGTCCTTCCCGCGTGGCCGACTATTGCAACCGCCGGGGCATCCGAGCCTGGAACGTCGTCGGTGACGACACCTTCGAGTGGATGAAGTGGGCCTGCGCCACGGGCCGCGGCGCGGCCATCGGAGCCGGAGCGAATCATTTTCAAACGCTCGTCGGTTACGACCCGACCTCCGGTCGCTGGTACGTCTGCAACAACAACTCTCCCGAACGCATCGACAGTTACGACGAGGCCCATTTCCGGCGGTTGCACCTGTCGAGCGGCCCCTGGGTCGTGATCCTCGATTACCCGCCTCATCCCGCCCGGCCCGAATACCGCCCGTGGTGGCGCTGACGTTGAGTTCCCGTTCGTTCCCTTCACTCAGGAATCCGATCCATGCGAATGCTGACTGCCTGTGTTCTGTCCCTGCTGGTTCTTCCATCGCTGGTTTTCGCGCAAGCGACTCCCGAGGTCGATCAGGCCGAGGTCCGTCGACTCGGCAACCTAGTCCATCAGATGGGCGTCGGTCCCCAGTCCGATGGCGTGGCCACGTTTCTGGAAGCGATGGGGCCACCCGCCAGTGATGCCGACAAGTGGTACATCAGCCTGATGAGCACGCGGGGGTGCGTTCCCTGCCTCCAACTCAAGCAGGCGTTCGGCACCGATCCGTGGCTCAAAGCCCTCGCCGACCCCAACGACCCGAAGAAGTCGTGGTCACACTTCAATGTCTACGACGCCCAGGATCGGAGCCAGGCCTTCCGCTTCGAAAAGCTCAAGATCGAAGCCTACCCGACAATTCTTGTGCAACCACCACGGAGCAAGAAATACGGCGATCCCACGACGGTGGTGTTTCAGGGGACGTATGGCGGCGATCCGAAGCAGCTGGCGACCGACATCACCACGGCCATTCGCCGCTATCTCGCGAAGTTGTCCGAGGCCAAGGCATCGACCGAACCGGTCTCGAGCGTGGGATTGGGAGCGGACCCGCCCTGGCAGCCTGCTCCGAAGATCGATCCCGTGCTCCCCGTGTTGCCGTCGCCGGTCACGCCTCCGGTGGACGTGGTCCAGATCCCACCGCCACTGCCGGTCACCCCGACGCCAACGCCGACACCCGTTCCGCAACCGGTGACTCCAGTCCCCGCGCCTGCACCGGAACCGCAGCCCCAACCCAATTACCGTCCTTCGGTGCGCCTGGAAGCGGTGGTGGTCACGGACGCGGATCTGCCCAGCGACGTGGCCACCGAAACGCGGATTCGCGAGGTGATCCAAAGCCTTCGGACTCAACGCGGCCAGCATCTCAAGGTCCGGCGAGTGGATTGGCAAGACGCCTCGGCCCGCTATCCGTTGCAGCGCGATGAAGTTCCGGTGGTGTTGGTGACGAGCAACGGCCGGATCGAAGACAAGATCTCAGCGGGGCTATTGCCGTTTGTCGCACCGACCACGCCGACACCGCCCGCAACTCCCACGGAACCGCCGGGTTCGTCCGTGCCGACGCTGGCGACGACCGGGTTCGGTGTCTCCGCCATCGCGGCCATCGCAATCCTGGGATTAACCCTGTGGCGTACCCGCCGTCAGCAGTCCGGTCAACCCACGCTGCTCAATGACGCGGCCTTTCAACAGCTGCTGCAGACGCTGCAGCGTCTGGAAGAGCGCAAGGCCGGCCCCCCCCCCCCCCCCCCCCCGGCCCCGGCGGGAAGGACAATTACCAGAGAGAATTTGGGGGGGCCCCACCA
>JAIXZD010000029.1 GCA_027489895.1 Planctomycetaceae bacterium
CCGTGCACTCGGCCACCTCCCCCTTGTGGTTGAGCATCAGCGCTTCCTGGCAGCCCGCGTCGAGGCCCTCCAGCTTCGCCATGATGTTGTTGAGGTAGTTGAGCGACTTGATCCGTGGGCTGAGCGCCTGGGGATGATTCCGGATCGTGCTCGCGGTGACGATGCTCATCCCCTCGGCGTACAGCTTGGGCGGATAGAGCGAGATCGTGTCGACGATGATGATCACCTGCGGGTTCGAGCACTTGTTGGGGTCGAGCCCCAACGCCCCCGAACCACGTGTCACCACCAGGCGGATATAGCCATTGCCTTCGGGCAGATTGTTGGCCATGACCGTGCGATTGGTCGCCTCGACCATCGCCTCGCGGGTCATGGGGATTTCGAGGCGGATTGCCCGCGCGCTTTCCCAAAGCCGGTCGAGGTGTTCTTCAAACAGGAACACCTTGTTCCCGTAGACGCGAATCCCCTCGAACACGCCATCGCCGTACAGCAGGCCATGGTCGTAGACACTGATTTTTGCGTCGGCTTTGTCGAGCAGTTGCCCGTCGAGAAAGACTTTGATGTTGCGAGGCGCGTCGCCAGCGGTCGACATTCCGGGTTCCCCAAAAACAAAAACAGACGAGCCGCGCTGGCTCGTCCGGGTGTTCGTGCGATCGTGTGGGATGGACGGCGTTTCAGGCCGCTTCGCCCAGCGTTTCCAGTCGACCCTCGGCCAGACGAATTGTCCGGTCGGCCTGGGCCGCCACCCCTTCATCGTGCGTGACCATGATGATAGTGAGCGCGGTCTGGGCGTTCAATTCTTTCAGCAGGGTCATGATCTCCCGGCCCGTCGCCGCATCGAGGTTTCCCGTGGGCTCGTCCGCCAGCAGGATCTCGGGTTGCCCCACCAGCGCTCTGGCAATCGCCGCCCGCTGCATTTCCCCCCCGGACAGTTCCGAAGGCTTATGCGTCAGGCGATGCCCCAAACCCACGCGTTCCAGCAGCGCTTTGGCCTGGGCCTGCAGTTCCCGTTTCTTGCGCCAGTACGCCAGCGTCGAGTACCGGATCATCAGCGGCGACAACACATTCTCGATGACGCTCAGTTCCGGAAGCAGATGGTAGAACTGGAAGATGAACCCGAAGGTTCGGTTCCGCAGTTCATCGCGTGCGCTCGCTGGCAGGTCGTCGATCCGTTTGCCATACAGTCGGACTTCGCCCGTGTCCGGTCCATCGAGCAGCCCGAGCAGGTGTAGCAGCGTGCTCTTACCCGACCCCGATTGGCCCACGATCGAGACAAACTCACCTTTGGAGACGCTCGCGTTCACGCCCCGTAGCACCGGGATGCGGTGTTCGCCTTTCCGATACGCCTTCTCGACGGCCACCGCCGCCAGATGGGGGCGACCTTCCACCGGGGGCAGACGAGCCAGAAGTGGCGCCGACAGCAATGAGACCGATTCACGAGGTTCCATCGTCTTCTCCAGGCCGGCATTCCGTTCCAGCATCACCGCCATGTTCCAGACCCCGTACGTTGAGCGGCCCACAGGGCCAAATGCCGAAATGACTAATGTCTAAATGCCTGATCCCAAAGAACCAGCATGCAAAATCTTTCTCACCATTCGTCACTCCCGAGCGCCTGCCACCCATTCGTAATTCGTCCCTTCCCCTCACTCGTACCGTAGCGCCTGCACCGGATGCAGTCGCGCCGCCCGCCGGGCCGGTAGCACGCTCGCCAGCACGGCAATCGACATCGCCCCCAGCGCCACCCAGAAGACCATCATCGGTTCAATATGCGTGGGGATTTCCTGGAAGTAGTAGATGCGGTCGTTAAAGACTTCGATCCCTGTCAGCCAGCTCAGCCATTTTTCGATCGTGTTGATGTTCCAGACAAACACCAGCCCCGCCACGGTTCCCACGCAGGACCCCACCAGCCCCAACCCCAGTCCATAAGTGAGGAAGATCGAGGCGATGCCGTTCGAGCTGGCTCCCAGCGCTTTCAGAATCCCAATGTCGCGGGTCTTCTCGACCACGATCATGAAGAAGATCGCCAGGATGCCGAAGCCCGCGACCGCAATGATCAGGAACAGCAGCACGTTGAGAATTGCCGACTCGACCGCGACCGCTTCCAGCAGCGGTCCCTGCTTTTCTTCCCACGTCCGCACCGAGTACAACCCCGGCGGGAACGCTCCCTTGAGCCGTTCCACGACCGTTCGGGCGTGGCGATAGTCTTTCAGCCGAATCTGAATCGTCGTGAAGGCCCGCGCACAGGTCGCCGGATCGACCTTCCCGGTTTTCGGATCGATCTGACCCGAACTCGGGTCGTACATCCCGCGCAGCACCTGGAGCTGATCGAGATTCATGAACACCAGGTTGCCGTCGTATTCACTCATCCCGCTTTTGAAGACATCGACAGCGGTCGCGTTGAAGTGGATCGCATCCGGCGGTCGCCCCGCCGTCACGGTGCTCAGTTTGACATCATCACCCGGCTGCACCATGTACTGCATCCGGACTTCCTTGGACTCCCGCTCTTCGTAGAGGAAGCTGACCAGGCCCGCCCCGAGATAGACCCGTGCAGAGAGCGGGTCGGCCGGGTCGACTTCCGGGTCGTCGGACTGCTTCGCAATCTGGTGGGCATCCAGCGCATTGAGCAGATCATCCGCGTTATCGCTCGCGGGAGCGTCCGGCAGACCGGCGTCGCCGTTGTCCTTCGGCTTCGCCTCGGCGTCCACAAGCTCCGGTGTTGCGTTTTTTGGCGCGGCCGTCGGTCCAAATGGTCCCGATTCGTCGCCCGCTTCATCCAGGTGCAGCATCCGCCGTTGCTGGGCTCGCATTCGCCGATGTTCACGAAACTCGGGTTCGAGTTCCCAATCGGGAACCTGGTCCAGCATCCGGAGCGCAGCCCGCTCGACATTGCCCGACTTCGACTTCACCGTCTGGTAGTTCATCAGGTGCTGCGACAGATCGCTCACCTTCGACTTGGAGACGGGATCGATCCCGATGATCGTCACCGGCTTGTGGAACCACTCGCCCACGTACTGGAACGAGAGCATCCCGTAGATTTCGACCGTCGGACTCATCGCGGCGATATGTTCGCCCGCGACTTCCTCGATCTTCTGCATATGCCGTTCGGCGTTGAACGCCCCATCGAGCGTCCCGGATTCAATCACGATATCCGCGAGAATCCCGTGAATCCGGGTTCGCATCTCCGTCGCGAACCCGGCCATCACGCTATTGACGACAATCATCGTCGCCACGCCCAGCATGACACTGATGATGCTCGCCAGCGCAATAAAGCGCGTCCGCAGATAACGCTGGCAGAGAAGCAGTTTGTACATCGCCAATCCTTTGGCTGATTTTGTAGGGTGGGCACTGCCCACCAGCGCTCACCCGCGACCATCCACCAACCATCGTTTCAATTCGCTCACCAGCAATCACCGCTTCCACCACTCACCAGCGATCCAAGCGAGATTCGATAGACCGTATCGGTGAGCATTGGTGGGAAGTGCCCACTCTACATCTGATTCACCATCCGCTGGTCCACTCAACGCGACTCACGGATCGACCCTTCCACCTGTCTTTCCTTGGTGCCCTTGGTGCCTTGGTGGTGCACAGAGCCCCATTCGATCGACCCTCATTCAGTCTCATGCCGCAGCAGCGGGAAGTAGATCACATCCCGAATACTATGGCTGTTCGTCAGAAGCATCACGAGACGGTCGATCCCGATCCCCAACCCTCCGGCCGGCGGCATCCCCGTCTTGAGCGCCCGGACGAAGTCATGGTCCATCTTGGCCATGCTGTCTTCTTCCTTCAGCCCCGTCAGTTGGGTGCGGAACAGGTCTTCCTGCAACCGCGGGTCATTCAATTCGGTGTAGGCGTTCGCCAGTTCCAGGCCGTGAATGAACAGCTCGAACCGCTCGGCGATCTCGGGGTGACCCTTCTTCCGCTTGGTGAGCGGGCACATGGCCGACGGATAGTCGATGACGAACACCGGCCCCGTCAGGTGCGATTCGACCGTCTCCTCGAACACATCGTTCACGAGCACAGCCGGGTCTTTCCCCTTCACCTCGATATGCAGTTTTTTGGCGACTTCCTGAACCGCGGCCGCATCGTTCATGTCGCAGCCCGCGTGCTCCTTGAACAGGTCGCCGTACTTCTTGCGGGGCCAGGGCGGGGTGTAGTCGACTTCGTGCTCACCCCACGGCCGCTTGAGGTTTCCGTCGAGAACCTGAATCGCGTTGACGAAGATCGCCTCCGTCAATTCCATCATCGATTCGTAGTCGCCATACGCCTGGTACAGCTCGATCATCGTGAATTCGGGGTTGTGCGTGCTGTCGACGCCTTCGTTCCGGAACACCCGGCCAATCTCGTACACCCGCTCTATCCCACCGACCATCAGCCGCTTGAGGTGCAGCTCCAGCGCGATCCGCAGGTAGAGCTGCATATCGAGCGCATTGTGATGCGTCGTAAAGGGCCGTGCCGCGGCCCCACCAGCGATCGAATGCAGAACGGGCGTTTCCGCTTCGACAAAGTTCCGCGCCTTGAGCGTGCTGCGGATCGAGTCGATGATCTTGCCGCGCGACAGCATCCGCTCCAGGACGCCTTCGTTGTAGATCAGGTCGATGTACCGCTGCCGCAGCAGCATCTCGACATCCCGCGCCCCGTGGAATTTCTCCGGTGGCTGCGCGAGCGACTTCGTCAGAAACGTCACCTTCGCGGCCGAGATCGTCTTTTCGCCCGTCCGCGTGATCCGTGTCTTCCCGTCGACGCCGATGATGTCGCCCAGGTCGATCAGCTCGATCAGCTTCCAGTCGTCCTCGGAAAAATCTCCCTTGGAGATCATCACCTGAATCCGACCGGTCCAGTCTTTCACATGCAGGAACTTGAGCTTCCCGCGGTCATTCCGCAGCAGGACACGTCCGGCGATCCGCACCTCGGGGCCCATCACATCCTGTTCGGTGGGGCACACCTCGCGCGCCTGGCCGATGGGTTGATGGTTGTCGAACCGCTGGCCCCAGGGGTCCAGCCCCAGTTGTTCGATCGCCACGAGCTTCTCCAGCCGGGCGGCTTCGAGGCGGTCGGGCGAGGGCGGAGTCGGGGCCGGCGTCGTCAAGGCAATTCACTCCCGGCGGGGTTTTCCAAAACCGCGTCGGCCTGTCACATGCCCCGACTCGGTCCAGTCGCCCCGCAGATGGTCTGGAGAATTCTGGTAAAGCGTGCAAACTATCCCCACGGCGGGACTTGCGGTCAAGAGCAAGACCGCCCCAGTTCCCGTCGGCAGAGTGTCTGGTCCACGCCGACAACGTGTCGGAACCAGCGAATTCGACCGCTCAGAGGTGACGGGAGGCTGGCGGCAGGTCTCCGACTTGGAGACAATTTCATGTGTCCAATGGCCGGGATATCACGTCCCGCGAAAAAGTTACGTCCCCCGGTTCCAGGGAGAGACGACTATGAATGGATCTGCCGAAGCGCTTCTCGGGCAGAGTAAGAAAATTCGTGAGTTCGAAGTCACTGTGGACGAGGTCGTCCGCGAGACGGCCGAGACCGTTTCTCGGCTGTTCCGGCACGGGCCGGAAATTCCCGCATATCGTCCCGGCCAGTTTCTCACGATCAACCCGCATCAGTTTCCCTGTATTGCGGGTTTCACGGCCTATCTTGAGCAGGTGAAGGGCAAGAAGGAATTGCCGAGGGCCTACTCCATGTGCTCGTCGCCGCATGAAGCCCGGTTGGCGATCACCGTCAAGGAGGAGCCGTTTGTCGCGGGATCGACGCTGTATCCCCCGCTCTTGTCGCCGGTTCTGACCAGAGCCTGTCCTCCCGGCTCGAAACTCTCGGTGGTCGGCTTCACTGGTCCGTACGTTCTTCCAGTGGACGTCACCGAACGCTCGGACGAGATCGTTCACATTTGTGCCGGGTCCGGAATTGTGCCGAACTTCAGCATCATCAAGTACTGTCTGAGCGAACTGCCCGAGCTACGACATACCCTGGTTTACAGCAACAAAACCTGGGACGACATCATCTTCCGCGATCAGTTGGAGGTTCTGGCCGCGGCCCACCCCGACCGCCTGTCCATTGTCCACGCCCTGACTCGGGACGAAGCGGCCGAGCGGCGGGGGCCCAATGTCGTGCGTGGCCGGATCACTTCCGATCTGCTCCGCAGTCTCATTCCCGATGTCACCCGAACCGAGGTGTTCACCTGCGGGCCCGGGCTATCGAAGTGGGACAAAGTCGCGGCCGCCGCGCGGGGCGAAAAGCCGTCGCCACGCTTCCTCGAAGCGGCACTCGCCTGTCTGGCGGAGATTGGCGTGCCTGAGCATCGCATCCACCACGAAAGCTACGGCTGAGCCAACTCGCCTGGCTTACCCAATTCCCTGCACCCATTCCTGCCGCACCGATCATCGGTGCGGCAGGAATGGGTCGGTGGGGCCCATGCAACTCATGCCGAGCGGCGCAGTTTGCGGCGCAGCATGCTGAACAGCCGCTTGTACTTCGAGGGGGGGATCGCGGTACCGTGGTCTTCAGCGGACTCGGCTTCGGCTGCCGATTCGACCTGCGAGCTTGCGGCAGGTTCTGCGGCGAGTCCATAAGCCCCGCTCGACCAGCGCTCTGCCGGCACGCTGGACCTCGGCTGGCTTCGCGCCGCGGCCCCGCCGGTTGTGGAAACGCTGGGCGCAGGGACCGTCGCCGGAACTTTCCCGGAAAACAGCGGCTTGCGCTCCATCGGCGGCATGACAGGCGAAGCCGACACCGCTTCGGCCGCGGAATCCACGGCCACGGATTCCACGACGTCGTACTCGATCTCCCCGTCGTCGCCGAGATCCTGCGACTCGGTCAATGGCGCGCGGCTCGGGAAGGGGGTCGGGGTTTCCCGAATCGGCGCGGCAGGGCGACGGTTCACCTCGGCCAGCAACTCTTCTGTCGTCCGCAACACATGCTCTTCCAGTGAGTCGTCGGACTCGATCCCGTCTGATTCCCGTGATGCCGATTCCGAAGGCGATCCAAATGAGTACGCAACGGCGGCAGTTTCGGTCGCTCTCGATTTCACGACCGATTCGAGTTCCTGATCGGCTTCGCTCCACTCCTCGGAATCGGCCTGTGCTACAAGGCTGAGAATATGGTCCACCGTGATATCTGGGCGCGCCACGCCACGCCCGCGACCGGTTCCGGTTCGCCCGGCGGTTCGGTGCTCGACCGTGCGACGTTCGACGGCCGGCTCAGGCTCGCTGGGAGGCAGATCGGTCCGCCCGGCATCGAGCGCCGCGTAGCGGTCGAAAATCGGCTCCCGCTCGGCAAATTGACGGTCAATATTGCGCGCCGTGAAGGTGGCTTCTGGCCGGGAAGTCGAGGTCGAATTGACGTCCGAATCAAACGACAGCACGGCCGGGGAATCCGTGTCCAGTTCCAGACTCGACACGGCGGGAAGTGCCATCGAATCAGGCAGTGCCTCGACGACATCAAACGCTTGGACCGCGTCCCCAGCCCGCTCCGTCCAGGCGTCGTACACCGGCTCCAGTTCATACGTTTCGGGGGCGGACACCTCGAGCGGGCGATGCCGCCTCGGCTCCTCCAGCGACAGGCCTTCCGGATCAAGTTCCGGGATTGGCTCGGTGATTGATGTTGTCGCGGGCAGACTCCATTCTTCGCTCACCGGAAACTGGCCGTGCGCCGAAGTCATCATCGTGGGGGCCTGTTCGGTGAATGCATCGAGGCGAGCGGCGATTTCGGCATCGATCTCCCGAGCCGGTTGCAGGTCCGCGGCGGTCACGTTCGTCGTCACCGTGACCCCCTGAAACTCGGGCGATGTGGGAGTGCCCGTGAACACTGCTACGGGCAGATTCGCGACCAGTTCGCCGCTGGAAGAGGCCGCCAGCACCTGCTCGGCCGAAACGGTGACCGACGTCTGACCCGAAACATGGTCGAACGCTGCTGATTCGCCAGCAGGCTCGTCCGCCCCGAACTCAAAAGCCACCGCATTGGTGAGCGGTGCGGGCGCTGCCTCGGAATCCGACGACACCTCGCCCAGCGATGGAGTTGCATTGGAGGCAACGTTGTTGTTCCAGTGCAAAGGCAACTGCTTGAGGTCGGTCAGCGCCTCTTCGACATGGCGCCGCGTGACTTGCGGCACTTCGACCACGAACGCCAGCAGCATCGCATGGTCACACAATTGACTCAGGCAGCGGGGCAGTCCGTCAGACGTCTGGGCGATCAGCTGCAGCGCCTCGGGGGAGATCAAACTGTCATCCAGCGCCCCGGCCCGTCGTAGGCGGAAGAGGACGTACGCCGTGCTCTCGTCCTGAGTCAGTGGCGCCAGATACTCCTGCACGACAATCCGCTGGTAAAACGCCGAAAGTGACGGGTCGAGCAACTGATCTTCGAGCGCAGGTTGACCGGCGACAATCAGTCGAATCAGGCGGCGCCCATGATCGGTCTCTTCGACCAGATTCCGCAGCTCCTGAAACAGAGGACCCGGAAGCTGTTCCCCTTCGTCGACAAGCAACACCACCGGTCGCTGGGATTGAACCAGCCGTTTCAGACAGGCCTTCAGCTCCAGCCGACATTCGTTCTCGTCCAGCCCCGTGTACCGCTCACCCAGTTCGTAAAGTAATCCCTGCAAAAGGGATCGGGTGGATGACAGACCTGCGGCAGACGTCTTCACGACGGTGAACCGCTCGCGGAACAACTCCATCAGCCCCGCCAGGGCGAGCGATTTCCCGATCCCGGCCGGACCAATGAGCACCCCGATTCCCTGCTCCGACTCGACCAGTTCGATCAGCCGGCGCATCGTTCGCGAACGGCTCTCTGTGTCGAAAACACAGGCCGTGTCGGGAGTTGCGGAAAACGGGCGGCGGTGGAGACGGAAGTACGCCTCGTACATGGGTTCGTCCTTGATGTCGGTGCGCAACGGGGTGCCTGCGGGGCGCGTCCTGGCCCACGAGAGTCATCGAACCCCGGTTGTAGTGAGCTTGAGTGAAGCCCGACCTGTACAGGCTGGGTAAGCTGGAATCGCTCTCGCCAACGACACTCTGACCTCTCCCGAGCGTGCACCTCACAATGACGAATCAGCGTCCGGTGATCAGTCGCTGGCTGGGGGCCGCTCGAGTGCCAGACGCATCGTCCGCATCGTCGAGACGACGAATCCCTGGCGACTGTAGAACCGCTGGGCGGCGAGGTTATCGGCGTCGGTCAGCAACGTCAGCCGCAACAAACCGATCCGTCGTGATTCCGTCAGCATCGCGGCAAACAACGCCTGGCCGATCCCACTGCCGCGGAACTCGGGGCGGACCACAAAATCTTCAACCGTCCCCACGGGGCCGCCCAAAGCGGTGGAAACCGATGTCAGAACGTTGATCATTCCGACCACCTTGCCGCCCGAGCGGGCCACGAGGATCCATCCCAACGCAGGTTGGTCGAGAATTGCCCGAATTCCGGCGCGCTGGCGACTGGCGTTGGGCTGAAACTCTGCTTCCTGGGCGAACAACTGGCCCAAAAGCTCGACGAGCGGTTCCAGATCGTCCAGACAGGCTGTCTCAATCACGGTCGGACGGGGCGAGTCGGAAGACGACGTCATGCCGGGAACCCATCCCCTCACTCGGTTTATCACTACAGGCGGACAACTCGCCTCTAAAGGTCAAAGTTTAGCAAGTCGGAACTGTTTCGCGTCACACCATCGGGGCATGACGGACCGATACCCTTTGCGAGCGATCCAGTGGCTCGAAGGAGTGCGAGCCGAGGTTGGACTTCAGGGACGGCGAATCACACCGCGTTTTGATCGCGATCCTACTTCCCCGTCGAGGATGATATCGTGGCTGCCCGTGGCCTCGTGATAGCGTTGACCCTGATTGGACTTGTGACGGCTGTGTCCGGTACGAGCCGTCATAACCCGCTGCCCGCGTCGACCGTTGTCGCTGGAAAGTCGATGACGCGACCAAGCGTAGAGGCTGCCCGAACGACACCGTTCGTCACCCGCTTCGCCGACCAGCGCGTGATTGCGGCGGCGATGTCGCTTCCGGCGGGGAACTACCTGGCTGTCAGCAGCGAAGGGGCCGCAGGCCGCGTGGTAGTGCCCGGCCAGGAGACCGATACCGCGGTCGATGCGACGGGGTTCGAACTGAAGGTCGATGGCGTTCGCTGGTACCTCATCCGCGAAGGGCACTCGGCCGAGCCGGTCGCCACGCAGGTCTCCAGTGGCCCCATGGAGCGGCCATTCCTGAATCGGAAGTTCGACTTCGTCCAATACACGGCCGATTCGCGTCCGCTGGAGCAGACGGCGTCGCGGGTGCGGATCGAAGGCCGCCAATAACACCCCCGACTTCGCTGCTGGGGCGTTGCGCGAAGAACCGATGCTCCTGTCGCTTGCCAAGGCGGCGGGGTTGGAGGTTCGGGATCGAAAGTCGATACAATTCGGCCGTGCGTGGGAGCCGGCTTTGATAGAGACCATGTCCACGGGAGAAACCGTTTTCCCGTGGCGGACGGATCCGAACGTGCACCAGGGATCCGACCATCATGACTCGTTCCACTTGCCGCTTTGTAGCGCTCGCCGCGCTCGTGCTTTCCTGGGCCCTGGCCTCCGCACCCTCCTTCGCGCAGGTTGCGTCTGCCCGGACGAACGCTCTGCCCGGCGCGATCGGTCGTCTCGCGGCCGAGGCGAATCTGGCCGCGGCCGATGCCGCTGTCGCCCCGGCAACGACCGGGTTTGTGAAACGTCTGTTCAAAGATGACGACGGCGATCACAAATACACGGTCTTCGTTCCGAAGAACTACAAGCCGGGAACGCCCACCCCCACGATCGTGTTCCTGCACGGTGCGGGCGAGCGCGGTCGCGATGGCGACCTGCCCCTGGTGTACGGACTCGCCCCCTACATCAAGGCTCGTGAGGCGACGTTCCCGTTCCTGGCGGTGTTTGCGCAGGTCGAAGATACGGCCGGTCCGATCAAGACGGCGTGGTATTCGACGTCGCCCGATGGCCAGCGCCTGATGAAAATTCTGGCGGCGGTCGAGGCCGACTATACCGTCGATGCCAAGCATTTGATCCTCTCGGGCTGGTCGATGGGCGGATACGGGGCGTGGGAACTTGCGGCCGCGTATCCCGAGAAGTGGTCGGCCGTGATCCCGATGGCGGCCGGTGCGCCGCTGGCACTCACGGAGCGACTGAAGTCGCTGCCGATCTGGGCGTTTCACGGTGCCAAAGACACGGCGGTCCCGGTCCGCGAATCGAGAAAAACAATCGCCGCACTCCGCGCCGCCGGCGGCCAACCCCGCTACACCGAGTATCCGCTGGCCGATCATGAAGTCTGGATTCAGGCGTTTGGCGATGATCGGCTGTTTGCCTGGATGCTTGCCCCTGCGGAAACGTCCATTACCGACACGCCGCTCCCCACGATGCCGACCAGTCGCGGGACGGCCGTGGTCACGGCGCCGTGGAGTCAGTTTGTCCCGGTGCTGGATATTCCCAATTCGCTCTACGTGCGGGTGGGCAACGACCTGATGTCGCAGATCTCGGCCGAACTACCCCGGTATCTGACGACGACCAGCTTCAGCGGCTCGCTCCCGAACGTCAGCCAGTCAACGGAAGTGTCGGGCGTCACGTTCAACATCACATTCTCGGGGTTGTCGTACTCGGCCCAACTGATCTCGGCCAATCTGCGAGCGGTTGGTCCGAATCGCGTGTCTGTGGCGCTGGGGCTTTCCAACGGCCAGGTGACGATTGGTGGCACGTCCGTGGTGGGGTCGGGACGAAAGTCGGCGAGCGCGGGCCCCATCGGGATCTACATGGCCCGTCAGGCTCCCGTTTATCTGCGGTTTGAACTGTCGCCGCGGATTGAGGGCCGCCAGATTCGTCTGAGCGCCTCGAACGCCAGCTTTTCGATTCCGCCGAATGATTTTTCGGTGAGCAACCCCGCCGGGATTTCGACGTCGGGATTGTTCATGGACGCCGAGACGGTGTCGTCGTCCCTTGTGAATGGTCTGTATGGCAGCCGTGGTCAGATCGAGCAGCAGGTGATCGGCGTTGTCCCCCAACTGGTGTCGCAGATCGAACAGCAGCTCAATGGGTACATCGGTCAGGGGGATAAGCTCGCGGCCGCGGTCTGGCCGCTGCCCGTGTATCAACCTGCACTGCGAATCTGGCCCAGCGATATCGCGGCCGATGCGGAGGGGCTGACGCTTTGCCTCGGGGTGACAGCGTCATCGATCAACCCCGCGAAGCCGATGCAATGGGTCATTGTTCCGCCGGCCGCCCCCGGTGCATCAGCCGCACCCAAGCTGCCCGGACTGAGTGTGGGCGTTTCGCCTCAGGCGGTGAAGCCGTTGTCGCAGTTGATGATTGTCTCGGATGTCTCCCGGATTCACGTGCAGGACACGCCGACGGAAACGCTCCCGCTGTTTGTCGATCGCGCCAAGATGGTGGAGGTGTTCCCCGATCTGGCCCGCTACGGCGACAGCTTGCAACTGCGGGCCGAGCTGGTCATTGCCGATGCGATCTCCGTATCCGAGACGAAGCAGGATGCGGGGCTGGTGTTCGATGTCCCTGGTCTGCGGGTGGAGATGTCGCTCAAACCAGACGCGGCGACCAAAACCTGGCAGCGGTTTGCCAACTTCGACATTGCGATTCTCCAAAACGTGGAACCGCGGCTGCGTGCCCCGGCCTACAACGTGCGTGAGTTTCTGCTCGATTGGGCGATGCCAGCGAAGTTTGAGGTCAAGGGGGCCTATCTCCCCGACTACAAGCCCATGGATGAGACGATCCAGGAAGCACTCGCGACCGAGCTGTTCACCACGGGTTGGCGGGAATTCACCACGGCCGGGGCGGATGGGGGCAAGTCCCTCGCCGACCTGGAGATGAACGGCATCCGATTGCGGGCCGCCAAGGTGGCGTGGACGAAGCCCTACATCACGGCCCAATTCGCCGCGCCAGGCATGCGGATCAGCAATCGGGCGAGCGAGGCCGTGACGTACCAGACGCGGGCCAACGGCTCGGCCTGGAGTCAGGACTGGAAACTCGCACCCGGTGAGTTCCACGACTATCCAGTGCCCTATGGCATTCAGGTCCGCCAGATGACACCCATGGCCACCTCCGAGCTGAATCTGCCGCCTGGGTCCGAGTTCGAGTTCCTCAAGGTGGACGACAAGGTCAACCTGTTCCTGGCTCCCAAGTAAGCTCCAGGGGCGCCCTGCCGGGGCGGGGTTCGAGGGACAATTTCAGGGCAGTGTTTTGACGGGTCGGCAGTGGTCGAGGCAGAGTGACTGAACCTTGACCTGGGCGGAGATCGCAGGCGTGGCGCATCCCCCACGGATCTATCTCGACAATGCGGCGACGTCGTTTCCCAAACCGGAACGCGTCTATCAGGTCATCGACGACTACCAACGCAGGCTGGGGACGGCGGCGGGCCGGGGGGCAACGCGGGCCGGGGCCGAAGTGGCGGCGCGAATCGATGCGGTGCGGCGGTCCATCGCGCGATTAATCGGCGCAGATAACCCGAGCGGGGTGATCTTCACGCTCAACGGAACCGACAGTCTCAATCTCGTGCTGCATGGCTGGCTCAAGCCGGGAGAACATGTCGTCACCACCCGGCTGGAGCACAACTCGGTGCTTCGTCCGCTGTCGGACCTGGCGGCGCGTGGAATCGAGTCCACCGCCATCGCCCCGCGAAGTGACGGCCGTGTCGCACCGGATGACTTTCTGAACGCTCTCCGGCCCACGACCGCGCTTGCGGTGGTGACGCAGGCCTCGAACGTGACCGGGATCATTCAACCGGTCGAGCAGATCGCGGCCGGCTGTCGTGAACGCGGAGTCGCGGGGCTGGTCGATGCCGCTCAGACAGCCGGTTGCCTGCCGATTGATGTCGAGCAACTGGGATGCGATTTTCTCGCAATGCCGGGACATAAGGGGCTGCTGGGGCCCCTGGGGACGGGAGTGCTCTGGATTCGTCCGGGGCGGGAAGAGCGTCTGGATGCGGTGCGTCAGGGGGGAACAGGGACCCGTAGCGAACAGTCGAGTCAACCGACCACGTTGCCCGACAAGTACGAGTCGGGCAATCTGAATGTGCCGGGGATTTTCGGACTCGGTGCCGGCGTCGAATGGGTGCTTGAACGCGGCGTGGAATCGATTGCCCGGCACGATGCTCAACTGGTGGAACGGTTGATCGCCGGACTCTCGACCCTTCCTGCGGTCGAGATCATTGGCCCGCTGAGCGCTCCGCGTGTGGGATTGGTCAGTTTTCGAATTCCGGGGCTTGATCCCGGGGAAGCGGCCGTCATCCTCGAGGAGTCGTTCGGCATCGAGTGTCGGGCCGGTCTGCACTGCGCCGCCACGGTCCACGCGGACCTGGGGACGCTGGACCACGGCGGCACGCTGCGGTTCAGCGTGGGGCCGTTTGTCACCTTGGAGATGATCGACCGTGCTGTCGCGGCGGTTGCGGAGATGGCCGCAGCGTTCGCGTAGCGGGGGCTTTCGTGGGAAAGGCTTCCAGCCTGTCCGGGGGGGCGGTCTGTCGAGTTTTCGGGCTTTTTAGAGGATCGGGCGCTTGGGAAGCCTCACGGCTTCCGCTACGACGTGCTTGGGATCGCTGTTCGGAGGCGCGTCGGCTACTCGCGGTCGGGGGGGCTGCTACAATCGTCGAGCCGTGAGTAAGGTTTGGACGGTTGTTGTTCCCATTGTGTCCGTTGTCTGAGCATGTCTGAGCCGTCTCCCACGACTGGTTTCCTCGATTGGTGCCGCAACATCTGGCTGGCCGTCAAAACGGTCGCCGATGCGCTGTCGGTCACGCTCGGTCTGATGCTGGGGACGTATCGCCGCAAAACGTACACCGAGGCGTTCGAGTACCCGGAGCGGCCGGTCGAAGTGAAGCCGCGCTATCGCGGGTTCCATCGGTTCGACCTCACGACCTGCATCGGCTGCGACAAATGTGCCGCGGCCTGCCCGGTGGACTGCATCTACATCGACAAAGAGAAATCGCCCGTGGGCAAGGGCTTCCGCGTCACGGGCTTCTCGATCGATTACACCAAGTGCATGTTTTGTGCGCTGTGCGTGGAACCGTGTCCGGTCGAGTGCATCTTCATGGGGTCGAACTTCGACCTGAGCTGCTACACCCGCGATGGCTGTATTGTCGATTTCGCCAAGCTTCCGGTCACCGTGGCGTGGGGCCAGGCGTCGCTCAACCCCACGGTCGTCGCGGCCTCCAAAGCGATTACCGAACCGGTCTGGGTGAAGGGGGAAGAAACCCCGGTCGATCGCCTTCTCGCCGTCCGCTGAGACCCCACCCGCATTTCGAACATTCACCCGAGATCCCGCGCGACAGGAAGTCGACCCATGCCGCTGCCCGAAGCACCCCGGCCCCGCAAAATCCTGCTGACCGGTGCGGCCGGGTTCATTGGCTACCATGTGGTCGAACGACTGCTCGCCCGCGGTGACCAGGTGGTCGCGCTCGACAACCTGAACGACTACTACGACCCCGCGCTCAAGCGGGCGCGGCTGGCGAAGCTGGTGGGCCGTCCGGGGTTTCGGTTCCTGCCGCTCGATCTGGTCGACCGCGATGGCGTCGCGGCCCTCTTCGCCGACGAAAAACCCCAGCGCGTCATCCATCTGGCGGCCCAGGCGGGGGTGCGGTATTCGCTGAAAAATCCGCATGCCTACATCGACAGCAACGTGACCGGCTTCATCCATATTCTGGAGGGCTGTCGGTATGCGAAGGTCGAGCACTTGGTCTACGCGTCATCGAGCTCGGTCTACGGGGCGAACACCGAGATGCCGTTTTCCGTGCATCACAACGTCGACCATCCCGTCAGTCTCTATGCCGCGACGAAGAAGGCCAACGAGCTGATGGCCCACTCGTACTCGCACCTATACCGCCTGCCGACGACCGGACTTCGGTTCTTCACGGTGTATGGCCCGTGGGGACGCCCCGACATGGCGCTGTTTCTGTTTACTCGCGCGATCCTCGCGGGAGAGCCGATCGATGTGTTCAACAACGGTCAGATGCAGCGGGATTTCACGTATATCGATGACATTGTCGAAGGGGTGTTGAGGACGGTCGACCGCCCGGCCGAACCGAACCCGGAGTGGACCGGTGCCGCGCCTGACCCGGCCACGTCATCGGCCCCGTGGCGGGTCTACAACATCGGGAACCACTCTCCCGTGCCGCTTCTGGAGCTGATCGAAACGCTCGAACGGGCGCTCGGGAAGACGGCGATCAAGAACTTTCTGCCGATGCAGCCAGGCGATGTGCCGGCGACGTACGCCGATGTGGCCGACCTAACCCGCGATGTTGGCTTCAGCCCGTCGACACCGCTCGCCGTGGGAATTGAGCGGTTTGTCCAATGGTACCGGGAGTTCTACGACGCGAAGCCGTAGTGGTTGAGTTGAAATGAACCACCAAGGCACAAAGGCACCAAGGAAGAGGCCTTTTGGGCGAAATTCCGTTGCAACGGAACCCCAAGCCGCCTGAACCCTGATGCTGAGAGATTTGCCTCTGCCTACCTTGTCTTTCCTTGGTGCCTTCGTGCCTTGGTGGTGAACGAAACCCTGCCCGGCGGATCGATCAGTCTTCGCCGCCCACGTAGGACCGGTCCATCCCCAGCAGGATTTTCAGGGACGCGGTGATGATCCCCAGCGCGATGCCGATCTTCACGGCCCGTGTTCCGGCGGTATTGAACGTGTCCATGATGAAGTCGATCGCCGAGTTGAGGCGGTACCCCTCGGGGAGAGGGCTGGTCAACCAGACGCCCGCATAGGTCCGGCCGAGCAGCACCATCACGGCCGTCACAAGCAGAACCAAGGCGAGCCGGTTCTTGGCACGGAAAGCACGAAAGGCGGCCGAGGCGACGAAGAACGCGAGCATGCAGAACATCGTCGTGGTGATGGGGTAGATGACGTACTCGTACAGCCACCAGAGGCCGCTGCCTTCGTCGAGGTAACCGCCCGCCCAGACATGCTCGGGATAGCGTTCTTGCGGGTGAACGCCGAATTTCGCGAGGCCGACTCCCACTGTGACGAGGAACGCAGCGAGAGTGATCGCGGAGTAGCCCCACCCGGCGTCCCGGCGGGAGAGCGCCGCGAGGTGCACCTTGAGAAGGTTTCCACCCCCAAGCACGAGCGCCGCGGCCGCGAGGATGTTGAACCAGCTCGTGGCGGTGTCCCCCCAGGACTGAGCGGCGGGGACAAAGTAGGCGAGCACCATCACCCAACCGGTGATGGCGGCGATCAACAGGGGAACAGTCCGCTTCATGTGGATCCCCCCAGCAGAACGGTCTGGCACCAGTCGAGCATCGACTTCGCCGCCGTGCCCGGTGACGAGCCGGGACTGAGCTGCGAGGCCGTGGCCAGCAGTGACCCTGCGACGATGAGCGACATGGCGAGCAACTTGCCCAGGTCCTGTCCGCGGACCGCCCCGAGTTGGTCGGGCTCGCGCGAGAGGTAGGCACTGGCGGCGAAGAATTCTTCGCCAATCAGCGTGTAGTCGCACGCCGCGACGAAGAATGGGAGTTGGGTTGTTTCCGCGGTGCCGGCAATCTGCAGGCAGCCAATCGCATTGCCGGCTTCCGCCAGGAACAAGGACTCGGCGTAGAACTGGCCAAAGTAGAAGCAGGCGGCCGGCCGCACATCGTTCATTTGAGACGTGACGCCCGCGACGTAGGCAAACTGCTCATCGGCGAGGTAGGTGATGTCGTCGGCCCGATAAGCTTCGGGGCGACCCGCGGAAAGGCAGGCCGCTTCGACGGTTTCGCGGCAGGCGGTCATCACCAGCGAACGCGCCGTCGGGACCAGCAGTTGGCAGTCGTAATCCGCGGCCGTCCGCGCGACGCGTCCCAACACGATCACCCCGGCGACCGTCATCATCTCGTTGATGTCCTGCACGCCCGGCACGAATAGGCAGGGCTTGCCCATTTCCGTCGCCCGGCCGACGGCTTCGTCGATTGCCTCGAGCGCGGGAATCGGTCGCAGACGAATCGGCCGCCCGCGCCGTGCCAGCCCGATGTTCCAGAGCACGGCGCCCGTGATCAGCGCGAGCAGGGCACCATAGCCAATCCGTGACTGATCGACCCACTCGCTTTTTGCTTCCGCCACCGGCGCGGCTGGTTCCTCCGCAGGAAGCGAACCGGCTGACAGGACGAGAATTGCGAATGCCGCGATAGTCAGCAGCAGCGGACGAATAGGACGAAGAGCGTTCATAGCGCGGCCTCCGTCTCGATCAACTCGACATTGGCCCGCGGCACGACCACGCGCTGGCCATCGGCGAGAGCGGCGATCAGCACACGCGCTTTCGAGCCCGATTCGAGCCACTGCGGTTCATGCGGCAGTTCCGCGACCGTGCCAATCGCACCGAACCACGGGTCGCGGATCAGACGGATCGAGGCGCCCACCTGCAGCAGCCCGGCAGGCCGAGGCGACGGGCTGGAATTCGTGTCACCGATCTCCTGTGTTGGGGGGCGTTGAGTGCCTTCCCACGGAATGACGATTTCCGGTCTCAGGACGCCGGCGCGAATCTGTGTGGCCCCGCTGACTGACGCCATCGCCCCCGCTCGCGAACTCAATAGGTCATACGTGCGCTGCGACATCGGGATGTCGCCGAACCCTTCGGTGATCACCAGCGTCAGACCGATCGATTCGGTCCCCGTCACGGCGACGCCCAGGTCGTACCCCAACAGCGACCGCAGATCGGAATCGTCGATCCCACCCGCCAAAATCGCGGAGACACCCAGTTCGATGGCGCGATGAATCGTCTCCAGGGAGATTCGCCCGCCGGTGACAACGACCGCACCGCGATGGTTTGCGATCAATTCCTGCGGAGCGAGCGGCACGCCGGGTTTCGAGGCGATAACCAGCCGTCCGCGCGTTTCGCCGCCCAGTCCAAAAATCCCCTGGATCTGGCTGACCAGACTCTCGATCTCGACCCCCTGGTGGGGAATGATTTCCACCACCCGGCCCGCGACATGGGCGCGAACCTGCACGGGGCGTGGGGCCCCGCGCAGCATCACCTGTCCGGTCACTTGCGAGGCCGATTCCAGACGACCGGCAGCGGGTGAGGCCAGCGTCTGCGGAAACCAACCGAATAGACCGGCCGAGCGGGCCAGCGGGTCGCCGGTGGCAATCTCGCTGCCGATCGCACGGACCAACGCCGCGGGCACTTCCGCGGGCGCAATTCCCAACTGGTGGGCAACATTGAGCGGGACGACGTCTCCGGGCAGATCGGTTCGAGCGACGACTTTATCGGCGAGGACCGTTTCTCCCAGCGCGACCAGCACTTCTCCGGGGATCGGCAACAGTCGCTTCAGGCGATAGGAGACCCGCGCGACAACTTTCAGTCCGGGGGTGTAAGCGGTGGCCATGCGGGACCGGCAGGGAAAGTTTCGCGGGAGACAACCAAACGACTACGAAACGAGCGTCTGGCCGACCCGGTAGATCGCCGTGGTGTCGAGAATCTGATCGTTCTGTTCAAACAACTTCCGGATGCAGGCCTTGTGGATCTTCATTTTCAATCCGCCCACGCCAATTGCGCCGTAGCGAATCACGCCGTGCTTCTCGCTGCCTTTGTCCATCGTTCCCACGCCGGCGATTCCAGCCGGTGGGTACGCGTTGAGGTCGATGGCGACCTTGAGCGAACGATGCCCGGCCCAGCTCCCTTCGGACATCAGCTCGACGCCAGCGGCACCCGCGGCGATGACGAGTTGGGCGCCTTCCAGTGCCAAGTGGACCTCCGCCGGAGAGCCTGCGGCGATGGGAGTCAGCTCGCCGGTTCCCAGCGTTTCCAGGATCTCGTTGCAGACCTTGTAGGCCTTGTCCGCGGTACGGGACCCCACCCGAACATGGGCGCCGGCCTGCGCCAGAAGCTGGGCGGCACGCTGTCCTACCGGACCGGTTCCCCCCAGGATGACTGCCGTCACCCCCTTGAGCGCCAGGTGTTTAGCCGCACAGAGCACAGCTGCGGCGGCCGTCGTATTGGAACCGTTCGAGTCCATCATGACGGAGCAGCGGACGGGCCCGAAAAACGTCTTGGATACCCGGGCGAGCAGCTCTTCGCCCGCGGCGACCTGACTGCCCCCAATAAACAGGGCTGTGGACTTCAGGTCCTGCGGCCCGCGCGTGAACATCGCCCCGTGGACGAGAGGCTCGACGTTGTCGCAGGTGACGCCCCCGTAACTGAAGAGCTGCTCAACATCGGAATCGACCGCAACAACACGGTCGAACGTGCTGGGGTGGGGATCGGTGTCGAGCTGGATCAGGATGCGGCGCATCGAGGCGGATCCGTCTGGCGGGAAGGACGGGACCCCATCCGCGATCGCGAGTGGGGACAACCAGAAAACAACCGGCCGCGAGCGCGACCGGAAGTTTCCGATCGGGAGCCGACGCAGCGGCCCCCGTTGAGTATTTCAGACTTGCGACTAGACGCCCGAGAACGGGTGCTTGGCCGAGTCCTTCTTCGCAACCATTTCGGCGGCCGTCGGCTCGCCACGCATGGCGCGGGCGATCGATTCCTTGGTCGCTTCGTAGTTGTACTGATAGATCTTCTTGTCGTCGGCCGCTTCCCAGTGAATGAACACGCCGCAGACGATGACCAGCTTCTCGGCCTGGTCCTTCGGAATGACGCCCGACTCGACCGAATCGGCAACGGCCTTGGCCACGGCGAACTGGGCCGGGCCAAACATCTGGACAGCCTGCTTGGCGCCCTTGATCGTCACCTTCGTGATCATGACGGTCGCCGGCTTGACGGCGAGGTTCGGCTCGAGGACGGCCAGCAGGTTCGAGTGACCGGCCGACTGGTTCGCCAGCGCGTTCGCGAATGCCACGCCCACGGGGCCTTCCTTGTCACCGATCAGCAGATCGATGTGCGCGACTTCGGCGCCGTCACCCTTCAACGATTCCCCAACATACATCGACATCGCGTGTCTCCTCAAAGTGGCATGATGGGCGAATCTCCGCCCCGAAACATCCCGGCCGCGTTCGTCCCGATTCGGAAAAACCCGTCGGCGTCTCGAAGCGCAAGCGCCTGTAGGAATATCAACTTGGAATCGCCCTGAAAAGCATTCCGCCCCCCGACGCGCCAGACTTTCACCCACCGGAGAAGGCCGATTCGCGAGCCGCCCCGCGACCGGAAAACTCGCCCGCCTTCCGCTTCTTGATCGTGAGGAACCGAATGGCCCCCGTCCCCATCAGCGCCTGCAGCTCGTCTGCCAGCTTCGCCGTGGCCGCCACTTTGCACTGCGGAACCATCAGCATATGGCGAGTCCGGTGATTTGCATTGGCCTCGTCCCGGGTTTCCACGAACAACATCACATCACAGCTACCGGGATGCCGTTTCAGGATCGAGACGCAGGCCTGCATTTCCCGTTCTCCGTGCAGACCCTGTTCGAACCGGATCGCCACCTGGTCGGTAAATTTTTTCTCCGCCTGGTCGAGCGACAGCATCTCGCCGACGATCAGGTTCGGCTCGCGCCCCCGCCGATCGACCCGTCCCTCAATCACCGCGATCGCTTCCGATTTCACCATCTCGCCAAACCGGGAGAATTCTTCGGGCCACATGATGCAGCGGACCGTTCCATGGACGTCTTCAAAGTCGAAATTGACGTACTTCGTGTGACCGTTCCGGCTGGGCTTTTTGGTCTGGGCCTTCTTGATGGACGAGATCATTCCGGAGAGCCGGACATCGGTGCGGTCGGGAGCCCCCCCCAACTCGATCGTCGAATGCGTGGTGTACAGTTGGAGCTTGCTGGAAAACTCGAGGAGTGGGTGTGACGAGAGGTAGAACCCGATCACCTCTTTCTCGGCCGACAGCTTCTGGGCGTGGGTCATGTCGGCCGCATCGGGGAGCGACAGAACCGGGGCCTCGGCCTTGCCCTTCGCCGTAGATTCGTCTCCCCCAAACAGCGATTTTTGCCCCGACGCTTTGTCCCGAGCGCGGTTCGCCCCCGATTGCGTCGCCCGCTCGACCATCATCAGGTGCTGGGGGCGATTCGGCCCCAGACTGTCGAGCGCCCCCGCCTTGATGAGAATTTCAACCGCCCCCTTGGGCAGCAGCTTCGGGTCGACCCGCTCGCACAGTTCGTAAATGTCGCGGAACGCGCCTCGCGCCGCTCGCTCGGCCGCGATCGCGCGGCAGGGACCTTCCCCCACACCCCGTACGGCCGCCAACCCGAAGCGGACCTTGTCGCCCTCGACGGTGAACTCCATCTCCGAATGATTGATATCCGGAGGCAGGACCTGGATCTTCATGCGGCGGCAGTCATCCACGTGCTCGGCGATCCGCTCGGAATCTTCCATTCCGCACGAGAGCAGCGCCGCCATGAACTCCACGGGGTAATGCGCCTTGAGGTAGGCCGTTTCGTACGCGATCGCCGCGTATGCCGTCGAGTGGGACTTGTTGAAGCCGTACCCGGCAAACTTCTCGATGAGGCCGAACAGCGTCTGCGCTTCCGACTCGATCATCCCGCGTTCGACCGCTCCCTGGATGAATTCGACCCGGCTTTTCTCGATCGTTTCGGCTTTCTTCTTGGAGATCGCCTTGATGCACGCATACGCTTTTGACAGTTCGACGCCGCCCAGCCGGTTGATGATCCGCATCACCTGTTCCTGGTAGACCATCACCCCATAGGTCTCAGCCAGAACTTCATCGACGACGGGATGGACCTTGGGCACCGGCTCGATGCCGTGCTTGCAGTTGACGTAGGTCATCACCATCCCGCCTTCGAGCGGGCCGGGGCGGTAGAGCGCCGAGGTGGCGATGATGTCGGCGAATTGGTCGGGCTTCATCTTGGTGAGGAGGTCGCGCATCCCCCCCGATTCCAACTGGAAGATGCCCTTGGTCTCGCCGCGCTGCAGCAGGGCAAAGGTCGCCTTGTCGTCGAGCGGAAACTGGAGCGGATCGAGCGCGATGCCGCGGTGCTTCTGCACGTTCTTGACGGCCTTGTCGAGAATCGTGAGGTTCCGCAGCCCGAGGAAGTCCATCTTGAGAAGGCCGGCCTTCTCGACTTCCGTCCATTGCGTGAGGATGTCCTCTTTGCCCGTGATTTTCTGCAGCGGGACATACTCGACCAGCGGCTTGTCACCAATCACCACTCCGGCGGCGTGCGTGCCCGCGCTTTTGGCCAGCCCTTCCAGCCGCATCCCGACATCAATCGTCTCTTTGACAAGGGGATCAGTGTCGTAGGCGCTCTTCAGTTCCGCACTCTCGGTGAGGGCGTCTTCCAGCGTGATGTGCAGCGTATCCGGGACCGACTTGGCGATTTCGTCGGCTCGATCGAGCGGCAGCCCCAGTGCCCGCGCGACGTCGCGAATCACGGCTTTGGCCCGCAGCGTGCCGAACGTCCCAATCTGGGCGACGTTGTCTTTCCCGTATTTGTCTTTGACGTACTGAATGACGAGTTCCCGCCGGTCACGACAGAAGTCGATATCGATATCGGGCGCCTCGGCGCGGTTCGGGTCGAGGAACCGCTCGAACAGCAGGTCGTACTTGAGCGGACAGACGTGACTTAAGCCGAGCACGTACGAGACGATCGCGCCGCAGGCCGACCCTCTGGCCGAGCAGGGAATGTCTTTATCCCTCGCGAAGCGGGCGAAGTCCCAGACGATGAGGAAATAGCTCGCGAATCCCATCTTCGAGATGACGCCCAGCTCGAAATCGAGGCGGTCCCAAACGGCCTGGGGGACGTCTTTCCCGTAGCGCCAGTAGACCCCTTCGATCGCCTGTTCACGCAGGTAATCGGCAGGCGACTTCCCCTCGGGCGGTTCAAATACCGGGAAATGCCGCGTTTTCAGATCGAGATCGATGTCGACCCCCGCCGCGATTTCCTGGCTGCGGGCGACCGCGTCGTCGAGCCCCGGAAAGGCGTCGTACATCTGGTCGGGTGAGCGAACGAACAGCTGGTCGCTGTCCATCTTCATCCGCTTCGCCTCCGAGCGGACGGTGTGCGTATTGATGCACAGGAGCACGTCGTGGGCGACGGCGTCGTCCTGCTTGAGGTAGTGGGCGTCGTTCGTCGCAACGAGCGGCAGCCCCATCTTCTTCGCGAGGTCGACCGTACGTTCGAGACAGTCCTTCTGAATGTCGAACCCGGCGTTCTGGACTTCGAGGTAGTAGTTGTTTCCGAACGTCTCGGCGTACCAGGCGGCGACCCGTTCCGCTTCGTCGTACCGATCGCCCAGCAGCAGTTGCGACAACTCCCCGGCCGCACAGCCCGAGAGGCAGATCACCCCTTCACTGTGGGCGCGAAGCACCTCTTTGTCGATTCGCGGTTTGTAGTAGAACCCGTCGAGGTAGGCCGTCGACGCCAGCTTGATCAGGTTCTGAAACCCCGTGCGGTTCTTGGCGAGCAGCGTCAGGTGGTAGCTCGCCTCTTTCATACGCGCCGCGCCTTCTTTGGCGAACCGGCTGCCAGGGGCGATGTAGGCTTCGTAGCCGAGAATCGGGTTGACGCCCGCTTCTTTGGCCTTCATGTAAAACTCGAGTGCCCCGTACAGGTTGCCATGGTCGGTGATGGCAATCGCCGACATCCCGAGGTTTTTGACCTGCTTGATGAGCGAGCCGACCTTGTTGGCCCCGTCGAGCAGGCTGTAGGTCGTGTGGCAGTGCAGATGGGCAAATGGACGTGGAGCAGCCGTCTCGGTCATCGGTCATCCCTGGCATCGGAAGGCGAGTCGCCCCGGCCGATCGAACGTGGACGGGGTGAGCCAGTTTACCAAGCGGCCGCTCGGGGTTCCCGCTCGGGTGCAACGGTTCTTCCCTCCCGTTTGAACGCCCAAGCTCGGCAACCACTTGCGTCATCTTCACCAAAGCGGAACAATTGGGAGAGGGTGTCACAGCGTTTCGGGCCGACTCAGACCTTCCCGTCGGTGATTCGAGTCTGTTCATTTTCACCTATCCCCAGAGTTGTCTCGACCGGACATCCTCCGATCTCGTCACCGTGCGCAGATCGAAGGCCGGTAACTGTCCTACCTCTTGTTTCGGCGTCCCCACCTCCCGCGCCGTCTGCCATCGATGACCCTGCAAAGTCTCACCCTCACGCTGCTCAAGCTCCGCCTGGCTTCGAAAGCAGAAATCGATCACGCGGTGGCCGCCTGTGGAGGTCAGCCTACGCCCGCGAAACTGCTGCAGTTTCTGGAACTGCATTCGGTGCTCACGTCGTACCAGACGTTGAAATTGGGAAAAGGGGAGACGGACGGCCTGGTTCTGGGGCGATTCAAACTGCTCTATCAGAACGCGGCCGGCAGTTTCGCGCGGGTGTACCGGGCCGCCGACATGAGCTCGGGGGAGATGGTCGGCCTGAAGCTGTTGCGTGCCCGGCACGCGAAGGAGCCGGCGTCGGTGCAGCAGTTCCGTCGCGAGGCCGAACTGGGCAAGTCGCTCGACCATCCGAACATCGTCCCCATTTACGAAGTCGGAGAGGCAGCGGGCCACTACTACTTCACGATGGAGTTCGTCGAGGGGGGCAACCTGCTCGAACTGATGCGGATTCGCAAGAAGATGTCGCCCCGAGAGGCGGTCAAATGTCTGCTTGATGTCACGGCGGGGCTGGACTACGCGCATCGTCGCGGGCTGATGCATCGCGACCTCAAACTTTCGAACATTTTGATGGGGACCAACGGCGTCGCCAAGCTGGTCGATTTCGGACTGGCCGACACGCATCGGGCCCGCGAGACGACAGGATCCGATGGCACGCAGCGAACGCTCGACTATGCGACGCTCGAAAAGCACACGAACGCCCCTCGCGACGACCCGCGTTCCGACCTGTTTTTTCTCGGCACGATTTTCTTCGAACTGCTCGCGGGGCAGCCGCCACTGCCGCGCACCAAGGATCGCGATGTTCGCGGCGATTTCGCGCGCTACCGCGAAATCCGGCCTTTGCATCAGGTCGACCCCACGCTTCCGCGCGCCTGCTGTGAGATTGTTGATCGCCTGCTCGACCTCAACCCGAACAACCGCTATCAGACGACGAGCGATCTGCTTGCCGATCTGAAACTGGCGGAACGTGAAGTCAACAAGCCGCCCCATGCCGGCGACATGGCGACTGCGGTGGAGCACCCTCTCGATCTCCGTGCCGACGTCGCTGTCGCGACCGAAGCCGCGTCCCCTGCCCCCTCGACTCCCACTTCCGCCCCGGCGAAATCGTCCAGCGGAGCCGATCACCCGATCCTGCTCTGTCTGGAAAGCCGCGTGAAGCAGCAGGACATGTTGCGGCAGTACTTCACCAAGCACCGGTTTCGCGTGCTGGTGCTGGGGGATATCTCGCGCGCCATCGCGAGGCTTGAGCAGACGCCGGTGGCCGGGGTGATTGTGGTGGCCGAAGGGTTTGGGGACGACGCCGTGACAGCGTTTCCCAAGTTTCAGCGCGCCTGTGACCAGGACGGACGTGGGGCGGTGCTCGTGCTCGCCGTGAAACAGGCCGGTCTTCGGACCCAGGTGGTGGAGACGCCTCACTCGGCGGTGGTACAACAACCGGCGACACTCCGCGACATCCGCAAGCGCCTCAAAGAACTCCGCAGCACACAAACGGAGTCAGCCGCGGTGGATGACGCCGCCGACACCGACGACGACTGACCAAGAGCCGTCGCAATGCACCTCAGTTGTAGCGGAAGCCGTGAGGCTTCCACGACTCGCGCTCGCTGTTCATCACCCGGCCGTCAACGCCTACCGCGCCACAACCGAAACTCCAGGCAGGTCAGCCTGCAGTTTGGCAATCGCCTTCGCGGAAATGCCGCTCCCTACAAGTCGCACCGACTTCAGCGACTTGATCGCCGCGAGTCCCGCCACGCCGTCATCTGTCAGCCTGCAGCCGGACAAGTCGAGAATCCGCAGCTTGGGCAGCCCGTGGAGTTGGGCCAGGCCCGCAGCGGTCACCTGCGTGCGGGAGAGATTCAGGTTGACGAGTCCCGACAGCGTCGCGAGCGGCTTGAGCCCGGCGTCGGTTACCGGGCTGCCGCTCAGATCGACCGCCTGCAGCGAACTCAGACCGATCAGAATGTCCAGTCCCGGCCCCGTGACACTCGTTCCCAGCAGTTGGACCCGTCGCACCGCCGAGAGCCGCGCGACATCACCTGCGAGCGATTTCAACGTCGCATCGGTTGTGGCGGGGCCTTCAAAAAACAGGTAGTCGACCCGCCCCGCCTCGTTCTCTCGCACGTCACCCCCCGCGGCCCGCACTCCCGCAGTCGGCCCGGCGTCCCGTGCTCCGCAGGCCCACGACTGGCAGACCACAAGACCCGTCGCGACGAGCAACCTGATCCGCGAGGCCGCTCCCG
>JAIXZD010000218.1 GCA_027489895.1 Planctomycetaceae bacterium
AATGGTGCGGCCTCGAATTCGACGAAGCGCGCAATAAACCCCTGAGGGGTGAAGGGCCACTACACAAGGACGGCAGCCGGGTTCAAGCCTGGGTCATTCCAACCAATGAAGAGATCGTCGTGGCGCGTCAGACCAGCGAAGCACTGCTTCGCAAGTAAAAGGGAAAAGGGAAAAAGGAAAAGGAAGGGGTGAACTGAGGGAGTGCGTCATGAGTGGAGACAGTGCGGGTGAAGAGCTGGCTCCGCCACAACGCAGTGCTGCGGATTTGATTGAACGGTGCGAACTGTTTGGGGAGTCAGCCATTCGACTGGCGAAAGCCATTCCCCGCAATCCGATTTCTTCACCCCTGATCTCGCAGTTTGTCCGGTCGAGCACCAGCCTGGGAGCGAACTACAGCGAAGCGCAAAACGGGCTGACGCGAAAGGAGTTTTTTCATCGGATCGGTATCTGCCAGAAGGAAGCGAACGAGACAAAACATTGGATACGCATGCTGGTCGCCGCGGACGAAGACTGTCGACCCGAGGCCCGCCGTCTGTGGAAAGAAGCGAACGAATTGCACCTGATTTTTTCCGCGATCCTCAACCGACGAGGTGATGCCCCCAAGTAACCCTCCTTTGCCTTTTTCCCTTTTCCTTTTGCCTTGGCGTAGCCTTCATGTTTCTTGCGCGGATCACCGGCAGTCTGATTTCGAGTCACAAGGTGCAGACCTTGGTGGGGCAGAAATTGTTGATTGTCGAGCCGCTGCGCGTGGATGAGGCGGATGGCGGCGCGCTCAAGGGGACTGGACGGACGTTTGTCGTGGTGGACCCCGTCGGGGCAGGGGAGGGCGAGGTGGTTTTATGCGTGCAGGGGTCGAGTGCCCGGTATACGCCGGAAACGAAGACTCTGCCGATCGATGCGGCGATTATCGGCATCGTCGATCAGGTGCAGGTGAAAGCGAACACGGTGTTCAAGAAGAGCGACGAGTGAACGCGGCCTTTGGCCAGAAGTCAAAAGGAAAAAAGGCAACGGAGTCCAGGTGCGATGAGTGGGAACGGGATTACGAGCGTGACTCAGGCGGTGCGGGTGATGCAGATCATCCGTGGCGCTCTGGTCATGGGCGTGGTGTCGTTCGCGGGGGTGGTGGTGTTTCTGAAACTGTCGGGAAATGCCCCGCAGGCCCCGGCGATTCCCAATGCGTTGTTTCCGAATTTTCCCCTGATTCTGCTGATCGCGGCGTTCGTGGCCGTGACCTGCATCCTGGCGTCGTTTGTCCTGCCGGGGGCTTTGGATACGTCGTTTCGGCGCAAACTCGTGGCCCAGCGGATCGCGAATGAAGACGAGATCGATGTGGCACTCGCGCAGCAGGCGTTGTCGACATCGATCGTGCGGGGGGGATTGGTGGAAGCCCCGTCGCTCCTGCTCTGCATCTCCTCGCTGATTGAGGGGCACTGGTGGGGGCTGATGTGGATTGCTCCGCTGGTTGCGTTGCAGTTGATCACGCTGCCGACGGTGAGCGGTGTCGAGGAATGGATTCAGATTCAGAAGGACTGGATGCAGGTTGAGGCGTGAGGTCTGGCGAGCCGGCCCTGTCCGGGGTGGGTGTTGGACTCAGTTTGATCTGCCGAAATGTGAAGCAGATATCGCACAGCAGTAACTCGGGGTGAGGACGGAGCGACAATGTCAGCGACCGAAACGGCGATTCGCCAAGTCATCGAAGAAGTGCTCAAGCAGCTTGGCAAGTCGGGGGCGGTCGGTTCCGCGCCGACGCGGTCGGGGGACTTTGGTGTCTTCCCGACGGTCGACCAGGCGGTCGATGCGGCCACCGTCGCGTTCAAGCAACTGACCAAGAAGGGGATCGAAGCCCGCGCCAAGGCGATCGAGTGCGTGCGGCAGATCACCGAGACACAGGCCGAGGAGCTGGGCCGTCTCGAGATGGAAGAGACGAAGATCGGGCGGCTCGATCACAAGATCGAGAAGCTGAAGATCGTCAAGCTGGTGCCGGGCGTTGAGTTCATGCGGACCGACGCGAAGACGGGTGACTTTGGCGTGACGCTGACGGAGTACGCTCCGTTCGGCGTGATCGGGGCGATTACCCCGGTGACGCATTCGCTGCCGACTCTGGCGGGGAATGTGATCAACATGGTTGCCTCGGGGAACACGCTGGTGGTCAACGCGCACCCGAGTGGGGCGCGGATCGCGTGCGAAGGGGTGCGGCGGTTCAACCAGGCGATCTACAAGGCGACGGGGATCGACAACCTGGTGACGATCGTCGAGAAGCCGACGCTCGATACGGCTGCGGCGATCTTCGGGCACAAGGGGGTGCGGCTGCTGGTGGTGACCGGCGGACCGGCCGTGGCGCGGGCGGCTCTGGAGAGCAAGAAGCGGGCGATTGTCGCGGGGCCGGGCAATCCGCCGGTCGTCGTCGATGAGACGGCCGACCTCGACAACGCGGCGCGGAGCATCGTCAAGGGCGGGGCATACGACAACAACCTGCTGTGCATCGGCGAGAAGGAAGTGTTCGCGGTCGAATCGATCTTCGATCGGTTGATGGATTCGATGGGCCGGTCGGGCGGGTTCAAGCTGAATGCCAGCCAGACCGACGCGCTGACGAAGCTGGCGTTCAAGGCAACGAACGATCCGTCGCACCCGTTCGCGCTGAACCGGGATCTGGTGGGTCTCGATGCGCGGGTGCTGGCCGAGAAGATCGGCGTGGCTGTGCCCGCGGGGACGGAGCTGCTCTACGGCGAGACGGACGAGCACAACGCCTATGTGACCGAAGAGCAGATGATGCCGTTCGTCCCGTTCATCCGGGTGCGGAACTTCGAACAGGGGCTGGAGATGGCGCTCAAGTACGAGCACAACTTCCGCCACACGAGCATCATTCACTCGCGCAATGTGCGGCATATGACGATCATGGGCCAGGAGATGGACACGACGCTGTTCATCAAGAACGGTCCGTGCATGGCGGGATTGGGTCTGGGCGGGGAAGGGTTCCTGTCGTACAGCATCGCGACGCCGACGGGTGAAGGGGTGACCAGCCCGATGACGTTCACGCGGCAGCGGCGGTGCACGCTGGTGGAAGACCTGCGGATTGTGTGAGGGATTGGAACCACCAAGGCACGAAGGCACCAAGGGAAGAGACGGGGTGAATGACGAATACCGAATACCGAATGACGAATGGGTTAAGCGTGTAGGGCAGGCTCCCGCCTGCCTTCCTGGGAGGTTTGCTCAGGCCAGCCTTACCGGGAGATCCGACAGTGAGATCACGGATTGCAAGAGTCGTCGTTACGGATGTGAGATTGGGCGAGACGAGTTAACGCTCCAGGAAGGCAGGCGGGAGCCTGCCCTACGTTGTCAGGTAGTCCCATCATGAATCTGGCTCGGGTGATTGGTCGGGCGACGAGCACGGTGAAGCATCCGAGTTTGCAGGGTCAGAAGCTGTTGATCCTGGAGATGCTGGATCAGGCGGGGAAGCCCGAGGGGGAGCCTCAATTGGCGATTGACAGCCTGGGGGCGCGGAAGGGTGACCTGGTGATGGCGACGACCGATGGGACGGCCGTGCAGGAACTGGTGAAGTCGGATCAGTGTCCGGTGCGGTGGTCGGTGTTGGGAATTGCGGATTAGCGCTCCGCCTTGGAACGCTAGTTGTGATCTGCGACGACGGAGCAGAGGCGGAGTAAGTCAAAAGGCAAAAGTCAAAAGTCAATAGTGGCGGAATGGTGGGCAGTGCCCACCCTACGGATAAGGCGTCGATGCAACTGTCGGGGTTACAACTTGAGAAGATTGTCACTGAGGTGATGGTCGAACTGTTTCGCCCGGCCGTGCAGCGGTCGGGGGGGATCGGTTCGACTGCGCCGCAGGCGACTGCGGTTGTCGCTCGTGCCGAAGCTCCGCGGCCGGTGTTGGCGAGCGGTGGCGTGGCTGTTTCGAAGCCGCCGAGCGGAGAGTTGGTGGAGAGGGCCGCCGTTGAATCAGCGGTCGCGGTGGTGGCGCTGGTCGAGAAGGTGATTACGGGGGCGTTGCTGGAGGAGAAGGGCCGGGGGGTGAAGCGGATCGCCGTGCATCCGACGGCAGTGCTCACGCCTTCGGCGCGGGATTTTGTGCGGAAGCATGGAATCGAAGTGACGAAGGAGTCGGCCTCGGCGAGTGGGGCGGCTGGTTTGAAATCGCGTGAGGCGGTGCGGTGGCAACTGCTGGTCTCGAAGGCGGGGCCGGGTGTGCTCGCGGCCGCCGATGCCTGGGTTCAGGAGTGTGGCTGGCGGAAGAAGGAGCTGGTCGGAACCGCGCGGGAGGCGGCGGCGAAGGCGGTGGCGGCGGTGGCGACTGCGGAAGCGGCCGGGGTGATCGTGCTGACGGATCGAGTCGACGAGGCGTGTCTGCTGGTGAACCGGAACGAGAAGGTGCGGGGCGTGGTGTCGAGTTCGGTGCGAGGGGTGCAGGCGAGTATCGCGCAGGTGGGTGCGAACGTGTTTGTCATCGACCCGACGAATCGCGGCGCGTTCGAGTTGCGACAGATCTTGAAGGCGGTGGTGGAGGGTGGGAAACCGAAGGACCGCTTTGCGGCCTAAGGCAAAAGGAAAAGGGAAAAAGGAAAAGGATTCTGAGGAGGGACGCTGTGCGAATTGGTGAGGTGATTGGCCGCGTGACGATGTCGCAGATGCATCCACTGGCGCGGAGTGGCACGTGGCTGGTCGTTGTGCCGCTGACGACCTCGGGGATTGGTGGAGATCAGAAGGGACGGGGAGAGGCGCTCGTGGTGTTTGACGAGTTGGGGGCGGGGATGGGGGCGATGATTGCGATCAGCGAAGGGACGGAGGCTGCGGCTCCGTTCTGGCCGAAACAGAAACCAATCGATGCGTATAACGCGGCCATTCTTGACAGCATTGAGTTGTAGCGCGGCATTGGGCCGCGAACGCAAAAGTCAAAAGGCAAAAGTCAAAAGTGAGGGAAGGGTGGTAGGGGGCGGGTGAGCGTGGGGGACGCGGAAGGCGCGGCTTCCTGTCGCTGCGCGACCCGACCACCAGGTGGTCGGGCCACCCGCGGGTGGGTGTTCCGTGAGGGTGAGTGTGCTGAAGCCTAGACCCCTTGGTGCCTTTGTGCCTTGGTGGTGAGTTGATAGCTCGGTGTTGAATTACAGGTTCTGAGGGGAACGGAAATATGTCGAGTCCGTGGAATTCCGGGATTAATGATCGTCGGTTGAAAGAGCAGATCTGCGAGATCGGCCGACGGGTGTATGCGAAGGGGTTCGCGGCGGCGAACGACGGGAACATCTCGATTCGCGTGGGCGAGAACGAGGTGCTCTGTTCGCCAACGATGATCTGCAAGGGGTTCATGACCCCCGATGACATCTGCGCGGTGGACCTCGACGGCAATCAACTGGCCGGGAAGCGGAAGCGCACCAGCGAGATTCTGCTGCACCTGTCGGTGATGCGGGCGCGGCCGGACGTGAAGGCGGTGGTGCACTGTCACCCGCCGCACGCGACGGCGTTCGGGGTGGCCCGCGAGCCGATCCCGCAGTGCATTCTGCCGGAAGTCGAAGTGTTCCTGGGTGAGATTCCGTTTGCTCCCTACGAGACACCGGGCGGACAGAAGTTTGCGGACACCGTGCTGCCGTTCCTGAAGCCGGGGACGAACGCGATGATCCTGACGAACCATGGGACGATCAGCTTTGGTCCGGACCTGGAAACGGCGTACTGGCGGACAGAGATTGTCGACGCCTACTGCCGAATTCTGATTCTCGCGAAGCAGGTGGGGAACATTTCGTACCTGAACGAGCGGGAGTCGCGGGAGCTGCTGGATCTCAAGAAGAAGCTGAACATCGACGATCCTCGGTTCCACGATGTGAGCTGCGACCTGTGCGGGAACTCGGCGTTCCGGGATGGGTACAAGGAGAACATGCCAGAACCGTGCGGATTCCCGGCGCCGCCGGCGTTTCCGGGGTATCTGGCGGGTTCTTCGGCCGCGACCTCAGCCGCGGTTGCGTCACCGGCAACGAACACGCCGCAGTTTGATGCGCTGGTGAAGGCGATCACGGAGCAGGTGCTGGCGGCTCTGGGGAAGTAAGTTTCGATTCACCACCAAGGCACGAAGGCACCAAGGAAGAGACTTGTTGAATGCCTAATGCCTAAATGACTAATGACTAAGAGAGAGATGGGGTGCGGGTGAGGGAGGGCTCTTTGACACGAAGACTCGAAGAGCACGAAGGAAAGGCAGGTTGAAGGGCCGGGATGTTGGTCGCGTTGGTTGGACCAGCGGATGTCGGGCTGTCTTCGGTGCTTATTTAACTTCTTGATTTGTATTTCCTGGGTGCCTTTGTGCCTTGGTGGTTCAAAATAGAGATTTGGTTGTGCGGAGGGGTGCTATGAAGGTTGCGATTATTGGCGGGGGCGGGCTGGTTGGTTCGTGCGCGGCGTTTGCGCTGCAGTGCGGCGGGATCGTGCGCGAGATCGCGCTCGTGGATGTGAACGCCGAACTGGCCGGCGGCCATGCGCTCGATCTGATTCATGGCAGTTCGTCGACGGGCGATCAGAAGATCACCGGTGGGGGGATGGAGGTGGCGGCGAACGCCGACATGTACCTCATCACCGCGGGTCTGCGGCGGAAGCCGGACGAAAGCCGGCTGGACCTGATCAATCGCAACGTCGAGCTGTTCAAGAAGCTGCTGGCCGATGTGAAAGCGCATGGCCTGAAGAAAGAGGCGCACATCTTCGTCGTCTCGAATCCCGTCGATGTCCTGACGTACCTGGCGGTGAAGGACCTGGGTCTGCCGCCCTGTCAGGTGTATGGGCTGGGGACGGTGCTGGATACGAACCGGCTGCGGGGGCTGCTCGCGGATTCGCTGCAGTTGCCGCCGACGCAGGTGCAGGCGCTGATTCTGGGCGAGCATGGCGACAGCATGGTGCCGGTCTGGTCGGCGGCGCAGGCGGCGGGGCTGCCTTTGGACAAGTATCCGGGCGTGACGACGCAGGTTCTCAGCGAGATCGAGAAGCGGACGCGAGGCAGCGGAGCGGAAGTGATCAAGAAGAAGGGCGGGGCGGGGTTTGCGGTGGGGATCGCGATTCGCGATGTGATCCACGCGGTGGCGCTCAACAGTGGTCGAATTCTGCCGGTGTCGTCTCTGATGACGGGGCAGTACGGCGTGCGGGATGTCTGCTTCTCGGTGCCGACGGTGATGGGCCGGGCGGGCGTCTTGAAGACGTACGAGATTGAGCTGTGGCCCAAGGAGAAGATGGGTCTGCAGGCGTCGGCGCGGGTGCTGCGGGAGACGATCGACAAGGTGCTGAAGTAGGCGGATTTGAACCACCAAGGCACGAAGGCACCAAGGGGAGAATGACCGAAGGCCTAATGCCGAAATGTCTAATGACTTGTGCCGAGATGGGGCGCGGGTGAGGTGGGGCTCTTTGACACGAAGACTCAAAGAACGCGAAGGAAAGGCAGGTTGAAGGACCAAGATTCCGGTCGCGCGGCTCGGACGAGCGCGGGATCGGTTGGTCTGCCCGACTTGTTGTTGTCTTTCCTTGGTGTCTTGGTGCCTTGGTGGTGAACCGTGAAAACCGAATGTGCGGGTGTTGATGGGTTTGGGGGTGGTTGTTTTCGGGTGCAGGCTTGCGGGGGGTTTGGGTGGCGTGGTGAGATATGAGGGTTCGGCCGGTCCGGGGTTTCGGTCGGGCATGGGATCTCTCCCCCGGACGATCGTATCACCGACGTGAGGCGTCCCTTGGCTACCGCGCCCGAAGAGTTCGTCATCGACAAGTACAAGTTGCTGAACTGCATTTCGAGCGGTCAGCATTCGCAGATCTGGGACTGCGTCGAGGCGGCGGGGAATACGGGCCGGCACTTTGCGATGAAGCTGCTGCAGGAAAAGGCGATGGCCGACAAGGCGCAGATCGTCAGCCTGAAGCATGAGTACGGCGTGGGGACGACGCTCGGGCACCCGAACATCCTGAAGTACATCGAGCTGTCGGTGAAAAAGGGGCGGGCGTACTTCGTGATGGAGTTGTTCACGTCCCCCAACATCAAGCAGTTGCTGTATGCCGACGTGGGAGCGATGCAGAACCGGACGCATCGCGTGGTCGAGCTGACGGCGCTGGCGCTGGAGCATATGCACCAGAAGGGCTGGATTCACCGGGATATCAAGCCGGACAACATTCTGGCGACCAAGGGCGGGGACGTCCGGCTGATCGACTTTTCGCTGACGTGCAAGCCGCCGTCGTTTTTCGCGAAGTACCTGGGGAGCAAGCCTCCGATCCAGGGGACGCGGACGTACATGTCGCCCGAACAGATCATGCGGAAGCCGGTGTCGTTTCAGACGGACATGTACAGTCTGGGGATCACGCTGTTTGAGATGCTGACGGGACAGCCTCCGTTCAAAGGCGCGACTCCGCAGGACCTGCTGGTCCGACATGTGGCGGAACCGGCGCCGGCGCCGTCGTTCTTTAACCGGAACGTGACGGAGGATGCGGACAAGATTGTCGAGCGGATGCTGAAGAAGAAGCCGACCGACCGGTATGAGTCGATGGGAGAGTTTCTGGCGGAGTTTCGGAAGACGACGCTGTTCAAGGAGCAGCCGAAGGATAGCTCGGAGCTGAAAGCCGAGGCGGACGCAAAGCACGTTGCGGATACGGACAACCGGTTGGACAGCCGGGCGGACGCGAAGCGGCGGGCGATGGGGGAAAGTACGCAGTCGATCGTGCTGCCCGCAGCGACACCGGCCGCGGCGCCGGCGGCCCCTGCTGCGGCGCCAGCGGCCCCGAAGCCACCTGCTGGGGGACGCCCGGCTGGGCCGGCGGCTGCTGTGCCGGGGGCTGGTGGTGCGGCGGGGAAACCGGCGGGACCGGGTGTGCCGCGACCTGCGGGGGCACCGGGAGCCGGGCCTGGGCCTGCGGCGCGACCGCCGGCGGGGGCTGCTGGTGGGGCGGGTGCTCCGAGGGCAGGAGGTCCAGCGGCGGGAGGTCCGGTGGCGGGACCGGGTGGACCACGTCCTGCGGGGCCTGTCGGTCCGGCGAAGGCCCCGGTGGCGGCGCGACCTGCGGGTGCTCCCCCGGGAGCGAGGCCGGCGGGGGCACCACCTGCGGCGCGACCGGGCGCACCGGCGGGAGGGCCACCGGCTGGGCCTGGGGCGGCGAACCGTCCCGCACCGCCCGCGGGGCAGCCTGCGGTTCGACCGGGTCAGCCACCGGCGCGGCCTGGGCAGCCACCGGGACCGGCCGGAGCACGGCCTGGTGCGGCGCCTCCGCGACCGGCCCCGCCACGACCGGCGCCGCCTGCGAATGAGACGCCCGCGATGGACGAATTGCCGCCGGTCAGCTAGACATGGTGGTTTGCCTCGCGGGATGAAGCTGGCCGGATTGGTCTGGCGGCTGCGCTACATCGCGGGATTGTGTGTTCGAGTTCTGTCCCGGTCTGCGGACCGGGTCATTTTTTGTGGTGCTCGGTGAGCCAATGAGTGCGGTCAAGCAAGCGCAGATGCGGCTCGGGTTCGAGAAGCCGATCTACGAACTGGAAGATGAACTGGGCCGGTTGCAGGCCTCTGGCGACCAGTCACCCGAAGCGATCGAGCGCGTGCGGAAACTGCCGCTGGAGATCGCGCGGCTGCGGCGGGAGATTTACGACAGTCTCGACGCGTGGGATGTGGTCCAGGTGGCGCGGCATCCGGATCGGCCGCAGACGCAGGATTACGTCGAGCTGGTGTTCGATGAGTTTGTCGAACTGCACGGCGACAAGTTTTTTGGCGACGACACGGCGATTCTGACCGGGTTTGCCAAGATCGATGACCGCAAGGTGATGTTCATCGGTCAGCAGAAGGGGCGGACGCTCAAGGAGCGAAGCGACTGCAACTACGGGATGCCGCACCCCGAGGGGTATCGGAAGGCGCTGTCGAAGATGCAGATGGCGGCGAAGTACAAGCTGCCGATCGTCTGTTTTATTGATACGCCGGGCGCGTATCCGGGGGTGCAGGCGGAAGAGCGGGGGCAGGCGTATACGATTGCGCTCAACCTGCGGGAGATGTCGCGGCTGGCGACGCCGATCGTCTGTGTCGTGATTGGCGAGGGCGGGTCGGGCGGAGCGCTGGGGATCGGGATTGGCGACCATGTCGCGATGCTGGCGAACTCGTATTACTCGGTGATCAGCCCGGAGGGGTGTGCCGGGATTCTGTGGAAGGGCCAGGAGCATCGGGACAAGGCGGCGCGAGCGCTCAAGTTCACGAGCAAGGACTTGCTGCGGCTGGGCGTGGTCGAAGAGGTGATCCCCGAACCGCCTGGTGGGGCGCATCGCGACCACCGGGGGATGGCCCAGATTCTGCAGGCGAGCCTGGCGAAGGCGCTGCGGGACCTGGCCCCGTACAAGGGCGACGTGCTGCTGAACCGGCGGTATGACAAGTTCCGGAAGATCGGCGTGTTCGAGGAAGAAGTGGCGGTGCTGGCTGCTCCGTGAGGTGCGGTTTTTGGCTGGGGCTGCTGGTCTCTGGATGCCACCTGGCTTGTGTTCTGCTTGGTTGGCGATTGGGAATGGTTGAGCGTTCGCCTCCGGGCGTGGACGCTTCGGGGCCCATCTTGTGATCAGGACGGTTGCTCAGAGATGGGTGACGGCATCCCGGTGATCGGGATTCTTGCGGCGCGTTGGATCGAAACACGGGGCCTCGGTAATGTAGCAAGGATAAGCGGTTGCTGATGGGCAACGGTTGTTCTTGATTTCCGGGAGTGTTGTCGATGGTTCAGATGCTGCTGCGGAGCGTCCTGGTTTTCGGTGTGGTGCTGGGCGCTGGATTTGAACACGGTCACGCGGCGGAGGGG
>JAIXZD010000538.1 GCA_027489895.1 Planctomycetaceae bacterium
ATGTTCAGCCTCAAGGGGCGGCTGATCCTGCAGATTCCGCTGGACGTGGTGCGGATCGCCATTCCCCTGCTGATTTACTTCACCGTGATGTTCCTGGTCAGTTTCTGGATGGAGAAATCGCTCGGGGCCGACTACTCCAAGACCGCGCCAATCGCCTTCACGGCCTCGGGTAACAATTTTGAACTGGCCATCGCCGTGGCAGTCGCGGTGTACGGCATCGAATCGGGAGCGGCGTTCGCCGCGGTGATTGGCCCTCTGGTCGAAGTGCCGGCCCTGATCGGACTCGTCAACGTCTCCCTCTGGTTCCGAGACCACTATTTTGTGAGCGGCACAGGACCTGGGACCGGTACCGCAGCCCCCTCTGCAAACGCCTGACCCCACGTGACAGCTCCACGCGGGACAGCCTGTCAGGCGAGCCGACCCTGCCAGGGGTCGGTGGAAACCTCCGCCAGTTGATCGACTCGCAATTTCCAATTGTCGCACTGACCTCAAGGCCTCAGCACACGTCACTGACCACGCACCACCGACCCCTCACAGGGTCGGCTCGCCAAGTCCCCCCCTCGTGACTCCCCTGTCACCAAAACAGCTCGATCCCCACTGGACACCGTCACGCAAACGCACGAGCATTCCGCCCTGCGCGAGGCATAACCACACGGCGGACACCGATGAACGAACCAGGATCAGAACAGCCAACAGCATTTCAGCGGCGTCCGGGCGAACTGCTCGTCGCCACCAAGTTCGCACCCTCTCCGGCCGCCTTCGATCAGGCGGTTGAAGCCGGGTTCCGCGCGGCTGAATTCTGGCTCGACGCCCGCCTGCTGGCCCGCCATGCGGAGATTGCCGAATGGGCGAATCGGCACCCGCTGCGATACGCCCTGCACTTCCCCAACACGACCCGGCTCGAACCCGACACGCTCGTCCACTGTGCCCGCCTCTACGCCGATGTCGACGCGCGGGCACTCGTCATCCACGAGCCAATGTATCTGGCGTTCCACGCCGAGCTGACACGCCTCAACCCGGAAATCCGGTTCGCCGTCGAAAACCATCACCTGAAGCCTGCTGACTTCGCCCCCTGGTGCGCGCGGCAGCCGGGACTCACCCTCGACGTGGAGCATCTCTGGATGCTCTGCCTGGGCGATGTGCCGCTCCAACGACTCCTGGAAGAAACAGGCCGCTTTCTCGACCAGTTCGGCAGTCGCCTGCAGCATGTCCATCTGCCGGGGTACGTTCCCGGTTACGACGAACATCGCCCGATGTACTGCAACCGCGATCTCGTCCACGGCATCTGGGACCTGCTCGCCGCCCGAGATTTTGACGGGCTGATCGTCAGCGAAGTGAGCGAACGCTTCCAGAACCCGTTCGACCTCAAGATGGACGCCCTGCTCTACGCCGGCTGGTGCCAAAGCCACAGACCGTAGGGTGGGCACTGCCCACCTTCGCTCACCACCGCGGTCAACCCAGCGATGTTTGGATCGCTAACCGACCCGGCCAACTCCCCCTGGGCGCGACATCTCTTGAAGCCGGAAGAAACGTCGTCCGGACTTCGTGGCCCGGTGAGCAGTGGTGGGCACTGCCCACCCTACTCCCGAACTACTTCGCGGCGACTGCCTTCGGGGCCGCCCCCTTGGGCTTGTTCTCGAACTTGTCCATGAAGAACAGGACGAGCGGACTGGCGATGTAGACGGTGCTATACGTCCCGGCCAGCGTTCCGATCGTCATCGCAAACGCGAACCCGTGGATCCCATCACCACCGAGGATGTACAGAATCAGCACGGACAGGAACACCGTGAGGGCCGTCAAAATCGTCCGGCTCAGGCACTGATTGACCGTCAGGTTGATCATCTCCTTGGTGATGTGCGGATTCTTGCCGCGAATCTCGCGCAGCCGGTCAAAAATCACGATCGTGTCGTTCAGCGAGTAACCCACGATTGTCAGGAACGCCGCGATCATCGGCATGCTGATCTTGAAGTCCTGCAGCAGGAACAGCGGCCCCACCGGCGTCCCCGCCAGCAGCGACGCGATCGAGACCGCGCCGAGAGTCACCAGCACGTCATGGGCGAGGGCGACAACGGCCGCCAGCCCAAACACCACGCTCTCAAACCGGAACCAGACGTAAACCACGATCGCGATCAGGCTGAGCACAATCGCCAGCACGGCCGAAATCTTGGTCTCGCCCGCGACCGAGCTTTCAAAGCTCGTCACTTCGTCGAACAGCGGCGTTTTCTCAAACGCGGCTGACATCGCGGCCAGCGCCTTTTCGAGGTCCGCGGCGGGAATCGACTTCGTCGCCACCAGGCTCACCTGGTCGAACGTCTTCACCTGTCCCTCGGCCGCGGTCACCCCACTGCCCGAGATTCCGCCCAGTTTGATCGCATCGCGGTTCGTATGCTGGAGCGCCGCCAACTGATCCGCCAGCGCCGTCTCCGCGGTCCCCACGGCAACTTCCTGGCTGAACACCAGCGTGGTCTTCGATCCACCCGCAAACGCCACATCAAACGCGGGGTCGGGCTTGCCATCCACTTGCGGAGCGGTCTCCGGAATCGTTTCGAGTTTCCCGGGTGTCACGGTGACATGCACCAGTTCTGTCGGGAACGTCGAGGCCACCTTTTCGGCAATTCCCTTCTCGTCCTGGTCGGTTGATCGCAGACGGAACAGCCGGTCGTTCTTCGCGGTGTTGCTGGTCGAGAGACGCTCCACCGTAATGTTCTGCCCCAGCACACCTTCCAGCTTGCTCCGCACGCTATCGACCTGTTGGGCGTCCTTGAACTGCATCGAAATCATCGTTCCACCGGTGAAGTCGATGTCGTAATTCGCTTCACCCCGGCTGAAGAACACGCCCAGCCCGAGCACCGTGAACACCACCGACGCGATGATCGCGATGTTTTGCTTGGCGACGAAGTCGATGTTCGTAAAGCCGATCCAGCTTTGCATCTTGAGGGTCTTGATCAGCCGCGACCGCTCGAGCGTCTCCAGAATCACCCGGCTGACAAACACGGCGGTAAACAGGTTCATCACCAACCCGATGAACAGCGAGACGGCGAACCCCTTCACCTGGTCGGTGCCGATCCAGTAGAGGATCACCGCGGTAATCAGCGTCGTCAGGTTCGAGTCGAAAATTGCGGTGAACGCTTTCTCGAAGCCGTTGTGAATTGCCATTCGCAGGCTCGCACCGCGCTCCAGTTCTTCGCGGATGCGCTCGTAAATCAGCACGTTCGCATCGACCGCCATCCCGGCCGACAGCACCAGCCCCGCGAGCCCCGGCAGCGTGAACGCGGCATCGATGAATGCCATCGAAGCGACGATAAACAGCAGGTTGAGCAGCATCGCGAAGTCGGCGACGAACCCGGCGAGCAGGTAGTAAAACGCCATGAACGCGACGATTGCGAGCGTTGAGACCCAGAGTGCCAGTACGCCCTTCGACTGCACATCCGCCCCCAAAGTCGGGCTCACCGTGAACTCGCTGATCGGGTCCGTCCGCATCTCCCGAGGCAGCGCCCCGGAGTTCAAAATCGTGATCACTTCCCGGACTTCCACGCCTCGCATCCCGTTAATCATCCCGCTGCCACCGGTAATCGGCGTTTTGATCGAGGGCGAGGTCTGCACTTCGTTGTTGAGCACCACCGCCAGCCGGTAACGATTCGGGCTGGCATCGGTATCGTCGCTGCCGGGCTTGTACTTTGTCGTCAGCAGGCCGAACAGATACCCACCGGTCTGATTGAAATTGAACCCCACTGCCGGCGCGGCCGTCTCATCGGACGTCTCATACGCGGACCGCAGATACTTCCCCGTCACCTTGCGCTCGGCAGGCTCTTCCAGTACCAACACTTCCAGGAATCCCTCCGGTTTACCTTCGATCTGCCGGACCGCGTTGCGCTGTGAATCGTATTGTTCACGCAGCACGGGTCGACCGGTGGCTTCATCAAACATCGGCTTGCCGTTCGCGTCTTTTTCCTGGGCGATGGGACGCCACCGAGCCACGATCTGGTCACCCAGACGCACATCCTTGACGCTGCCGGGAAGCGCCCGCGCCCGACCGATCGCATCGGCATGTTCGGGCTGCCGGGCAATGACTGAGAATTCCAGGTTCCCGAGTTGTGTCATCAGCCGCTTGACTTCGGCGACCTGCTCGGGCTTCGTCCCGGGGACGATCACCTCGACACGGTCCCGGCCCACCTGCCGGACCACGATTTCCTTCGTTCCCGAAGGATTGATCCGGCGGGTGACGGCAGCCACCATCCGCTGCATCAAATTGTCCGAGATCTCTTCCTGGTCCGACTGCTTTTCGCCCAGTTCGTAGACAAGGTTCGTCCCCCCGGCCAGGTCGATCCCCAGATCGAGCGCGTCCATGAAGCTTTGGCCGCGGGTCCACGCGTTCAGGAACGGCGAGAGCGCCATCGCAATCGTGAAGGCGATCAGCGACAGCTTTCCGCCATACTCCTTCACGCGCAGCAGTCGCGCCAGGCCGAAGCCCACCACGAACGGCACGACGAGAAATGCGGCGACATACAGCAGCGTGACAATCGTATTCATGGGGTCTCGTTCCTGCGGGTCTCTCTGGGGGCGTTCATTCGCCCCAACCCTCGTACTTTCAACAGTTTGTGCGGATTATTCTGCAGGCAGAACCACGGCACCTAAACCGGGGCCCCGCCGATTTCATTCGGTCTCAACTCTTCAATTCCGTGGGCTTTGAATCGGATTCATCGCTCAGCACCTGCTGAATCGCCGATCGGACGAACGGGATGCGGGTGTTGTCGCCAAACTTCAGCGTCACCTTCTTCCCATCCGACGACACGTCGGCCACGACGCCAATCGCCCCGCCGATCGTTTGCACCCGGTCATTCTTCTTCAGCGCATCGAGCATCGACTGCCGTTTCTGGCGCTCGGCCCGTTCCGGACGAACCACAAACAGCATGAACAACAGCAGCATCCCGATCAGCGGAATGCCCATGGTCATCATGAACTGCATGAACGGATCGGCGGAGGCAGCCCCTTCGGCCGCCTGCGCGAGAATCCATCCGAATTGACTGCTGACTTGCGGCATACCAAGGCCCTGAATGCAACGGACAGACCGGTTTCGCCTTCCCGCGGAACCGGTCGGAAGCCCCTCAGTTTAGGCCACCTCACCCCATGCCGCAAGCTGTTCCCGCCGAAAGTCTTGCAACCGATCGGCCTCGATCGCCGCACGGATTTCCGCCATCAACTGCTGGTAATACGCGACGTTGTGCCAGGAGAGCAGGATCGGCCCCAGCAACTCGTTGACCATGAACAGATGCCGCAGATAGGCGCGCGAAAACTGCTGACAGACGGGGCAGGAACAGTTCGGATCGAGTGGTCCCAAATCCTTCTGGTACTTCAGGTTGCGGATGCGAATCGCCCCCTCATGCGTGAACGCCATCGCGTTCCGGCCATTCCGCGTGGGGAGCACGCAATCAAACAGGTCAATCCCCCGACAGACGGCTTCCAGCAGGTCGACCGGACGCCCCACCCCCATCAGGTACCGAGGTTTGTCCGTAGGCAAAAGCGGGACCGTCCAGTCCAGCGTTTCGTACATTTGGGCCGGTGTCTCACCCACGCTCAAGCCGCCGATCGCATAGCCGGGAAAGTTTAGCTCCAGCAGTGCCTGGGCGGACCGCTCGCGGAGATCGCGGTAGACGCCCCCCTGCACGATTCCGAACAGCGCCTGGTCGGGACGCGTCTGGGCGTCACGACAACGCTTGGCCCAGTTCGTGGTGCGATCGACCGCCAGCCGAATCCGTTCGTGAGGCAGGTCGGCCGCCGGACACTCGTCCAGGCACATGATGCAGTCGGCCCCCAGTTGCTCCTGGATGGCGACCGCTCGTTCCGGAGACAGTTCCAGCAGCGCCCCATCCAGGTGCGACCGGAAGACCACCTTGTCGTCGGTCAGCTTGCTCAGGCGGGCCAGACTGAAGACCTGGAACCCACCCGAATCCGTCAGGATCGGGCCGTCCCAGTTCATGAAGCGATGCAGGCCCCCCAGTTCGGCAATCAGTTCCGAGCCGGGGCGTAGCGCCAGGTGATAGGTGTTGGCCAGAATCTTCTGGACGCCAACCTCTTTCAACTGCGACGGCATGAGCCCTTTGACGGTCGCGATCGTCCCGACCGGCATGAACACCGGCGTTTCCACGACCCCATGGGGCGTCGTCCAGCGACCGCGGCGTGCCGGGCCGGCCGACTCCGTCGCCAGCAACTCAAACTGAAAAGCAGACACAGGCCTCGTCCGTCACATCGCCAGGGGATTCGGTACGCCCGGACGTCCGAGCGCAGCCCGGCAGTGTACCGCTGAGACCGCCCGACTGCGAAAGGTCGGCGTAGGGTGGGCAGTGCCCACCATTGCTCACCAACCTACTTCCACCACACCACATTTCTTCCTGCTCCAACCAACACCCAACTTACGGCGACACCCATCGACCAATCCATCTCGGGCAAAGGACGAGGCTGGGTCTGCCCAACCTGCGCTGCGGGTGCCGTTGTCGGGAGCGGGGGAAGCCTCACGGCTTCCGCTACAAGCAGCGTCGGTTGAAGCCGGGGGAAACATCGTCTGGAGGTTGGTTATTGGTGAGCATTGGTGGGCCGTGCCCACCCTACAGAATTCCGTGCAACGGGCCGCCTTTTTCGGCGAGGCGATTGACGCGGCGGGTCACGTCGGGGTCTTCCACCAGGGGCGGGGCGTGATGCGGCTTGATCCGTGCGTCGATCAGCAGTGATCCACGACAGCCCCAATGTTTTTCATCCACGAACGCATCCACGCCGTCGATGTCGGCCGCTGGATTGGACCGAGTGAACACGACCCACAAAAAGTTGTTCAGCGTCCGCGCGGTGAACTCGGCGTCGTCGACCAGAACCAACAGCGGGAACCCGTGCAGAACGTTGTTCCCCCGCAACGCATCGGCCAACCGCGACGCCGATCGATCGGGCGATTCGCGCGTTCCCTCGTACCGCGGGCCGCTCACCGCCAGCACCCCCGGCAACACGACGCGGGCAGCCGTAACGATGTTCGGCAGATCGAGACCGGCCGGCAGGTCCGTCGCCAACTCCCGTCGTTTCGGCCCGGCCGCGGCGATGACGAGCTTCGATCCCGAATTAAAGCCCGAGCCGCTGTAGTCGAGCGTGTCGATGGTGGTCCGCGTCTGAAAGTGGAGATCGCGAGTCCAATCAACCCGCTCCAGCAGATGCCGCAAGAACGCGGCAATATCATGAATATCAAGCTGCGGGTCGTCTTCCTGAGCGACAATCAACAGGTACTTCGCCAGCGACAGTTGCCCCTGCCCGAGAATCGCATTGGCGATCGTTAGCAGTTCCTGCGGCTGCCGGGTTTTCGCGTAGGGGACATATCGCTCACTGCCGATGGCGAGCAGCAAGGGATGAACGCCCGCGGCGTCGACCGCGTTGACGGCCTTCACCCCGTGAATCACGGTCGGCAGGATCGGCCCCGTGATCTCATGGATGAACTCACCGAACGACGTGTCTTCCTGCGGGGGCCGGCCCACCGTGGTGAAGGGCCAGATCGGGTCGGGCCGGTGATAGACCTTGTCGACGTTCACCACCGGGAACGGGTGAGCCAGGCTGTAGTAACCCAGGTGGTCGCCGAACGGTCCTTCGGGAAGCTGGCGGTTCGGGTCGATCGTTCCCGAGATCACAAAATCGGCTTCGGCGGGCATGGCAATTTCGCCCGGCCGACAGACCATTTTGAGAGGCCGGCCTCCCAGAGCGGCCGCGAACAGAAGTTCCGACAGCCCTTCCGGCAGCGGCATCACCGCGGACATCGTCAACGTGGGGGGACCGCCCACAAAAATTTTGACTTTCAGCGGCTCGCCGCGCCGGATCGCCGCCGCATGGTGGACACCGATTCCCCGATGAATCTGGTAGTGCAGACCGATCTCCCGATCGGGCAGATAGTCGTTCCCGCCCAGTTGCACGCGGTACATGCCCAGGTTCGATTTGCCCAGGCCAGGCTGATCGGGGTCTTCCGTGTAAACCTGCGGCAGCGTGACGAACGGCCCGCCGTCCATCGGCCAGCTTTTGACCTGTGGCAGCTCTCGGATCGTGGTCTCATGCGCGGTGATCGGCCCCGACCGGACCTTCCGCAGCCACATGTTGAGCAACGTGAACGGCACGCCCTTGTACCGCCAGGGATTCTTCCGAAACGCCTCAGGATCGATCTTCAGTTCGACGAGTCGGCGAACGCCTTCGACCGCATCGCGAAACAGAAACCGAGTGCGTTCGATCGTCCCGAAGAGGTTGCTCACCATCGGGAACTGGCAGCCTTTGACCCGCGAAAAATAGATCGCTGGGCCGCCTGCCTGGTAGACGCGGCGCTGGATCTCGGCCGCTCCCAGGCAGGGATCGACTTCGACGTCCAGCCGAATGAGTTGCCCGGTGCGCTCCAGATCGTTGACGCACTCACGAAGTGACCGATACCCCATCGTTGTCCCGCCTGATAAACCGCGCTGGTCCCGTGGCGAGAGTAACCGCTCTGCGCAGGGAACGTAAACCTGCGATCGAGGGCGAACCGAGAGGACGGTTCCGTGGGATAGGCTTCCAGCCTGTCGAGCTTCCAGGATTGCCTGGAGAGGAAATGACAGGCTGGAAGCCTATCCCACTTTTTTCTGGGTCTGAGACTTTGGCGCGAGGGGTTGGAACGCTCACGCGTTCCGCTACGACGGTTCGCGTGGCTCAAGTCGCTTGCGGACTTTGCGGACGGCGTGGGCGAGGAGGGTGCGCAGCTCGGGGAGTTGGAGGGGCACGTCGAGATTGGGGACGACGATGAGGTCCAGCCCCGTGCCCAGTTCGGATCGAGTCAACCGATAGGCTTCCCGGAACAGTCGCTTCTTGCGGTTGCGATGAACCGCGCCGCCATGTTTTTTGGACACGCTCCAGCCGATCCGATTCCAATCGAGGGAGTTCGGGCGGGCGAAGAGTGCGAACAGAGCGCAGCGCTGCACGCAGCGTCGATCGTAGACCGCTTTGAAGTCGGCCGGTCGCCGGAGGTGCTCCTGTTTTGGGAATTCGGCCAGCATCTCAGTTTCTCTCAGCATCGGGTCGTTTGTGGTCGCGATCCGGCGCTGTTCCCGCGGATTTCTTTTTCAGGAACCAAAGTTCGTCGCCGCGAGGAGCGGGGGGGAGGGGCTGCGATAAGGCCCGCCGCATTCTCCAGCCCACAACAATGGTGACGGCCAACAGCGTCAGCCCCAGGAGCAGCACAATGCCGAGCAGTTCAATCGCCGTGACCAACTGCTCTTTCTGGGCCGCGGGAATCGCTGGGCGAGTCGCGGGAACCTCGGTCTTGGGGATGGGTTCCGCAGCCGGCTGCCTGGCGTCTTTCACAACCGCAGCATCGCCAGCTCCTTCGCCAGAAATCGCCTGCGACCACCACACTGCGGCGGGAACGCTCATGACCAGAACCCTTCCCTGGGATTGCCCGGCAGCTTCTCAGCCAGTTGTCGCAGCAGTTCCAACACTTCGGGTGACGGATTGGCAGGGGGGACAATCTTGATGACGGCAAACTCGTCGCCCCGCGCCCCCGTCGCACGATCCATTGCTCCCTTGCCCCTTAATCTCAACTTGGCCCCGGAGGCGGTCCCCGCGGGCAACGTCAGCATGACCGTCCCTTCGGTCAACGTGGGACATTCGACTTTGCCCCCCAGCGCCGCCTCGGTAAACGAGACCGGCACATCGACCAGCAGGTTCGCGCCTTCGCGCTTGAACCAGGGATGCGGGGCCACGCGAATCGTGCAGAGCAGGTCGCCAGGAGGACCTCCGCCCGACCCGGGTTCCCCCTGTCCCGCCAGACGAATGACCGCTCCCGAATCGACCCCGGCCGGGACTTTGACCGTGACCCGTTCGGATTTCCCTTCCCGCGACAGGTTCAACTCGTGGGCACCACCTTCACAGGCGACCGTAAAGGGGACGGTGATTTCGACTTGTGCATCTTCCCCTTTGCGGGCCCGGCTCCGCCCCGCGCCGCGGCCGCGTCCACCCCCGAACGCTCCGCCAAACAGGTCTCCCAGATCGACCTGGCCGCCAAACAGGTCCCCCAGATCGGGCTGACCTCCAGGCCCACGGCGGAATCCGCCGGGCATGCCGCCGCCTTCGAACGCCGCCGCACCGAACTGGTCGTACTGCTTGCGTTTGGTTTCGTCGCTCAAGACTTCGTAGGCCGTCTGAACGTCCTTGAACTTCTGCTCGGCCGACTTGTCGTCCTGGTTGGCATCGGGGTGGTACTTGCGGGACAACTTCTTGTGCGCAGTGCGGATTTCGTCCGCCGTTGCGGTTTTCGAAACCCCCAAAGTCGCGTAGTAATCCGTGTCGGGCATGCGGTCTGTCGGTTTCCGTTGGTGTGATCGATGACTCGCGGTTAAGCGGTCGGCTCAGTGTTTCGTAACCCTACTCGAAGTTTACGACCTGCGTTCCGACCCCTTCAAGGGGGACGACCGCAGTGGGTTTCTGGGGGTGCAATCGCTGACCACTGGGCAGCGGTTGTGATCTGGTGAGCCCAAAGCGTCGGCGCCCGGATGACTTCCGACGGTGCAACGTTAGTTCGTTGGTGTGAGCGGACTTGCCTCCGGGCGCTAACGCTTCCGGCTCCCTCTTTGGGTTAGTTGTGCTTGCCCAGGGTGAGGCGGTTGTCTGGTGTCGATGGCAAAACCTGTCACACTGCATCCTTGGAATTCGACTTAGAACAACCGGTCATGAGCCGCACGCCATTGTGCCAATGCGGCGTGTGGATCGCGGTAGTGTATCGGGAGGACGTGTGAACGGCATGTTGCGATTCGCCTGGAGAAATCTTCGAACCCGGCCCGTGCGGTCGGCCCTCGCTCTCCTGGGGCTGATGGTCGCGATCATGGGCATGGTCGGATTGTTCTCCGTCGCCGAAGGACTCAATGCGACGTTCAAGCGAACGTTCGATCGGATTCCGGGGCTGATTGTCATTCAGCCCGGAGCACCGATTCCGCTGTTTTCGCGTCTTCCCGCTGCCTGGGCCGAAGAGATGCGGGCTCTTCCCGGCGTGCGAACGGTTTGCCCGGAGGTGTGGGGGCGGGCTCACATCATCGATGGCAAACCGGCGATCAGTCCGCCGCGCCTGTTGCTGGGAACCACGCTGGCCGAAAGCACCAAACTCGGCAAACTCGTCTATCGCGACACCGTGTTCACAGGCCGGTTCCTGACGACCGGCGATATCGGTCAGCCCCGCTGCGTGATCAGCCGCCAGATTGGCGAGGAATACAAGAAGGGCGTGGGGGACACGCTGAAAATCGATGGGCAGGACATGGAGATTGTCGGTCTTTACCACACCGGTTCGCTGCTGCTGGACGTGGGGATCATCGTCGATGTGTCTGTCGTCCGCGAGATGCAGCGCGGCTCCAAAGACACGGTCTGTTCTTACTACGTCGAGCCGGAGAATCCCAAAGAGAACGCCGTGATCATCAAGCGGATTCATGGGCTGTTTGCGGGACGGTCGCCTGGGTCGTGGGACCCGGCCTCGTCGTCGAGTCTGGCCATCATGACGGGCACGCAGGAGTCGCAATTCGTCCGTCTGCTCACGTCGCTCGTCGAGGGGTTTCGCAAGGCGTTTTCGGGGCCACCTGCGCCTCCCAAGTCCACGACCGTCGCGAAAGCCAGCCCTATGGCTTCTGCTGGCGGTGACACGAGCAAACCGGCAGAGTCCGGGTCGAGCATGCCGTTTGCCCCGCAGGGCGGCGGGACGAGTCCCGATCTGCCCGTCGATGTACGGACGGCCGATGCCTATGCCAACGAACTGCGAAAGTTGAGTGCCGATCTCGACCTGTTCCTGCTGATCATGACGAGCATCGGCCTCGTGATCGCCGTTCTGGGCATCGTCAACACGATGTTGATGAGCGTCACCGAACGGTTCATCGACTTTGGCATTCTCAAGGCGAATGGCTGGGCGGACCGCGATGTCCTGCTGCTGATCACGTTTGAAAGCGGATTGCTCGGACTGGGCGGAGGACTCTTGGGGGCCCTGGCGGGCTGGATCGGCACCGAGTTGATCAACGCCCGCTGGTCCGATCGGATTCATCTTTATGCCAGCCCACAACTGCTGTTGTTCAGCATCCTCTTCAGCCTGCTGGTGGGCGTGCTGGGTGGACTGTATCCCGCGTTCTGGGCCTCGCGGCTGATGCCGATGGACGCGATCCGGCGGGGTTGATCGTGTGGTGCGCAGGTCGAGTTGCTGGGCGTGAGGGGAAGGCGCGAGAGGTCGCGGGCGTGAGTTTTTGATTGCAGCCCGACGCGTGAGCGAGTGGAAGTGCATTCCGGCCCTGGAAAGCACGCACGATGCCGAGTTCTCTGCAGGAATTGAACGCTGGACCGTGAGCGCCCTCGCTGACGCGTCGGGCTACAACTAACATCTCGGACTGTTCGTGTTGCTGCCTCCGGGCGTTCACGCTTCCGGCTCCCAAAATGGTAGAGCCGGCTTTGGTTCCGGGGTCCCTCTGGTTCCCTTGGCAGGCGGTTCCGGTCAGAATCCCGGTGGTCCGGCTTGAGGACTTGGGTTCACGATTCTTTTCGGTGCGGTCGCGTCGGTATGCTTCCGGAGACTTACGACCAGGCGCTTGACTATCTGTTCCGACGGATCAATTTCGAACGCATCTCGGGGGCCGACTACTCGCTGGGTGACCTGCGACTCGACCGGATGCGGCTGCTGCTGGATCGCCTGGGGAATCCACACCTCGCGGTTCCTGCGATTCACCTGGCAGGGACCAAGGGCAAAGGTTCGACCGCAGCGATGGTCGCCTCGATTCTGACTCAGGCGGGATATCGTGTCGGGCTGTACACGTCCCCGCACCTGGCTGTGTTCGAGGAACGATTCACCGTTGATGGGGCGCTGCCGACCCATGTCGAAATCGTGGCACTGTTGCGCCGGCTGATCCCCGTCATTGAAGAACTGGATCGGCAAGGGGCGAGTGTCAGCCCGACGTTTTTCGAGATCGTCACGGCCCTGGCCTGGCTGCAGTTTGCCAATCGACAGTGCGATGTCGCGGTCCTCGAAGTCGGGCTGGGGGGAAGGTTGGATGCCACGAACGTCTGTCGGCCGCTGGTCACGGCGATCACGACGATCAGCCGGGACCACACGCGGCAACTGGGGGCCACGCTCGACCGCATCGCCGCGGAGAAGGCGGGAATCGTCAAGCCGGGTGTCCCCTGTGTGACGGGCGAAACCAAACCGGTTCCGCTGGCCGTGATCGAAACGGTCTGTGCCGATCAGTCCGCCCCACTGGTTCGACTGGACCGGGAGTTCTTCTGCGACTGGCAACCCCAGGAGTTGTCGGCTTCGCAACCTGGGACGTTGCCCACAGACCAGTTCCTCTATCGCGACGCCAGAACGCGACTGCGCGATTTGCCGATGGCGTTTCTGGGGGAGCATCAGGCCCGCAACGCCGCCACGGCCGTCGCGATTGTTCAGCAACTGGTCGCGCAGGGGTGGACTGTTACGGAGTCTGCGATCCGAACGGGTCTCGCCACTGTCCGCTGGCCCGCACGGATTGAGCCGGTGGCGAGTCGGCCGCTGGTCATTGTCGATGCGGGACACAACTGGGCGGCGGTCGCGGCGCTGGTGACGACATTACGGGACCGGATCGTCGCTCGACGGCGAATCCTCGTTTTTGCCGCGACCCGCGATAAAGACGTGCCGGGCCTGTTGCGACAGCTTCTGCCCGAGTTCGAGACGATCATCCTGACCGAGTATCAGACGAACCCGAGAGCGCTGCCGCTGGCGGAACTGGCCCGCATGGCCGAGCCATTTGGCCGCCCCGTGCATCTCGCGGCGCGACCCGAGCAGGCGTGGCAGGTCGCCCGGCAGCTTGCGGGGCCGGACGATCTGATCTGCGTGACCGGTTCGTTCTTTATCGCCGCGGAATTGCGGGAGCTGATTCAACGCGCGGCGGGCTGAATCGTCAGCCCGTTACTTCTTCGGGCGGAAAGCGACCAGACGCGGTTCGTGCGTGGTGAGGAAGGGGCCGCCGATCAGGTCGATGCAGTAGGGGATCGCGGGGAAGACGGCATCGAGGCATTCCCGAATCGCTTTGGGCTGGCCGGGCAGGTTGACGATCAGCGCTCCCCCGCGAATTCCGGCGGTCTGTCGCGAGAGAATCGCGGTCGGAACTTTTTGGAGCGAGACCTGGCGCATCAACTCGCCAAATCCAGGCATCAGTTTCTCGGAGACAGACTCCGTCGCTTCGGGCGTGACATCGCGAACGGCGGGGCCTGTCCCGCCGGTGGTGACCACGAGACAGCACTGCTCGTGATCGCAGAGCTCGATCAGAGTCTCTTCGATCCCGGACTGGTCATCGGGAATGACGCGGGCCACCGGTTCCCAGGCCGACGAGACAACTTCGCGAAGGTAGTCGAGAATGGCCGGGCCACCGCGGTCTTCGTACTCGCCCCGACTGGCGCGATCTGAAACAGTGACGACACCAATGCGTGCCACGCGGGATGGGTCGGGAAGAGATGTGCTGGAAGTAGGCTGCGCGGTCATGAGACGGAACGGTGTTCGAGGATTTGGTTGCGAGTCGTTCTACAACCCGCAGTGTAGCGGAAGTCGTGAGACTTCCCCCGCGCTGAGATGCCAGACGATGTCCAAGTCGTCTCGACCGCGTGCGTCGCTCGACCCCGCGCGACAGCCGCCATACAACTGATTCGACGCATCAAGAAAAGTCACTCTTACTGAGTTGCGATATGACCCCGACTCGAATCTGCCTGCTGGTTCTGGCGACCGTTCTGGTTCTCAATGCGACTGTGTCCGCCCAGGAGTGGCCGACTCGGGCCGAACCCTGGCGGGCGGCATACACCGGAGCCGATTCGACCGGTCCGAACGTGCTGGGCCACTGGTCGTTTTCCGCGGATGCCCCTGCGGTTGATTCGTCGTCGTATCGTCAGCCGGGAGAACTGCTGGGTGCCAAACCGGTCGAGGGTCGGTTCGGCGGCGGGATCGAGTCGTTCCTGGGCTTCCCGACCAGCGACGCGCGTCATGCGCTGATGGTCAAACTTGGACCGCATCTCTC
>JAIXZD010000501.1 GCA_027489895.1 Planctomycetaceae bacterium
CCACCAGTCAAAACGCAGTGTTCAATCGTCTTCAAAACCAAAGTCGTCCGTTGTTTCAGACGCTGTGCCATGCTTGCACCGCTTCGGGGCAAGCATGCCAATCATCAACCCGCCTCCGTCCTCGGAACCGACGCACAAAAAAATCCCTCGACATCCGTCGTCCCATGCGCCGTCCCATGCTTGCACCGCTTCGGGGCAAGCATGCCAACCGCTAACCCGCCTCCGTCCTCGGAACCGACTCACGGTCGATCCGCATCGGCCCCGTCCCTGGTTGCTCCCATTCCCGAAAACTCGACCAAGCCCAATCCCACGGCGACGCGCACAAACCCCGCCGAACCGGATTCCCATGAATGTAGTCCATCGCTGCCCAAACCGAGCGTGGTTCCGTGAGGTTACTATCATAGCCTCCGCCCCGCTGCCAGAAGCGATGGGTGACAACGCCACTGGGTTGCTGGTCGGCCATCTCGCTCAGGAACCACGGCGTGTTACGGGTCACATAGGTGATGGCTCGACGCGAGACAGCCTGCTTCATCGTCTTGAGGATTGCGGAAATAGAGTAGTCGCGATGCGTTGGCCAAACGAGCAGGTGGACATGCTCTGGCATGAGGACATACGCCCAGACATGGACGGCGTGCTTTGTTCTCGCGGATTCAACGCCTTCGATCATCCACATTCGAGATCGATCTCGGGAGAGAATCGGCTTCCGGCCAAAACAGGAGAACGTCAGAAAGTGAGCATGTCCCGGTTCGTTCCATCGCACGCACTGTTTGTGGATGTCGGGCATGGCTGATGGCTTGTCGGGTCATTGCGCGACGACTGGTGGTTGGCATGCTTGCCCCGAAGCGGTGCAAGCATGGCACAGTTTTGAGCTTCTTCCTACTGATTCACCTTATCCCAAAATCTCCGTCAACACGTTCGCGCCTTCCACACCCGTCAATCGCGCGTCCAACCCCTGGAACTTGTAGCTGAACGCGTCGTGACGGATGCCCAACTGATGCAGCATCGTCGCGTGCAGATCATGCACCGTGCAGACCTTTTCGACGGCCGCGTAACCCAACTCGTCCGTCGCCCCATACACCACCCCGCCCCGCACTCCCGCCCCCGCCAGCCACATCGACATCGACTTGTTGTGATGGTCCCGCCCGACCGGCCCTTTGTTCCCCTGCGACATCGGCGTCCGTCCGAACTCGCCCGACCAGACCAGCAGCGTGTCGTCCAGCATCCCCCTCTGCTTCAAATCCTTGATGAGCGCTGCCGACGCCTGATCCACCTCCTTGGCCCGTCGCGGCAACTCCTCTTTGAGCAGGCTGTGATGGTCCCAGTCCCGGTGATAGAGCTGAATGAACCGTACACCGCGTTCGGCCAACCGTCGGGCCAGAAGACAGTTCGAGGCGAACGAACCATCCCCCGGCTCGCAGCCATACAACCCGAGCGATTCCTGCGTCTCGCCGCGAATGTCCATCAGTTCGGGCACGCTCGCCTGCATCTGAAACGCCAGTTCGTACTGGGCGATCCGCGTGGCAATCTCGCGATCGGGCACGCTCTCGTTTTGCTGGCCATTGAGGCGGTTGATGGCCGACACATCCCATTCCTGCCGCGACCGCGTCACCCCCGGCGGATTGGAGAGGTACAGGACCGGGTCGCCCTTCGACCGCAACTGGACCCCCTGATGCCGACTGGGCAGAAATCCGCTGCTCCACTGCCGCGCGGCGATGGGCTGCGGGGACCGCCCCTGTCCCGTGGAGACCAGCACGACGAAGCCTGGCAGGTTTTCCGCCTCGCTCCCCAGACCATACGTGACCCACGCTCCCATGCTCGGGCGGCCCGCAATCTGCGAGCCGGTGTTCATGAACATGTGGGCCGGGTCGTGATTGATCGCGTCGGTCGTCATCGACCGCACCAGGCAGACCTCGTCAATCACCGACCCTAGGTGCGGCAGCAACTCACCCAACTCCGTCCCGTTCTCCCCATGCTTCACGAAACGAAAACGCGGTCCCAGACAAACCAGCTTCTGCCCCTGCAACTGTGCCAACTGCTGGCCCCGGGTCATGCTCTCCGGCATCGGCTGACCATCCAGCTCCGCCAGCTTCGGCTTCGGGTCGAACAGCTCCAGATGCGACGGCCCTCCTGCCATCGTCATCCAGATCACACGCTTCGCACGCGCCGGCAGCGGCAACGCCCCGAGCACACCCGGTGTCGCGGCCTCGGCGCAATTCCAAGCGCGGTCCTGCCCCAAAAGCGAAGCGACCGCTGCCGCCCCGACGCCCCGCTTCAACGCGCCGAGAACTGCCCGCCGTTTGAAGGGCAGATCGTCTGGACGTACATCGACTGGAACGGTCATCCCGCTCTCCCTACGACCGGGTGATCGATTCGTGCAGGTTGAGCAGCACGCGGGCGACGTGCGTCCACGCCGCAAGGTCGGCAACGTCGACCCCCTCCGGACGTGCCGCCAGTCCAACGCTCGCGAGTTCCTCAGCCGCCTTCCCATCGGCCCGATAGGCCGCCAGTTGCTTCTCGTACAACTCGCGGAGAACGGTCAATTCCTCAGGCCGTGGCGCCCGCTGCAACGCCCGCCGCCAGGCAAACAGCAACCGCTCCTCGACCGAACCTGCTTTCGTTGTGACGATCTGCGCCGCGAACGCGCGGGCGGCCTCGACATACGTCGGGTCATTCAAAAGCACCAGCGCCTGCTGAGGGATGTTCGACCGATTCCGCTCGGCCGCGCACTCCTCGCGACTTGGCGCATCGAACGCAACCAGACTCGGATGCAGAAACGATCGCTGCCACCACGTGTACAGACCCCGCCGGTATTGACTCTCTCCTTTGTCCGCATCGTACGACCGCACCGGGAAGTTCAGATTCTCCCAGTATCCATCGGGTTGATACGGCCTCACGCTTGGACCACCGATCCGATCCACCAGCAGCCCCGACACCGCGAGCGCGTTATCACGCACCAACTCTGCATCGACACGGAACGCCGACTGCCGGGCCAGTTCCCGGTTGTACGGATCGGTGGCCAGCAGCTCGGGCGTGCCCGTGGACGCTTGTTTGTACGTCGCACTCGACACGATTGTGCGGACCAGTTGCTTCACGTCCCACCCGCTGTCCCGGAACTCGCAGGCCAGCCAGTCCAGTAACTCCGGGTGGACCGGCGGTTCTCCCTGGGCACCCAGATCGTCCAGCACCTTGCTCAAACCCATCCCAAAAAACTGCTTCCAGAACCGGTTGACCACTGTCCGCGCCGTCAGCGGATTTTCCGCCGAGACCAGCCACTGCGCCAGGTCGAGCCGATTCAATTCGCGACCGCTCACCACAGGCTGGGGCAGGTATCCGGGAAGAGCCGGTTTCATGATCTCGCCGGTTTCATCCAGCCAATTACCCCGCGGCTGAATCCGCACCGTCCGTTTGTTGGGGCCGCTCACGCTGACGAGAACTTTCGGCAGACTCGCGTAGAACCCATCCCGCTCCTGCTGCGCCTTCGCCAGACCCTGCGACTCGGCCGCGTACAGTTTGGTGACGCGGGATCGGAAGTAGTCTCGCACCACCTGCTGCTGCTGGGGATTGCGGTTCGCGTTCGGAATCAAATCGGCCACCTGCTTGGCGACCCGTTTCTCGTTGTCGTTCGCGGTCGCCCCCTCTTTCAACTCAGGCAACACCACCGCATACGCAACGACATCGGCTTCCCACTGCGACTGGGCGGCATCCAGCAACGGAACAACCGCCTCAAACTCTTTCCGCGCTTCGGTAAGAGCGGTATCCAGCGCCGCCAGCTTCAGATCCTGCTCCGGCGTGGTGACCGGCATCCCATCTTCCCGACGGCCGATGATCGGCTCCTGGATGTCAGCGAAGAACGCCCCCAGCGAATAGAAGTCGCGCATCGTGATCGGGTCGAATTTGTGGTCGTGGCATTGGGCGCACCCGGTGGTCTGACCCAGCCAGGCCGCGCCGATCGATCGGACCCGGTCCGCGAGCATCCGCGCTTCGTAGTCCTTCGCCTGCGCGCCGCCTTCTTCGGTGGTCAGCAGCAGTCGGTTGAACGCCGACGCGACGCGCGTTTCGAGCGTCACATCGGGCAACAGGTCCCCCGCGATCTGTTCGATCGTGAACCGGTCAAACCGCTTGTTCTCGTTGAAACTCTTGATGACATAATCGCGGTAGGGCCAGACGTTGCGAGGATTGTCGCTGTGATATCCCGCCGTATCCGCGAAACGCACAACATCCAGCCAGCCCAACGCCATCCGTTCGCCGTAGTGCGGGTTGGCCAGCAGCGACTCGACCAGCTTCGAATAGGCCTCAGGCGACGCATCGGCGACGAACGCGTCGACGGCTTCAGGAGTGGGTGGCAGCCCCACCAGGTCGCTGTACAGTCGGCGGATCAATGTGCGCCGGTCCGCCTCCGGTGCAGGTGACAGACCCACGGTGGCCAGCCGCTTTCGCACCAGATGATCGATGCCGTTCACTCCGGCGGGAATCGCAGGCTTCACCGGCGGTTCATACGACCAGTGCCGCTGGTAACCCGCCCCCTGCTCGACCCATTTTCGCAAGATCGCCTTCTGCCGCGCCGTCAAACTCTTGTTCGACTCGGGCGGCGGCATCACGACCTTCGCATCCGTCTCGAAGATGCGCTCGATCAGCGAACTGGCGTCCACCTCGCCCGGAACGATCACTTCGTTCTTGACCGCTTCCTCGCGCAGGTCCAGCCTCAGATCGGCCTTGCGGTGCCCGGCATCGGGCCCATGGCAGAAAAAGCAGTTGTCCGACAGGATCGGTCGAACATCCCGATTGAACTCGATCCGGTCCGTAACTGGCGGTTCCGCCCCAACGGTCGAGGCTTTCGTCAGCTCAACCAGTCCAACCAGGCAACTAACCGCCATGGTCAGACGAAACGATTCTTGCATCACCCAGGTGCGCATGCGGACGCTCACTCTGCGGAGTACGGACAGAAAACCTTCCCACTCAAATCAGTCATCTTCTATAGAACTGGTGATACCGGCCCACCGCAGTCCGTTTCAAGCCGCCAGCCTCACTTCCCGACGGTTAAGCCAACATCCGCGCCAGTCCATCCGACCACGTCGATTCCCCACTTCGGAACCGATATCTTCACGGGAAAAGACCTCTGAATTGATTCCCTGTAGCGACCGCTGATCTTTCCGGACTCGATCAGCCCATGCGATTCAACCGTCGGGAGACGCAATGACCTGTCGTGTCGCGGTGGTGGGAACTGGCTTCATCGGTCCCGTCCATGTCGAGGCCTTGCGCCGCGCGGGACAGTCCGTTGTCGGCATCCTCGGTTCATCGGCCGAGCGTTCGCAGGCCGCTGCCGAGGCGCTTGCGATTCCACGGGCCTATCGCTCTTTCGACGAACTGCTGGCCGATTCCTCCGTCGACTCGGTCCACCTCGCCTCTCCCAACCGTGTGCACTCCGAGCAGGCGACGGCGGTGCTAGCCGCTGGCAAACACCTGCTCTGCGAGAAACCGCTCGCCATGACGTCGGTCGAATCCGCCCGACTCGTCACCGCCGCAGCTCAAGCCAATCGCGCGGCAGCCGTGAACTACAACTGCCGCTTCTACCCGCTCGTGCAGGAAACCAAAGCCCGTGTCGAACGAGGCGAGTTTGGACCGCTGTTCCATGTCACCGGCAGCTACACCCAGGACTGGCTTCTCTACCCAACCGATTTCAACTGGCGGGTCCTGGCCGACGAAGGGGGACCGCTCCGGGCCGTCTCCGACATCGGGACCCACTGGTTCGATCTCATTCAATTCGTGACTGGTCGGTCGATTGTCGCCGTCTGTGCCGACCTGCTGACCGTCCACACGTCCCGCCAGCGCCCGGAAGGCGACACGCTCACCTTCAGTTCAGCCGACTCCTCACCCCGCCCCTGCGCTGAAATCCCGATCGTCACCGAGGACTACGGCGCGATGCTCCTCGAATTCGAGGGCGGACTGCGTGGCGTCTGCCATGTCTCGCAGGTGATGGCCGGCCGCAAAAACAGCCTCCGCTTCGAACTCGCCGGACAGAATCAGGCCGCCGTCTGGAACAGCGAAACGAGCGAACGACTCTGGCTCGGCCATCGCTCCGGCCCTAATCACGATCTGATCCGCGATCCCGCGTCACTCTCGCCCGCGGCCCGCGCGACCAGCGACTATCCCGGCGGCCACAACGAAGGCTTTTCCGAGACGTTCAAACACCTGTTCCGCGCCTTCTATGCGTCCATTGCCGAGGGAACCTGGCATTCCAAACCCACATTCCCCAGCTTTGCCGATGGTCACCGCGAGATCGCCCTCTGCGACGCTATCCTGAAAAGCCACCAAACCCGAGCCTGGGTCCAGGTCATCTGATCACCTCATCTTCCCTGTCGTCGCGGAACGCGTGAGCGTTTCCAACGCCCTCATCCTCCAACTCAAACAGGCCCTCTCATGCAACTCGGTTTTGTCAGTGCGATTCTTCCAGAGCTGTCGTTCCGCGAGCTGTTCGAGTTCGCCGCCGAGTCAGGCTACGACTGCGTCGAGGTGATGTGCTGGCCCGTGAGTAAGGCCGAGCGCCGGTACGCCGGTATCACCCATCTCGACGTGACATCACTCTCCGACGACACAATCGCCGAGGTCGAGGAAGTCGTCCGATCGACCGGCGTTTCGATCTCCGGGCTGGGCTACTACCCGAATCCGCTTAGCCCGAACGCGACCGAAGCGGCCCTCGCTGTCGAGCATCTCGGCAAGTTGCTCACCGCCGCCAAACAGTTGGGCCTGACACGCGTCAACACATTCGTCGGTCGCGACTGGACCAAGTCCGTCGACGACAACTGGCCTCAGTTCCTCGCCACCTGGCGGCCACTCGTCGCCCAGGCCGAAGCCCTCGGCGTGAAGATCGGGATCGAAAACTGCCCCATGCTGTTCACAAAAGACGAATGGCCCGGCGGAAAGAATCTCGCGAACTCCCCGGCAATCTGGCGACGGATGTACGCCGACATCCCCAGCCCGGCATTCGGCCTCAACTACGACCCGTCTCACGCGGTCTGGCAGCAGATGGATTACCTCGCCCATCTGCGGGAGTTCTCATCGCGTCTGCACCACATCCACGCTAAAGACGTCCGCGTCGATCAGCACAAGCTGAACGACTTCGGCATTCTCGCGCATCCCAACCTTTACCACTTTCCGAAGTTGCCGGGGCTGGGGGATGTTCACTGGGGACGCTTCTTCTCGGTGCTGACCGACGTCGGCTACCGCGGCCCCGTCTGCGTGGAAGTCGAAGACCGCGCCTACGAAGGGACCCTCGCCGACCGCAAGGCCGCCCTCATCCAAAGCCACACCTACCTCCGGCAATTCATTCCCGCCCTACCCCGCTAGTTGGTAGCGGAAGCCGTGAGGCTTCCCCAGCCCACGCCATTCGTAGCGGAACGCGTGAGCGTTCCCCCGCTGCCCCGTCACGCCAGGATCGGCGTCACCACATGACCACCGACATCGGTCAGCCGGAAATCCCGTCCGTTAAAGCGGTACGTCAACTTCTCATGGTTCAGCCCAACGAGATGCAGCATCGTGGCATGCAGGTCATTGATCCCCACCCGGTCGACCACCGCCTTGAAGCCGATCTCGTCCGTCTCGCCATAGCTGAGCCCGCCCTTCACGCCGCCCCCCGCCATCCAGGTGGTGAAGGCATGCGGGTTGTGGTCCCGGCCTGTCCCGCCTTTCTGGACAATCGGCAGCCGACCAAACTCGCCCCCGCAAACCACGAGCGTGGAGTCGAGCAAGCCCCGCTCAGCAAGATCGGTCAGCAGCGCTGCGATCGGCTGGTCGGTCTCCTGCGCAAACCCCGCGTGGTTCTCCTTGATGTTCGTATGCCCGTCCCAGCTCCGCTCGTTCTCCATCCCGCCCGAGTAAATCTGGACAAACCGCACGCCCTGCTCCACCATCCGCCGCGCCAGTAAGCACTGCTTCGCGAAGTGGCCGCACTTGGGGTCGTTGATGCCGTAGAGCGCCTGCGTTGCCTGCGATTCGCGGCCCAGGTCCAGCACCTCGGGAGCCGCCATCTGCATGCGATACGCGAGCTCGAACGACTCGATCCGCGCCGCCAATTCCGGCTCGCCCTCGGCTCGTTCGAGATGCTGCTCGTTGAGCGTGCGGATCAGGTCCAGTTGCGACCGCTGCGAGGCATCGGTCACCCCCGCAGCCCGCTCCAGATTCTCGATCGGAGCCCCCTGCGGCTTGAGTGCCGTCCCTTGGTACACCCCCGGCAGAAATCCCGCGCCCCAGTTCTGGGCATGCCCCTTGGGAATCCCGCGTCCCAGCGTGTCGTACATCACGACGAAGGCCGGCAGGTTGCGTGTCTCCGCGCCCAGGCCATACGTCGTCCAGGCGCCCACGCAGGGGAACCCCATCCGCGCGAAGCCCGTGTTCATTCGAAACAGGGCCGGGGAATGGTTATTCGAGTCGGTCCAGCACGACTTGAGGATCGCCATCCGATCGACATGTTTCGCCAGGTTCGGAAAAATCTCCGAGACCCACGCCCCGCACTCCCCATGCTGAGCAAACTGGAACGGCGACTTCATGATCGGCCCGACCGACCCCGTGAAGAACCCGGTGTTCTTGTCGAACCCCTCCAGTTCCTTGCCATCCCGCTCGGCCAGGGCCGGCTTGTAGTCCCACGTATCGACCTGGCTCTGGCCGCCATTCATGAACAGCCAGATGACCGACTTCGCCTTGGTCGGAAAGTGCGGCACCTTCGGAGACAGGGGATCAAGCGCCGCGCCGCCGGGTGCTGCCAGGAGTCCCTGCTCGGCCAGCAAGCTGGAAAGAGCCAGCATCCCGAAGCCGTTCCCGGCCCGTTGCAAGAATTCGCGCCGCGACGGATACGACGAAGACGGATCGACACAATGAACAGACGCAGTCATCGACACGACTCCTCCTTCGACATCAACGCACGAAGTCACACTCTCAGGACAGAAGAGTCCCCTCATTCTGCATTCCGCAACCAACGAACTGCGACTAATCGATTGTCATCTGTCCAGCGCTCCAGTGACAAGTGTAAGGCACCATCCCCTAGGGGCTTTGCTTTGTTCGAGTTGACACCAGCGGCAAGTGACCAGCGAGTGTGGCATGCTTGCACCGCTTCGGGGCAAGCATGCCGAACGTGAGACGGTGCACCACCAACGCAGACCGCAAGCCTCCTGGAATTGCGTCGAGAGCCGCTCGCAGGCTGGCCCCGCAAAGCCGGTGTAAGCATGGCACCGAACGCCCCGCAGAACGAAAAAAGCCTCCCAGAGGAGTGGGAGCCGGAAGCGTCAGCGCCCGGAGGAAACCCGCGCTGCCCCACACTATGAACACGACGAATCCCATTCCGCCGCGTCATGTGTCTTCACTCCCTCACTGCGTAAGGAGTGTGGATTTGTGATTGCAGCCCGACGCGAGAGCGAGGGGAAGTACATTCCGACGCTGCAAACCAAAACCAGGAGAAACGCCGAGCATTCCGCATCGATTGATCGCTGGGCTGTGAGCGCCCTCGCGGACAGGTCGGACGACAACTGAAATCACATCCGCGCAAGCAAACAACCCCCAGCCGGAACCACGTGTGGTCCGCCTGAGGGTTGCAAATCTCGATGCTCTCGAATGGCCGCCAGCCAGAAGATCGGCGGGGCAATTCAACAACGTAAACTAAGCCGATGCCGTCGGAACGACCCACACCTTGACATCGCATTCGACATCGGCGTGCAAGTGCATCTTGACCGTGTACAGGCCCAGTTCCTTAATCGGACCATCGAGGCGAACGTTGTCCGGTTCGACCGCGAAGCTCGCCTTCTGCAGCGCCTTGGCGATATCGACGGCCACGATCGACCCGTAGAGATGACCTTCCGGAGTCGCGTTCGCTTCCAGCGTCACGCTGTACTTGCTGATCGCATCGCCCAGCTTGCGAATCTCCGCGAGCTTCTTCTTCAGAATCTCGGCCTGGCGTTCCTTGTGCTTGGCGATCATGCGCTTCGCGCCAGCGGTCACCACGGTCGCCAGTCCCTGGGGAACCAGATAGTTCCGCGCGTAGCCCGGCTTGACCAGGACCACGTCCCCTTGCTTACCGAGCGGGGCCACATCTTCCGCCAGCATCAACTCGACACCGCGCCGCTTCGCTCCCGTGGGAATCGCCATTCCAGTCTGTCCTTCTCAAAAGACCCGTCAAACCACTCCGGGCTTGCTGAATGTACTCACTCTTTACTGGCAGGAGGTTTTGTCTCGCCGTTCTTCACAGGCGTCGCGGTTTCCGGAACCAATCCGGAGACATCCCTAGAACGGGACGTCTTCGTCACCGCCCCCGCCTCCAGGACCAGCACTTCCCCCGCCAAAGCTTCCGCCCCCATAATCGGGAGCGAAGTCGCCACCACCATATTCCGGACCAGGAGATGATTCGGCTGGAGCAGATCGCCGACCGGCAGACGCGCCTCCCTGGGCACCTCCACCTTGGCCTCCTCCACCCTCTCCGCGACCGCCCACCATGACGAGCCGCTCTCCCACAACCTTCAGTTTGCTTCGCTTCTGACCTGTCGCCTTGTCGTCCCACGTATCCAAGGACAATCGTCCCTCGACCAGAACCGACCGGCCTTTGGTGAGATACTCACCCGCCACTTCCGCGTCGCGACCCCACAGGGTGACATCGACAAACGTCACTTCCTCTTTGCGGGAGTTCGTCTGCTTGTCGAACCAGGTCCGGTTGACCGCCAGGCTGATTTCGGCGACGGCGCTCCCCGACGGGATGTACCGGACCTGCGGGTCGCGGGTCAGGTTCCCCATCAGAATCACGCGATTGAAACTCGCCATGCTTGCCTCCCGTCCCACCGCTGCCCGTCAAGACGCCAACAAGCCGCACCGGGAATCACCAACACGACCGACTTCGGCCACTCAATCGAATCACTAGCGTCGAACCACTAGCTCGGGCCGCCCACGCGTCCCAGGGCATCCGATTCGGTATCCTTGAACGACGACACCACTTCGCTCTTGCCGGACGCCACCATGTCGAGCAGCGGCTGCACGAGGGCCGGGTCGAGCTTCAGCACCAGGTGCCGAATGATTGTTTCGTTGTAACCGACCAGACGGTCGATCTCGGTCAGGCCCTGGGTGTTGCAGGTGAAGTACGTCAGGTAGTACAGGCCCTTCTTGTGCCCGTCCATCTCGTACGCCAGCTTGCCATCCTGCCACGACCGTTCGGCCAGCAGCTTGCCACCAGCCCGCTCGATGATCGTGTTCACTTCCGCAACAACTCCCTCCGCATTGGACGCATACTTGTTGCTGTCCAGGAGGAACATTCCTTCGTACGTTTGTTCGGCCACGGCCTCGCTCCGATTTCCCTGCACTCCGCGACGCCAGACAGGCCAACGCCCGCCTCTTCGTCACTGGATAACTACCCCACAACTCAAACCCGTTGCACAATCCCGCCACACGGAGGCACCCGCCGCCCGTCAGTCGACACGAACCTCTTGGCTTGCCTCGCCCTGAGGCCCGCCCAAACGCTCACGCGTTTCGCTGGCCCCAGTTGGATTCTGTATTGCTTGTTGACCGGTTCCGTCCTGTCCCGGTCTGAGGGCATCACGCCCCGCCTTTATATCACCCTTCGGCCGAACATCCTTAGTCGCCACACCTTTGGCGGACGGCCCGGAAGTTCGCCGATCTCCACTCTCCCCATCCGTGTTGAACCGGTTCATCGCCGAGGCCAGGCCTTCACGCACCCAGACTTCGACTGCGTCGGCAGCGATGGCTGTCATCCGTTCGACATCCATCTGCTCGGCACTGGTAAACTTTCCCAGGACCCAGTCCGCCGCATCAATGGGACCAGGCGGTGCTCCGACGCCCATTCGCAGCCTTGGCACCGATTCAGTCCCTGCCTGGCGAAGAATATCCGCCAGGCCCTTCTGTCCCCCCGCCGAGCCTTGCTGACGAATTCTCAGCTTGCCCAAGGGGAGGTTGATATCGTCGCACACAACCAGCAGATCTTGCGGGCTGAGTTTGTAAAAATCGAGCACGCCCCGAACAGACTTCCCGCTCAGGTTCATGTACGTCTGCGGAGCCACCAGCAACAACTTGTCGCCCCACGCCCCTCCACAATCAAACAGTTCTGCGTCGAACTTCTTTTTCGGACCCTCGGCCATCGTCCGGCGAGCCAGAAGAGCCACGACGTCGAACCCGACGTTGTGCCGCGTCTCACGGTAGCGCGGGCCGGGATTTCCCAACCCCACGACAACCCGCATGACAGCCCCTCAGCCCATTTCCCAACTAAAACCGGCCCCAACCGAAACCAGACCAAGTGCAACCAGCCGGCTGATTACTTCTTGCCCGCTTCCTTCTCGTCGCCTTTTTCGTCGGCCTTCTTGCCGATCACTTCCGGCTGGGCCGGGCCTTCCGAGGTCGTCAGTTCGGCTTCCTTCGCCTTCATCACCTGCACCACGATCTGTTCCGGACCGTTCATGACCGTCACGTTCGGCGGCAGTTCGAGGTCGCGAACGTGGATGATCGTGCCCAGTTCCAGCCCGGCCGCCTTGACGATGATCGCATCCGGAATCGCCGCCACGGGACACTGGCAGTGCAGCGACCGCAGCCCGAAATCGAGCACGCCCCCGGCCAGAACGCCCGGTGCGGTGCCCTTCAGCTCCACGTGGACATCGACCGTCACCAGCTCTTCCGGGTCAACGCGGAGCAGGTCGACATGGGTGATAAAGTCACCCATCGAATCCCACTGCACTTCTTTGACCACGGTAATCGTTGTCTTCGAGCCGACCACGACGTCGACCACCCGCACGCCCGACTTCATCAGCGCAAGCACATCCGCGGCCTTCGCGGAAACCGCCTCCGGCGCTTCCTTGTGACCGTACAGATTGCCGGGCACAAGTCCCTCCGAACGCAACTTCCGGCAGACTCGCTTGCCGAAACCCGACCGCGGCTGGGCAGCCAACTTCCCTCGAATCATCGCCAACTCCCTCACGCGGCTGGCCGAAGCCCCACCCCGCGAACGCATCCCGCAAAGAATGTTCCCAAATCGTCCGGCCAAACCGGAACGAGGCAGAATATCGCCCCGCAGTGCGGCTGACAAGACAGTCCCGCCATAAAACTGTCGAGACGCAAAACCCCACGCCGCCACGCCTTCCACTCCGCCCGAGACGTTACCGCCTCACTTCGTCTCCCGCCACAGCCACCGCATCGTCTCGGGAAGAATCGCCCCACCGTGTTTGCCGCTGTGTCCACCATCGCCGTATTCGAACGTAGTGTCATATTTCATAAACCGAAGCGCCGCAGCCATTTCCTGATTGGCGAGAGGCCAATTTCCATGCACGTTGTCGAGGTCGTTCGAGCCCTCCTGCAGGAACACTCGCAGCGGCTTTCGCTCGGTTTTGCGGATCAATGCCGGGTAGACATGGCCGCCGCGAATGTTCGTGAAGCTGCCAATGTGGGACACCACCTTGCCAAACTCCTCGGGCCGCTCCCAGGCCACGGTGAAGGCGCAAATGCCACCCGAGCTGATGCCACAGATCGCCCGCCCTTCCGGGTCTTTCCGGACATTCAGGTCCTTCGTGGCGACGGGCAACAGTTCGGAAATCAAAAAACGGGCGTACTGGTCGCCCAGGGAATCGTACTCGAAGCTGCGATTCTGGCGGGGCTTTTGTCCCTCCGCTGCTGGCGGCACCACGCCCGGATTGACGAACACGCCAATTGTTACCGGCATCTCCCCTTTGTGGATCAGGTTGTCGAAAACGACCGGAACGCGGAACTGGCCATCGGCTTTCGCGTAGTTTCCGCCATCCTGAAACACCATCAGGCAGGCGGGCTTCGAGGCGTCGTACTGTTTGGGAACGTAGACCCAGTAATCCCGAACCGTCCCGGGGTAGATTTCCGGGCTGGTGAAACTCGCTTTCGTGACCATTCCGACGGGGACACCCTCTTTCACCTCGGAGTCCGGGCCGAGTTTGTAGTCGTCAATCGCCAGCGCGATCCCCGCTGGTGTCATCCCCAACACCACGGCCACCAGTCCGATTCCAAACATCCGTTTCCAGGTCAGGCCGTCAGTCATCACGCAATACTCCTTGAGACGAGCGCAGTTCAAATCTTAAAAGCGACTTACGCCGCGGGGCCGCCAGTGCGAGCCGAGCGGGTGTAGACCGGGGCATCGTCAACGAGGCGGCCCTTGTCGAGGTGCAGCACGCGATCAGCACGCTCGGCGGCTCGCGGGTCGTGCGTCACCAGCAGAATCGTCTTTTCGAGGGACCGCTGCAGTTCACCCAGCAAGTCGAGGATTTCCTCGGCCGAGCGGGCATCCAGGTCCCCCGTTGGTTCGTCGGCCACGATCAGGACGGGGTCGGTCACGATCGCGCGGGCAATCCCCACCCGCTGCTGCTGACCGCCGGAGAGCTGGCCGGGCCGATGATTCATCCGGTTCGAAAGTCCCACGAGGTCGAGCGCGGTCATCACCTGCTGCTTTCGCTGGGCACCCGTCAGGGGCAAAAGCAACAGCGGCAGCTCGATGTTTTCGTAGGCGGTCATTACGGGGAGCAAGTGATAGAACTGGAAGATAAACCCGATGCTCCGCGTGCGCCAGCGGGCCAGTTCCGCCTCGGACATGGACGAGATGCGCTCGCCCCCGACATCGACCGTTCCGGTGGTGGGCACGTCGAGCCCAGCGATGAGATTGAGCATCGTCGTTTTGCCGGATCCGCTGGGGCCCATCAGCCCGAGAAATTCTCCGTACGGAACATCCAGGGCGAGTCCCTGCAGCACCTCGACCGATTCGCTCCCGCGTCGAAACGACTTGTGAACGTCGCGAATCGCGACGGCCAGTTCGCGGCTGTCAGAAGCGCGCAAGGATTGCTCAGCCATAGGGTTCACCACACGCAAGTCGATCAGATGCAGACAAGAGCACCCAGCATAGCGAGGTCGCGCCCCGGTTGACGATAGGGCGAGCGACAATCGTTTCGCCTGTTCGCAGCGAGGGAGCCGGAAGCGTTAGCGCCCGGAGCGCAAGCGGTGCCTGCTGGCGGCCAATATCAAAAACAGGCCGAGCCAACTGTAGCCGTTGGCCGCCGCGTGACGCGCGTGACTGCCGCCTCGTGACGTGCTGCTCAACCACTTCACGGGTGCGATCACACTCCAAAGTACGCGCGACAACGCAAACACCCCGCGTCGGAGAAATCCGACCGGGGTGTTGAAGATTTGCAGGGATGCGCCGCCAACGCGCCCGAACGTGGGCGCAGCTTAGCGTGCGACTGCGGCCTTCTTGGCCATTTCGGCGCGGCGCTCAGCGCGACGGCGAGCCCGGCGGCGCTGGTCGCTCGGCTTTTCGTAGAACTCCCGGCGGCGCATCTCCTTCTTGATGCCGCTGTGTTCCACCAGCTTCCGAAACCGACGCACCGCTTCTTGGATCGACTCGCGTTCACGCAACCGCAACTTAACCACAAACCGTCTCCTGCTGTCAGATGCCGACCAAACTCCCCAACACCATTCCCCCGACCATACGCTGTATCGCCCGCATTTTTGAGGCGGGAAAGTCAACCGGGGAGCCTGTTCCGGCCGCTCCCAAGGCGCAACCGCCCTGACGGGAAATCAACCGGAATTCGAATGGTATCGGATTCATTCCATGAGTCAATTCGGGAAGAGACGGTTTTTGCCCTGTTGTCCCAACTCGACTCCAATCGGAACTCGATTGTGGATCGGCACTTAACCGGGATTGCGGTTTGTCAGGCGGCCTTCAGCAGCTTCTGCTGTTCGATCGCCAGATCGGCGATATCGCAAGCGGCACGCAGCAGGATCTTTTTGGCGGGTTCGGATTTCGACTTTGTCGCCGTCGACCAGAGCAGGTCGACCAGGGTGCGAGCGTCCTGGAGGCGAATCGACGTTTCTCGGTTCACGATCGGGGCCATTCGACGTTTCCTTACTGTGATTGTGCGAGCAACCCCCACCGCGAGCATCGTCCTGAAGTCGCGTGAAGCTGGCGATCCGAGGGAACGCACAAGTGAATTCGTCTAAGACGTCCTGTCGGGATCAACAAAAGTGAGGTCGCAGGTCCCCTAACCCCTACAAGTGCAGGGATTCGCTTCGACTTCGGCTGGAACTGCGAAAAAGGACTCATTGTTTTCCCGGGGATGGTCACAGTAGGTCAAACGACTATCGTACCGCACCGCCATTCGCATTATAGATCTGGCCAGTCAAGTAGCTGGCGTCTTCGGAGACAAGAAACCGAGCGAGTTTTGCCAGGTCCTCTGGTTCGCCCCAACGTTGCAACGGTGTCTCCCGCAGCACTCGCTCCTGCCAGACAGGACTGGCCTGTTCGCCCCAGGCGGTCCGGATCCATCCCGGTGCGAGGCAGTTGACGCGAACCTCCGGAGCGAGGCTACACGCTAAAGAGCGCGTGAAGCACATCACGGCTCCCTTGATCGCGGCAAACAGTTCGCCACTGTCGCCTTCCATCCCGCGTTCGGCCTGGTCCCATCCCACGTTGAGGATCGCGCCCGTTCCGCGCAGTTTCATCAGGCTGCCCACACGTTTGGAGAGCAGCATCGTGGCCCGCAAGTCAACCTCAAACAGGGACTGAATTTTTTGACTGTAACTCCATAATCTGGAGTCACCAGTTAACAGGTCAACTCCGGCGTTATTGACCCAGATGTCAATTGGTGCTTCCGCCCAGAGCTGGTCCACAACGTCTGCCAGCAGGTTCTCCTGGGCGAGGTCGCAGGCAACGACCGATGAGGGGCCGCCGAGCCGGGAGCACTCTTCGGAAATCGTTTCAGCGGAATGCTTTGAGGCGCGATAGTGGACCGTGACCGATGCCCCGGCCGCTGCCAGTTCCAAGGCGATCGCTTTTCCGATACCACTCGAGGCTCCCGTGACGACAGCGCGTTTTCCGGCAAGTTTTCCAATTGCGGGCTTTGTGCCGGTCGACACGGTGTTTCTCCAAGGACATCGAGCTCTGGCGCTTGGCTCGGCAAGGCTTGCGGC
>JAIXZD010000571.1 GCA_027489895.1 Planctomycetaceae bacterium
CCTCGCTCATGCCCAAGGAACTGCTCCTGCCGCTGAACGAGGCCGAAGTGCTCGACATGCTCGCCTACATCCTGTCGCGGGGCGACGCCAAGCACGCCATGTTCCGGTAGCGCAGCCGTAGGGTGGGCACTGCCCACCTTTGCTCACCAGCCCGGCCCACCAAAAACCAAATGGATCGCTCATCGAGGCGGCCGGTCGATCCGAAACCCAGAGGAAGCACATCCATGCGGGTTGAAGCAGGGGGTGAGCGGATTGGTTGTTGAATACGGGTGAGCAATGGTGGGCAGTGCCCACCCTCAATAAGGCCGTTGGGGTCCGACGGTTTGAGTGGTCCTGCGAAAGGACGGTACCATGACGCGCGACGCAGCAACGGCGACTGTCCAACCAGTCTGGCCTGCGAAACTGGCCCTGTATCTCGGGACGGGACTCGCGGTGTGGGGCGGATGGGGTGGACTCGTCCCCCCGGCTCGCGCGGCTGATCCCGCGCCCACACCGCCCGCGGCTGTGGTCGCTGCCGGAAAAACGGACGGCTCCATCGAGGCGGTCGCAGCCAAGTCCAAACCGGCGATCGTCGTGATCACGTTTCAAGGCCGCGATGGCCAGCGGCTGGGCCTTGGCAGCGGGTTCATCATCAGTCCCGATGGACTCGTCGCCACCAATCTCCATGTGATCGGCGAGGGACGGCCGATCTCCGTCCAACTGGCCGATGGGCGGACCTTCGAGCCAACGGTCGTGGAAGGCTACGACCGGAAGTTCGACCTCGCCCTCCTGCGGATCGATGCGAAAGACTTGCCGACCGTCTCGCTGGGTGATGAGAAAACGTTGAAGCAGGGCCAGTCGGTCGTGGCGCTCGGGAACCCGCTGGGCCTCAAACACAGTCTGTTTTCGGGGCTGGTGTCGGGGAATCGCGAGATCGAAGGCCGGGAGATGATCCAGGTCTCGATGCCGATCGAACAGGGGAATAGCGGCGGCCCGCTGCTCGACCTCGAAGGCCGCGTCCAGGGCATCATCACGATGAAGTCGCTGGTCACCGCCAACCTCGGGTTCGCGATCCCCGTGAGCGACCTCAAGCGTCTCGTCGACAAACCGAACCCCACCCCCATGGCCCGCTGGCTTACCATCGGCCAGATCGATCCCAAAGAGTGGAAGTCGCTCGGCGGCGGAAAATGGCGGCAACGTGCGGGCCGGCTGCTCGTCGAAGGGAGTGGCGAAGGGTTCGGCGGACGCTGCCTGCTGGTCTCCCGGCAAGACCCGCCCGCCGGCGTTTACGAAGTGAGCGTGCAGGTCAAACTGCAGCCGGAATCCGGTGCGGCCGGTCTCGTCTTCTGCTCGGACGATGGCGATCGCCATTACGGTTTCTACCCCAGCGCGGGGCGACTCCGACTCAGCCGGTTCGAAGGGCCGGATGTGTACTCATGGAACGTGCTCGCGGAAGTGGCGAGCGAAGCCTACCGCCCGGGCGACTGGAACACGCTGCGGGTACGGTTCGAAGCGGGTGACCTGCAGTGCTATGTCAACGATGTGCTGGCGATCCGGTCCAACGATGCGGGCCTCAAGTCGGGACGCGTTGGACTGGCCAAGTTTCGCGACACCCAAGCCGAGTTCAAGCATTTTCGTTCCGGCCCCGAAGCGCCCCGTCCCGCTGCTCCCGAAGGTCTCGACACGCGCCTTGAAGAAGTGCTCGCGGGGCTCGACCCCAATGTCCCGTTCAGCCCCGCCACCCCTGGTCGACTGTTGGGCGATGGCGATCCCGCGATCGTCGGGCTGCGGGCCCGCGCCCGGGCGCTCGAACGCCGGGCCGAGCAGATGCGCAAGCTCGCGACAGAAGTTCACGAGGCAGGCATTCGCGACCGGCTCAAATCGCTCGCCAGCAAACCCGAGGCGGAGATCGACCTCGTCGAGGCAGCGCTCCTCATCGCCCGGCTCGACAATGAAGATGTCGACATCGCCGCCTACCGGGCCGAGGTCGATCGGATGGGCCGCGAGCTGGCGACGCGCGTCGAGGGGAAGACGCTCTCCGCCACCGACCGTCTGGCCCTGCTGCGGACTTACCTGTTCGAGGAGGAAGGCTTCCACGGCAGCCGGGGCGAGTACTACCACCGCTCCAACAGTTACCTCAACGAAGTGCTCGACGACCGCGAAGGCATTCCGATCACGCTCGCCGTCCTGTTCATCGAGTTGGGGCGACGTCTCGAGCTGCCTCTTGAAGGCGTCGGATTTCCCGGCCACTTCCTGGTGCGACATGCCCCGGCCGATGGCGAGGCGGTTTACTTCGACGTGTTCGAAGGCGGCAAGACGCTGTCGCCCATCGACCTGCAGGGACTGGCCGTCGAGAATGCCGGGCGGGCGATGCAACCGGCCGATACCGCGCCGATCGGCAAGACGGCCATTCTGGCGCGGATGCTCTCGAACCTGCTCAATCTCGCCCGGCGGGATGAGGACGGCACGGCCATGCTCCGCTACGTCGAGGCGATTCTGGTGCTCGATGCCAGCCGGGGCGAAGAGCGGTTCATCCGCGCGGTGCTCTACTACCAGAACGGGCGTCGGGGCGAGGCCTTGGCCGAGGCCCAATGGCTGATGGACAACAAACCCGAAGGCGTCGACCTCAACCGCGTGGAGCGGTTTTTGGAAGTGCTGGAGCGCGGCGGGTGATCTCTCGGAGAGGATACGGAGGCGTCAGTTCCTGTAGGGTGGGCACTGCCCACCAGCGCTCACCCGTGTCCGAATAACGAGCGGCATTTCTTGCCGCAGGTTCGTGAGGAGTGGTGGGAGACGCTCGTGAGCGGAAAGAAACGATCTTTGGTTGATGATCGCTGGTGAGCCATGGTGGGCAGTGCCCACCCTACGGTCTTTGTAGCGTCACAACGCCCGCAAAAAAGCCCCCGACGGCAGCAGGCGACGGTTCATGGTTCCGTTGCGTCCATGATCTCGCTCGCGGTTTTGCCCTGAATCTCCCCGCCAAGATAGGCCAGACGGGCTTCCTCGGCCTCGCGGATGATCCGCGCTCGACCTGCCTCGGCGAGACGTCTCTGCACGATCTCAACCAACGTCCGCTGATCGCCTTCCGGAAGTTGATCCACCGCGTCCAGTAACTCCGCAAACCCCGGACCGGCCATAAGACACCTCGCTCTCAAACCAGGACCGGCTTCCACGCGGGTCCGCAAACACCCTGGAGCAGATCGCCCTCGTCACCGGCGGCACGTCCCCCGTCATCTTGCAGAATCACGAACAAAAGGAGAAGTACTCGCCGCTCCGGCTCGCATCGCGCCGTCTCCCCCACCCGCTACCGCATCACCCGGCGGCGTTTCCGCCCCTTGTTAAAGCTCTCGATCACCATGTTCCCCAGGTCATCGGCGTTGCAGTATGCCGCGATCCCCCCTGTCACCGCGGCCATCTGCTCCACGAAGTTGACCAGCCCCAGGTAGAAGTAGTCCTCCACCAGCGCGAAGCTGGAAACGTGCAGCCCGTCATTCGCGCAGGCCTTCGCCTCGCCGAGCGTGATCCGCGCCGTCTTCTCGGCCGGGGGATAAATCAGCACCAGATTGCGGCCTTCCAGGTGCGCGGTCGGCTCCCCATCGGTGATGACGATAATCTGCTTGTTCGCCGCGGGCTGCCTCCGCAGAATCCGCCGGGCAAACTGCAACCCGGCCTGAATGTTCGTGAAGTGTTCGGGAATGAACTTCGGCGGCTGGTCGAGATTGATCCGCAGATGAACCCGAGAATCGTAAATGCTCACCGGCTTCGGGGCCGAGAGAAACAGCTCCCGCTCCGTCAGCGGAGAGGCATACGTGTAAAAGCCAACGACCTGAATGAAGTCGCCCGGGTAGCGTGACCGCACCAGTTGCGAAAGGGCCAGCGCCACCTTCTTCGCCTGCCCGTACTTGCCGTAGCGGGTCATGCTGCCCGACATATCGAGCAGCACCACCGTGGCGCAGTTCGTCTGATACTCCGTCTCGTGAATCACGAGGTCGTCTTCCGAAATCGGAATCCCCAGGCCCGCCTCCCGTCGTTCCCGGACGGCCGCCTGCCCTTCGCGGGACATCGCGTTCCGCAGCGTCTCCTGGAGATTGAGATGCGACACGGGGTCGCCAAACTCGTAAGGCTTCGTTTCTTCGTGGACCATCTGCCCCGCCCCGCGCTGGTCGGTCTCGTGCCGACCCGTCCGATCCTTACGCGTCACGTCGAACAGTTCTTCCAGTGCCTTCGATTCCACGCGCCGCACGCCTTTGGGCGTCACCTGGAACTTGCCCTCGGCGTCCTTCTCCACCAGCCCCCGCTGAATCAACTGGTCGAGCAGTTCCGGGCTTTGCTGTTCGAGTTCCTCGAACAGTTGCAGCGCGTCGTCGCCGTACTGCAAGAGGTAGTCGCTGATCTGGTCGAACACCTTGTCGGCCGACTGCGGCGAAAATGGCTGCGAACCATCCCATTTGGAATATTCAAAGCTCGGCATGACGGGGTCTGTCCAGATCGGGAAACGGGCCTTGGGGCGTCACCGACATTATAGACCGCAGCCGTCTTCGAACCCGAACAACCGGCCGTAACGGTTGCGCGGCCCTCCAGGGAAACCCCATCCTCCTTTCCTCCGTGATTCCGGCATCACTCGGACTTCGAAGGGAACGGCGGGACGTACGGTTTTATGTCGGAACGAAAGTGCAGGCGATGTGATGACCTGCGCGGGCAGTGTGTCCGACCGTCTTTTGCAGAGCAGACCGCCAAATGTCCCGAACCCGCGTCTTAATCGTCGACGACGACCCGACCTTCCGCAGTCTGCTGGAGGTGACCCTGCGACGCGACTACCTCGTCTCCGTGGCGGTCAGTGGGGAAGAAGCGTTCGGAAAGGCGATCGAATGGAAGCCCGACGCCATTATTCTCGATCAGGAGATGGGCGACGGCTGGAACGGCGTCGAAACCTTGCGGAAGTTCCGCCAGCACTTTCTGCTGAAAGCCGTACCCGTCATCATGTGCACAGCCGATAACTCCCGCACAACCGTCCTGTGTTCGCTCGAGGCCGATGCGTCCGATTATGTCGTCAAATCGTCATTCAGTGCCGATGTCGTCATTGCAAAGGTCGCGCGAGCCGTCACCAGGCCCGCACACATCTGAAGGGGACTACAGGGTTTTCCGGTAGTAACGGGCCGGGAGAGCTTTCCCAAGCGTCTCTCCAATTTGCCAGTTGCGATTGAGGCGATGGCCGGATTCCCAAGCTATGTTCCCTCAGACCGATTGATTGCAGGTCGCCCCTCCGCAAGATGCCAGCCGCGGCCCGTTTGCCGTCGATGACACCGAGTTGATATGTCACGTGCCAGACTGCTTATTGTTGACGACGACCCCATGTTCCGTCAGTTGCTGACCAGGATGCTCCGCAAGGACTACCTGATCGCCGTCGCGAACGATGGAGTCGAGGCGTTTGCCAAAGCCAGCGAGCATCTTCCCGATGTCGCGATTGTCGACGTGCAGATGCCCAATTGGGACGGAATCAAGACCCTCCGGGCGTTCCGAACGCATCCCGACTTGCGTCTCGTCCCCGTGATCATCCTGACGGGCGATGCCAAGAAATCCACGGTCCTGAGCGCGATCCAGAACGGTGCCGCCGACTACCTCATCAAGGCCGATCTCCGGAACGACGACCTCATTGCCAGGATTCAGCGCCTGCTCACCCGAAAATCGGGTGCATTTCCGCCTGGCACACCCGAGACAAACCAAAAGCCGTCACCGACTCGACCACACGAGAGTTCACCGCGGCCAGAGCCCGCCCTGGCGGGTGTCTCGTCGCCTCCCCCCGCCATGCAGCGGACCTCGACGTTCGACGATCAGGCGATCCAGTCGATTCTCGACAGTTGGGAGTAACGCCCGGTCAGAGCCCGTTGCGCTGCCTCGTCTCTCTCGCGCCGCTTCCGACCAAAACCTCACCGCGCCGATAGCGCCTCTCGCAAAAACTTCCGCGCGTCGGCCTCCGCCTCGCGCGTGATTACCGAATGCCCTTGTCTGGGCATCACCTGCAGCGTGACCCGCTTCCCTGCCGCCGTCAGAGCCGCCTCAAATTTCTCGCTATGTTCCAATGGGACAATGCGGTCCGCGTCGCCATGGGCGATGAAGATCGGCGGAATCTCCCGGTCCTTTGAGACGTAGGCAATGGGGTTGGCCGCCTGAACCTGGGCCGTCCGATTCTGGATCGCCCCGCGAAACAGCCGCCCCAGCGTGTCGTCCGGCCGTGACGTGCGGTACAGCGACAAATCGGTCGGTCCATAACAGTCGACCACCGCGCTCACCGCGCACGACGTCTTCTTATTTGGGCCGATATCAAACCGCGGTTCATCCGCCGTCACGGCCACCAGCGCCGCCAGATGCCCGCCCGCCGAATTCCCCCACACTCCGATCCGGTCCGGGTCCAGTCGATACCGCGCCGCATTCACCCGCAACCAGCGAATCGCGGCCTTGCAGTCCTCCAGTTGCGCCGGAAACGGAGCCACCCCCGAGAGCCGATAGTTGATCGAGGCCAGCGCCATCGATTTCTCCCACAGCATCCCCATCGCCGCCGGGTTGGCCTTATCTCCCGATTCCCAGCCCCCTCCATGAATGTAGACCACCAGGGCTCGCACGCCCTCGCCAGGCGGCAGATACAGGTCCAGCGTCTGGAGTCTGTGTGCCGAAGGCAGATACGCCAGATCGCGCAGCACCTCCGTCCCCTTGGGGCCCGGGGACTGCGCGATCGCACCTCCGGGCCGCACCAGCCCGATCACTCCCCAAGCCAATCCCGCGACCAACGCCATCGTCCAGACATCTCGAGTCATGACACCCGGCCTCCCCAGAGTTTTCCGCGTCGCTCGCCGGATCGCACGATGAGCGAACGTCTCGCAAACAAATTCCTACCCGAGAACTCCAGTCTCACCCCGCAACAACTCCGATTCCGACGGACTGGAAGATATCACACGGCCTGAAGCGGAAGCCGCGCTCTCATCTCGGATTGTCCAGCCCCTGTCCACCCTTTTGAGTTGCCCCGCAGTCGCCTATGCTCCCGTCCAGATGCAGATGAATTTCACCGACTGCCCTGCGGGACAACACGACCATGCGCTTTGCCGGCCGAACCTACATCATCACGGGCGCCTCACGCGGAATCGGACGCAGCCTGGCCCTCACGCTCGGGAAAGAGCACGCGAACGTCGGGATCAACTTCCGCTCGCACCCCGCGGAAGCCCAGGCTGTCGCCGACGAGATCACACAAGCGGGCGGGAAGGCCCTGCTCCTCCAGGCCGATGTCGCCAGCCAGCCAGCCGTCGAAGAGATGGTTTCAAAAACCATTGCCGCCTTCGGCAAGCTCGATGGCTACGTCTCGAACGCCGCCTACAGTGACCGCCAGTTGATGATCGAAGCCGACATGGAAGGCTTCCGTCGCACCATTGATGTCAGCATGTGGGGCGCGTTCTATGGCCTCCGCGCCGCCGCCCAGCAGATGGTCAAGCAAGGGGTCGACGCTTTGGGCCACGGTGGCTCGATCGTCATCGTCAGTTCGCCCCACGCGGTGATCCCCATCCCCACCGCGATGGCCTACAACATGGCCAAAGCCGCCATCGACCACATGGCCCGCACGGCCGCGATCGAACTCGCCAGCCACCGGGTCCGCGTGAACGTCATGCATCCCGGCTGGATCGACACCCCCGGCGAACGCAAATTCTTCAGCGACGAACAACTCGCGAAAGGCGCCCAGGACCTCCCGTGGAAACGCCTGGGCACCCCGGAGGAAATCGCCAAGGCTCTCGCCTACATGCTCAGCGACGACGCCGACTACATGACCGGCAGCACCTTCCTCCTCGACGGCGGCGTCAGCCTCCCCTGGTGGTCCAAACGCGCCGAAGGCAAGCAGTAGACCGCCTGTCGCGGAACCATCGCGAAAGCGTGTTGAAGCACCCGTCACGGTTCGCCCGCAAGGGGTGATCGCGCCACAGCCAGATCTGGGGCTGCGATTGTCGGCTCATGCAGCAGTTCGATTGACTTGCGACGACAGCGACCCACGTTTCGCGCTGTGACCCTAGGTTCGCGCGAAGACACAGCCCTACCGCTTCCGCAGCGACTTTCGCGCCGTCGACAGGGACGTCGTAAAGCTCTCCTCCCCAGGTCCCGGTTTCGTCGCCGAATCCGTCACCATCTTCGGCCAGTGGTCGCGGGCCGCATACAGCAGTTGCTGCCTGACCGGATACTCCGCCCCGGCCGACCCCTTCAACTGGTTGACGATCGAATCGATGTCGGGCTTCGCCTTCTTCGCGTACTCCGTCCAGCCCGAGGCATTGTTCTTCGTCCGGAACTCCTTGAGCGCCACGTAGTGCGATCGCAACTTGTCGTGCAGCTTCTGCTCGAACGGAACAAATTTCAAAAGCTGCCACGGCGGGAAGTAAATGCAGAGCAGGACCGGCACCGCCGCGATCAGTGCATACTTCAGTGCCGTCGCCCGATCCATCTCGCCGCGGACCTTTTCCTTGCGGCCAGAGTTCATCTTCTTGATGAACTCCTTCGAGACCAGCGGCTCAAACTTCTGCGCCACCGGAGCGGCCGCCTTCACTTCCGACGCCATCGCCTCCTGAGCTTTCACCGCGTCGTTCCGCGCTTTCTCCTCGGCAAACTCGTCGCGCGACTGCACGCGAATTTCGACCTGCTCCTCGGCGGCATCGTCCGCGGACTCGTCCGAAAAGAGTTGTTCAAACGTCCCCGCCTGACACCATTCCCCCTCTTCCGTCAGCTTGATGTGGTCCGTCCGCGCCAGTCGGCCCGACCGTGCCCACTTCTCCACTGTGTCGAGCGTCACCGGACCATACTGCTGGTTGTTGGTCCAGCAATACCACTGCCGGTCAGGGTCCGCGGCCTGCGGCGCGGCGGGTGCCGGCGCAACCACGATCGGTGCGACCGGCATCCCCACATACGGGGCCTGATACGCGGGAAGAACCGGAGCAGGCGGCGGATACATCCCCGGCGGTATCGCCCGCGGCAAAACCGGACTATTCACCGCCGGTTGAGCGGGCGAGGGCGGACGGGAGGCTGGCGGCGCGGCAACTGGTGCCGGCGTGACCGGTGCAGGCGTCACTGGCGGTGTCGGGCCACGCTGGGCCGCCGGGCGATTGACCGGTTTCGGCGTGTTGGAAGCCGGAGTCGCTTGTGGCGAAAGCGGAGCGGCGCCGCGCTGCGCGGCCGGTGGGGGGGTGTATGGACCAGTCGGCGTTGCCGAACGAGAGGGCGGCGGCGCGGATCGACCGTCGGGCTTTCCACCCGACTTGCTGCCCGGTGCACGGACCGGAGGCGCACTCTCCGAAACGATCTCGAGCTCCCCCAGATCGGCAAACGCCTCCAGATTCGAGTCCTGCTCGTCCCGCTGCGTCTCCGTAGGCGCGACCGACTCATTGATCGAGGAGAACAGCCCCCGCGTGCGTTGCGGCGTGTACCGGTCCGGCCCAGACGCCGTCGCACTTCCCGTAGCCGCCAATTGCGCAACCGTCGAGACCTGAACCCACCCGCTCCGCGTGTCCATGCGCACTTCGTCGTCGCCAGCCAACTGGCCCGACTCGACCAACTCGCGCAGCATTTCGAGCGAGACCGGCCCGAACTCCTCACCGAGCATTTTGTAGAAACAGCGGTCGGCCATAAACAACGTCTCGGTGAACGAGCAATGGATCGAGATGGCCAGTTCCCGCAGACGTGCCTGTCACGCTCTGCCCACCAGACCCGCCTCTCGACGGTTCCCCCCATTGTCGATCTCGATGGGGACGGAAATCAAGCCGCGACCTCTGGAACTCCCCGAGCTGGGTCCAGTCGCCGATTTCCGGGCAACTGTCGACATCGGGGGAGCCGGAAGCGTAAGCGCCCCGAGGGGAAGCGATTCCCGCGCGCGAATCACCCGGAAAGCGATCAAAAACAAAGGCATCCCTCGGCGCCGGCACCGAAGCACGCCGGTTGTCTCGACCATGCCCCCGCTCCACCCGCTCCGCGGCTCCGCACTCAAATGGGCCCTGCAATCGCTCTCGTCCGCACAACCGGTAGCCGCTCCCGAAAACCAACCCGCCCGCCTCCAATCCACTGCACCCCGCCACCCGCAATTCCCGAGTCCCCTCATGTCCATCATCCCTCCGTCCCACCTCCCGCTGTAGCCCCCGGTTGTCGTCATGCGGTCTGGTCTGTTTGCGATCCTCTGCCTCGCGCTGATCGGGTGTGATGAGCCGCCGCTCGACTACACCGAGGTCAAGCGGATCGACGAAGTCGTCACCGACTCGGAACTGGACGCCTTCCTCGCAATCGCCAGTAAGCTACCCGGCGGAAAGCTCCCTCCCGACTTCAACCCTTTCCTCCCGCCTCCCGATTGGAGCCCCGATCGCACCCTGCCCGTCTTCGAACTCGTGGAAGACGAACTGAAACGTCAGGAAGCCCGCTGGTCACCCGAACGGATGGCACGCACCCTGCCCGACGCCCGCCAGCTCGAGCGACTGCTGCGACGCTACCGCCTCACCCGCGAACAGTTCACGAGCCTCGGACTGGTTCTGGGAACGACCTTCTCGGCGGAGAATCTGCCCCCGGCACGCAATCTCGGAGCCACCCTCAAGCAAGGCGAACCGATTCTCCGCCAGCTCCGGGCCGACCGACGCCTGTTTGCCACGCTGTCCGACGACGAGGCCTACCAGACGCTGCTCAAAGCAGGCTGGATCAGCCTGTTCGAACGGGTCCAAAGGCTGCAGCGAGTCATCCCCGCCAATCGTGAGCTGGTCCGCCGCCGCCGCGACGAACTCGCCGCAGTCCTCCCCGTGGAGTTCAATCGCGATCCACTGGCCAACTTCGCTTACCTGCTCGACCAGACCGGCCTGCCCTTCACCGAACAACCCGAAAGCGGCCACGACGACGACATCACCTGGACGCCCGAATCCTCCAGTTCGCCAGCCAATCGCCCCGCAGCGGTCCCCAAAGCCGACGAATAGCCCAGACTGCGCAGCCTTCGCAGAATCCAACCTGCGGTTGACAGCCCGAGCCTCTGGGCCTATCGTCCCGCCCCTTCACGGATGATTCCGATCGTCTGACCGGACCCGATGTGGTTGCGCTCCCCGCTCGGTTCTCGATTTGACGACGCAACACTTTATTGCCATTGACGATATGGCTTCAGGACAGGGATGGTCCGCACGCCGGAATTACCGCTTTTGCCCCTGATGACGGCGGGATTGCCCCCAGCCGTCTCGCGCATCCTGCGTCAGGTCGGGCTCCCTTGCGCCGATTTGTCGCGACTGGCACTCTCGGCCGAGGGCACGGGCCGGTTCGTGCTGTACGACTCCCGCAGCTCGGACAGCCTCCAACGCGTTCGCGCCGTCCGCAGACAAGGTCTCAAGCCCATCGATTTTGCCGAGATCGACCGATCGGTCTCCGGGGGGCTAGGTCTGCTCACCGGTAACGAAAGTGGTGTGGTCCGAGCCTACGACGAGCAGGAGCTGATCTCCATCTTCCTGCGGGAACTGAAGTTACGGCTGGAAGCCGCCGGGGGACTCTGGCTCCGGCTGGCCGATTTTCCGTTTCCCTACCGGGCCGGGTTGGCCGTCGCCATCGATCAACCCGAACCCTCCCGCTGGCTGCCTGCCGCGATCCCCACCACCTGCTTCGTCTCCCCAAAACTCCGCGACGAAGACCTGAAAGGGCTGTTGCTGGCCCCCTCGGTGGAGTTGGCCTGGAAAGTCGGGCCGGGTGACCTCGAGCCCACCCCGCGCAAAACCATCACACACTGGCGCACGCGCCTCGACCGCTTCTCCCGCTCGGGCTGGGCCGTCTCCGGACTCCGCCTCTCGGAACCGCTCGCCGGTCTGCCCCGCGCCGCAGAGCTGCTGCGGATGGGTTTCGCCTACACCTCTCTCGCCGCGACTCCGGGCCTCGGGACCAGTCTGCACGCTGGCCTCGTGGCTTCCGAACTGCCCACCTTTCCCCTCGAACGGATCGAATCCACCCCCGGCCGCTCCGAACCAGGCTCCTGGATCACCCTCGGGGCCGAAGCCGCACGCGCCGGCACGCTCGATGCGTCCCATGTCCTCAGTCCCCTCACGCCCACCGCCAAGCGTCCCACACCTGCCCCAGTCCCCTCCGTCTTCCCCGAGGCCCGCTTGCTCACCGACCTCCGTGCCGGTCGGCTTACGCTCGTCGAACTGGCCGGGGCCGAGGCCGACGAAGGCAGCCTTGTCCGGCTGCGACAGTTCGCCCAGCAGATCCCGCTCGTCTGGACCTGCACCCTCTCCCAACTGGCCCGCTGGATGAAGCGCCGCAGCCAGGCGCGTCTGGTCGTCTGGCGACGCGACGGAGGCTACGAAGTCCAGCTCGACGGGGCCATCGGGGGAGACGGGCACCTCGGCCTCGAACTTTGGCGGGGCGCCCACCAGGCCCACCTGCCGCTGGTCACGTCCGTCCTTCCCATCGCCGATGAAGGCCTGCTGTTCCAGACGCCCGAATCCTCTCCCGGCGGCTGGCTCGCCACCCGTCGCGCCCAGGCCGCCTAGCACCTCCGTCGAAAGCGCCACCGGTGGTAGCGGAACGCGTGAGCGTTCCCCCGCACAGCGGCCCGCCAGACCTCCCCTGCTCTTCCATCCAGGGGATGAAATTTTCAGACAGTTGACTACGGTTCTGTAACGAACGTCCGTCTTCCGGTAACTCTTGTTTGCGAGGCGATCGCGGCTCGGGTGGCCCGACGCGACGTTCCTTCCGGGAGGATGCCATGTCAACCAGTCGTGTACGAATCTCCAGGTCCGGACCGTATCTCAGCCTTCTCACCGGATCGCTCCTGGTTTTCGGTGTCGCCTCCTGGGATCTGGCCGCCCAACCCGGCGCCACTCTCGACGACACGCCCGCCACCAACTCACCCGCCACCAAACCCGCGCCAAAGCCTGCGGCCATGCGTGCCGCCGCCCTCGATGCCCGCATCGCTGCCGCCTGCGCCGCCGAAAACGTCCCCCTCGCCCCCCGCACTGACGACGCCCAGTTCTTGCGCCGCGTCTGGCTCGATCTGGCCGGTCGCGTCCCGTCCCTGGCCGAGATCGAGAAGGCGACGGTGTCGAACTCCGGCACGGACTCCGGTTCCGCCCCCGGCCTGAATCGCGCCGCCCTCGTCGACCAGTTGCTCCAATCGAAAGAGTTCGCCAGCTACTGGGCGCTGCTCTGGTCGGAGTACCTCCTCGACCGCCGCCCCTTCGCCGACGAAGACTACAAAGGCCGCACCCTGCTCCGCTTCCTGCGCGACGCCCTGGCCACCAACCAGCCCTACAACGAACTCGTCGCCGAACTGCTGCAGGGCGAAGGCGACAGCGATGTCAGTGGCCCCGCCAACTTCCTCATGCGCTACGGCCCCGAGGCCGCGCCCATGGCCGGTGCCGTCGGCCAGAAGTTCCTCGGCCTCACCATCCAATGCGCCGAGTGTCACAACCACCCCCACGCCGGGTGGACGCAGAACGACTTCTGGGGCCTCGCCGCCTACTTCGCCCGCCTCCGCAAGATGAATCCCGCCGAACAGATCGAAGGGATGGACGACTTCTCCATCGTCGTGGAACGCAGCCGCGGGGAACTGCTGCTCGTCGACAAGCAGGCCCAGCCCAATGAGAACGGCGAGTACCCCATGCGGACCGTCTTCCCCAAGCTCCCCGGCCAAACCGGCACCGACATCTCCAAATCCCGCCGGGCCGCCCTCATCCACTGGATGACCGCCAGCGACAATCCCTACTTCGCCCGCCATGCTGTGAACCAGGTCTGGTACCGGCTCATGGGGACAAAACTCGTCGACACGCTCGATCGTGTGCCCACCAGCGAACAAGGCCTCTCCGCCGCCCTGCTCAACGATCTGCAAGCCGAATTCGTGGCCAGTGGCTTCGACCTGAAGGCCCTGATCCGCTCCATCCTGCTCAGCGAGGCCTACCAGCGCTCCTCCTCGACCGCCCCCGGTGGACTAGCCGTCGCGACCACCTATCCCGTGACGAAAGACGCCCAATCACTCGAACCCGCCAAATCTCCCGGCAGCAAAAAGCCCGACGCCGCCAAACCCGATACCACCAAACCTGACAGCAAGAAACCGGATTCTGCCACTAACCCTCCCGCTGTTCCCCTCGCTGAACGGCAGCTCGCCCTTTTCGCCCGGGCTCAGGTTCGCCCGCTCTCAGCCGACCAGATTCACCTCTCGCTCGGCAGTGCGCTCGGCTATTACTACGACGATCAGGATCACCGCCTCGCCGAAGCGACCCGCGAGGAATTCACCTACGACATTCCCCACGATTCGTTCTACGAGCTGCCCGCCTCGCTCCGTCGCTCGCTGGCTCTGTTCAATAGCGAACACCTGCGCGGCGCGGTCGATGTCGCGGCCGAGATGACGCTTCGTCTCTACGGCAACGCCGCCGGGGCCGAGCATGTCGAACGGCTCTGCCTCATGATCCTCGGCCGCAAACCGACCGCCGACGAACTCGAACGCCTGCTCGAACTGGCCGGTGGCGACAGCCCCAAGGCCGGCCTCGAAGACGTCGCCTGGGTCCTCCTCAACTCCGCCGAATTCAACACGAATCACTAATCAAAATGTAGGGTGGGCACTGCCCACCAGCGCTCACCAACCCTGACCACCAGACATCCATTGGATCGCTCCCCAACGATCCCAACCAATCAACTTCCCACAACAACACCACAGATCAGGAGTCACACCATGTCCACCGTCCGCATCACACGACGGGGCGTCCTCGCCTCTGGCATCGGCAGCCTCGGTTTCGGCCTCACGGGCTGGAGCGCGCTCGAAAATCGCCCGGTCTGGGCCGACCAGACCGAGAAGCGCCAGGCCGATGCCTGCATCCTGCTCTTCCTCGAAGGCGGCCCCAGCCACATCGACACGTTCGACCCCAAGCCCGGTGCCAAGACCAACGGCCCCTTTGAAGCGATCGACACCAAGATCACCGGCGTGAAGTTCGGGCAGCATCTCCCCCGCCTCGCCGAAGTGGCCGATAAACTCGCCATCCTCCGCTCGCTCACCTCCAAAGAAGGCGACCACGAGCGCGCCTACTCGCTGCTCCACACCGGCTACCTCCCCACCCCCAAAGTCGCTTACCCCGGCCTGGGCAGTACCCTCGCCCGCGCCTGGCAGTCCCCCACCGCCGAAGTGCCGCTGTTCGTGTCGCTCGGCAAAACCGTCGGTGCCGGTGTCCTTGGCCCGCAGTTTGGACCGCTCGCCGTCAGCGATGCCGCTAATCCCGCCCCCGGCCTCGAACTGCCCGAAGGGATGACCGAAACCCGCGTCGAACGCCGCCTAAAAGCGCTCGCCGGCTTCAACGCGAAATTCGGGACGACCTATGGGTCAAACCTCGGGGCCGATTCCACCAAGCTGACCCAGCGTGCCAACGCCCTCCGCAAGCACGAGGTGTTCAAGCCGTTCAACCTGCAGGAAGCCGAGCCGGAATCGTTTGAA
>JAIXZD010000076.1 GCA_027489895.1 Planctomycetaceae bacterium
CCACAGTTCCATCAGCGCCCCCGCCGTCAACGTCCCAAACAGCAGGACCGACACCCCGACGGTTAACAGGATCAGCGGCCAGCTCTGCGTTCGCCACTCCCACTCGAGGAGCGTCCAGACAGCCCCCCGCCGCCCACTCACCGCCGGCCATCGGATCCAGGCGGCCAACCACTCCGGCAGCGTGAACCCCGGTCCAATCCACGCCTCTCGTGCCGTCCATGCGACACCCGCCCGCGCCGCACCGCCTGCACGAACGGCCGCGCCCCAAAACATCGCGGTCAGTCCCACCACCCCCGCCAGCTCCGAAGCCGTCACGGGCGTGAACGCATGCGCCACAACCAGCGTCCCCACTTTGACGAAGTGCTGCAGTAGGGCCAGGTAGATCAGTCCGGCGATCAGGCTTCCCAGCAGCACCCCCCACCATTCCCGTCCCCGACTTTTGAGCTGCACCCACATCCCCGCCGCCAGGGCCAGACTTCCATAGAGAACGGGCGCGACCACCGGATACCGTGCCCCTGTCAGCAGATTGATCACCAGCGTGGTCCCGACCAGCGTCACGGCAATCCCCAGCGTCCCGTGAATCAAGGCCGACAGCACCAACTGCCGCGTGGAGACGGGCAACACAAACTGCCGGGCCACGGGCGCACACACCGGCAGCGTCGTCAGTACCGTCGCCAGTAACTGCACCACCAGCATCGCCAGATGCAGTTCTGGCGGAAGCTCCCACCCGCCGGGCCAATTCCCCGACACGATGTAATTCCGCAGCCAGGCCGTCACCCAGGTCACCGTCAGAATCAGCGGCACGACGAGAATTGCCGCCCATTGAGTAACCATCTGCCACTGAAACTGTCGGCGGAACTCCCACGCCAGGGACTCGCCGGGTGTCAGTGGTCCGTTCACGGTCGACATGCTGCCTCCTCCTGTTTTCGCCGCTGCGCCAACCGATCCCCGCCACAGCCCCGAGACTTCAACCGAACACACCAGTCAGGCGAGCCGACCCTGTCAGGGGTCGGTGACCACGCCCCACTGACACGTCGCGCATCACGTCCGACCGCCACTGGCCGCGACGAATACTTCATCGAGGCTCGCGCTCGTTTCGTCCAGCAGTTCCGCGTGCGCCGCCGCCAGATCGGCCGACAGACTCGAGATCGGACCGGTCAGCAGGTAGCGCCACTCGCGCCCACCCGCCAGCGCCGGGCTGGTATCCAAAGGCGTCGCCCCAGTCAAAACCGGGGGCGTGGCCGAGGCCTGCGGAAACCGCACCGTACACCGCTGGTATCGTTCCTTGATCGCATCGACCGAGTCGTCCAGCACCACCTTCCCGGCATGCAGCATGCAAACCCGGTCGGCCACCCGGTCGACTTCATCCAGCAGATGCGAGCTGAACAGCACCGTCCGCCCCTCATCGGCCACCGTCCGAATCACCGCCCCGAGAATGTCCCGCCGCACAATCGGGTCGAGCCCTGACGACGGCTCATCCAGCACCAGCAGGTCCGGCCGATACGCCAGTGCCAGCAGCAGCCCCAGCCGCGCCAACTGCCCGCGCGACAGCGACTTCACCCGCTGTGTTCGCGGCAGGTCGAATGCGACGAGAAGCTCCTCGGCGAACGGGCCATCCCACCGCGGATAGAAGGCCCGTGTGTACCCGATCAGTTCGTCCACGCGCATCCAGAGGGGGAGATCGCGATCTTCCGACAGATAGCCCAGCCGGGCCAGCACCTGTTCGGGCACGGCACAGGGATCCAGTCCAAACAGACGGACATCGCCAAACTGCGGCCGGTAAAGGCCCAGCACGTGGCGGATCAGCGTGGTCTTTCCCGCGCCGTTCCCGCCGACCAGCCCGTAGACACACCCCTCGGGAATCGTCAGCGAGACATTCCTGAGGGCGATCTTGTCGCCAAACTCCCGATGCAGCATGGAGACCTGAACAACCGGTGTCGACATGGCAGTCATCCCCCGCGAAGGCAGCCCAACACTCGCAATCACCAATGATCACGAGTTCACCACGACATCCCAGACCCGCTCACTACTTAACACTCACCAACCACCGACCCCTGTCAGGGTCGGCTCGCCTGACTCACCACTGGTCACTGTTCACCCCTCACTCCCACCAGACCGCGCTCCAAAACCTTTTCGCCACCGTAAGCGCACCAGTTGCAACAACTCTTCGAGGCCAACCTCCAGATCGCTCGCATGGGCCAGCAGCGCATCGACCTCGCCCACCAGCCGTGCGTGCTGCTCGCGGCGGGACAACTGCGGGGCGGTGTCCGAGACATAGACCCCGGCACCCGGCCGCGTGATGAGGTTTCCCTCCCGCTCCAGCTCCCGGTAGGCGCGGACCACGGTGTTCGGATTGACGACCAACTGTTCCGACAGTTTCCGCACCGACGGCAGTTGCTCGCCCGGCTGCAGCCGTCCCGCGGCGATCTCGTACTGAATCCGCCGGATCAGTTGGAGATATAAGGGGACGCCATCAGAAGGAGAGAGATCGAATCGCATTGGACCGCCACCGATTCAAACATCAGAAACCAGACGCCGTCCGTATCACTGTATCGACAGTGTAGTACAGTTGACCTGGTCGAATCAAGTGCCTGATCTGCGATTCTTTTCTGATCCTCGATGGACGTGGCGAGTGCCCACCCTACGAGGCTGCGATCCTTCAGACGACCGGTGAACTCTCCATGGAAACCCGAAGCGTGAGCGAGGGCCCCAGCCTGAATTCCTGGGAACGCGTGACCTGCGGGGAGCGCGGGGTCCCTCGCTGACGCTTCGGGTTTCCAGAAAGGCACAGCCCCTACGGCTTGGGCCTGTCGCTCCTCCCCATCCCGCATGCTCGCGCACCTTTCACTCATCCCTACAGGTTGCCAAACATCCCAGCACCGATCGGAAGCTCCCTGTGTCAAACTTCTCCGGTTGTGCCTCCTATTCACAATTCGAATCACCGGAGCGGGGAGGGGCGGTCGGTTGCCTCAATTGACCTGCGCCTTGCCCGCAGGGGGACTCGATATGAATAGGGAATCGTGTCCAGGCGCTGGTGTCGCACCCCGGACGGTGCCGGGGGGATCGGGCCACAATCCCCCGGTCATCCGCCACACCAGCCCGTCGTATTGCGCGTCTCGACGCGTTCCAGACAGAAAACCAAGCTTTTCCCGGTCTGCGCGGCCTACCGCCGCCCGGCTGACGTATCACTGCCACCCGGCGACTCCGCTCCGACGTTCCGTGCCCAGTCGCCCGCCTGTCATTCGCGCCTATGTTGTCTCGCTTCTATCAACGAAACAGCGGCCTGCTGCTCATCGCCGTCCTGGCGAGCCTGCCGTTTTTCATGATTCAGGCGAAGTCACTCCCGGTAAACAATGACATCGAAACCTGGCTTCCTAACGGGTCCGATGTCCGCGCCGAATACGAGCAGTTCAAACGCGACTTCGGCGTCGAGGAAGTGATCCTCGTCGCCGTCGACCAGTCCCGCGTCACTCCCGAACTGACCGAAGCGCTCTGCACGCGCATCGAGCGTCTTCCCGGCATCCGTCAGTGCTGGTCTCCCCGCCGCATGCAGGCCGCGATGGCCGAACTCGGCGTGTCCGAAGAAGAGTTCCTCGCCCGCGCTCGAGGTCTGTCCCTCTCGCTCGACAGTCGATGGCACGGATTGATCGCCCTCCTCTCCGATGTGGGTCTCAAGGACCGCTTCGGGACAGTGCGCGACGTCCAGGGCGAACTCGCCTACTGCCAGCTCGACGCCAGTCACGTCTGCCTCTCCGGCAGCCCCGTCGTCGCCTGTGAACTCAACCGCCTGGGCGGCCGGGGCGAGAGCGAGAAGTTCTTTCTCATCACGCTCGTCCTCTGCCTGGGGGTCCTCTACTACTGGCTTCGCGACTGGAAACTCTCCATCGCCATCATGGTCCTGACGGTCTGGGCGATTCAGGTCACGCTCACGATCTTCAAGTTCATGGGCGGCGAGATGAACTTCATTCTCGGGGCGCTGGGCGTGATGGTCACCGTCTTCACCATCGAAGCCTGTATTCACGTCCTGCACTACCACAACGCCTCGCTCGACGAACCCGACCCTCTGGGCAGTGCCTGGAGGAAATCGATCCGCCCCTGCAGCATGTCGATGCTCACCACGACCATCGGCCTCTACTCGGTCAGCGTGAGCGATATCGTCCCCGTCATGCAGTTCGGGACCGCGGCCGCCCTGGGTGCCGTTGTCTCGATGCTGACCGGGCTGCTGCTCACCCCCGCAATCATCGTCTGCACCCGCCACCAGCTCGATGTCGTCGACGAAACACCCGATGACCACCAGCTCGCCAAGCTCGCCCGTTCGATCATCACGTACCACCGGCCCATTATCGCCGTGGCCGCGGGCCTCACCGTGGTTGGGCTGACCGGGCTTTGGCAGATCAAGTCCCGGATCGATCCGCTCGACTTCCTGCCGCGAAGCAGCCCCGTTCTGGCGGACCTGCGGCGCATTGAACGCGAACTGACCAACGTCGATTCGATCGAAGCGGTTGTCGATTTTGGTTCGACCGACGCGCCCTTCGTCGACCGGCTGGCCGAAGTCCGCAAACTCGAAGCGACGCTCCGCAAGAACCCGGCCGTTCGCCACACGATGTCGCTGGCCTGTTTCTTCCCGGAGGAACTCCCCACCGATGGCTGGAAGCTGATGCAGCTCCTCCAGAAGGCCGAATCCAAGCGTGGCCAGAGCGAGTTCATCTCGGCCGATCAGAAACTCTGGCGGATCTCGGCCCGCGTCGCCGTGCCGCCCGGCCGAACCAGTTACGATATTCTGGAAGAATTCCAGGCAAGCACGCCCGAGGCCCGTTTAGGCGTCGCTGTCGCCGGGGTGCGCTACACCGGGATTGCTCCGCTGCTGCAGCAGGCCCAGCAGGAGATTTTCAACGGCTTCTGGCAGAGTTTCCTGTCGGCACTGGCGGTCATCCTGATTGTGATGGCCGGGTCGTTGCGATCCATCCCGCTGGCCTTGCTCGCGATCATCCCCAATCTCGTTCCAATCTGCATCGTGTTTGGCTTGCTCGGGTGGGCGGGCTTCGCGGTCGATATTGGGATGATGATGACCGGCAGCATTGCCCTGGGCATCACCGTGGATGGCACGTTCCATTTCCTCAGCCGGTACGAAGAATTGCTGAAAACCAGCCATAAACCGGTCGTCGCCGTTCGCGGGGCACTCCTCGCGACCGGGGGACCCATCTTCGAATCGATCGTGGTGTCCAGCCTCGGAATGCTGGCCCTGTCGCTCAGCAGTTTCACCCCCACCGTCCGCTTTGGACTGATGATGGCGACCCTGCTCCTCACGGCCCTGGCCGGGGGATTGGTACTGCTTCCCGCCTTGCTGTGCTGGAACGCCAGCCGCGTCGAACGACGCAAGATTAGCTCGGATCTTCCCGCTCGAACTCCCTATTGGCGCACCAAGCGCGCGAAAGCGAGTCAGGTCGCATGATGTAACCCCATGCCGTGGAATGGCTTGTGGCACGGATGCGACTCCAGGATTGTGGCGGCGGTCTTTTCGCCGTACTCTATCTTGTTCGGGTTTTGGACCGCCCCCCGTTTGTGGGCCTTGCGGATCCCCCGGACTCATGCGCGATCTCCCCCGTTCGAAAAGAGCCGGGGAGCGGGAAGCCTTAGCAATGCAGCATACGTTGTTGACCGGCGTGACTGGTCTGGTTGGTCGTTATCTCGTTCGCGATCTCCTGCTGGCGGGGGTGCCCCTCGCCCTGCTGGTTCGGCCTTCGCGCCGCGCCTCGGCCCGCCAGCGCGTCGATGCTGCTCTGGCCTACTGGGAAGACCAGCTCGGCCGCACGCTGCCGCGCCCCGTCGTGCTCGAAGGCGATATCAGCGAGCCCGATCTGGGTCTCGATGCCCGCACGCTTCGCTGGGTCGCCGAACGCTGCGACTCGCTCCTGCACAACGCGGCCAGCCTGCAGTTCGTCAGCACCGGGCCCGAGAGCGAACCGTGGCGCTCGAACATCCACGGCACCCGCAACGTGCTCGATGTCTGCGAGCAGGCCGGCATCCGCAAGTTCCATCACGTTTCGACCGCCTACGTCTGCGGTCTGCGGGAAGGCCGCATCCTCGAATCGGAACTCGATGTCGGGCAGACCCTCTCCAACGACTACGAACAGAGCAAAGTCGACGCCGAAAAGATGGTTCGCGGTTCGACCTTCCTCGACGAAGTGACCGTCTACCGACCCGCGATCATCACCGGCGATTCCAAGACCGGCTACACGACCACCTACCACGGCTTCTACGCCCCGGTGCAACTGGTCTGGACGATTGCCCAGTCGCTCGACGCCGATGCCACCGGCCACCGCGAAGCCGTGGGCCGCTTCCCCCTCCATGGCTACGAGACCAAGAACCTCGTCCCCGTCGAGTGGGTGAGCGCCGTCATGGCCCACATCTTCACCCACCCCGAACACCACGGCAAAACCTATCACCTGACGCCCCGGCACAAAGTGCCCGCCCGCCTCTGGGGCGACGTGCTGGAAGAAGCCTGCCGGTTCTATTCCGTCCGGTTCGAGGTCGATCAGCCTGACGCGCACGAACTGACGGAACGCGAACGCACGTTCCGCGAACTGATCGGCGTCTACGCCACCTACTGGCGTGACGACCCCACCTTCGACTCGACCAACACCCAGACCGCCTGCCCGCATCTGCCTTGTCCGCACATGGACCGCGATACCCTGCTGATGATGGCCCGCTGGGCGATCGAATCGAACTTCAACGGGCCGCGTGCCAAGCCGCTGCCCGTTCCGTTCGATGCTTACAAGGTGCTCGAACCACTCGTCGAAGCGGGCGATTTCGACGCACCGAGCGACTTAAGCGTCGCTTTGGAAGTGTGTGGCCTGGGGGGTGGGACGTGGCAACTGGCCACCCGCAACGGCGTTGCCTTCGCGGCCGAACTCGGCTCGACGGGTGACGAAGACCTGCGGATCACGCTGGATTGCGATGTCCTGGGACGGATCGTTCGCGGGGAACTCTCCGCCGCGGGGGCGTTCGAAGGCGCGCAGATCGCGACGAGTGCCCGCCGCCCTGGCCTCAACGCCCAGCGGGTTGCCGCCA
>JAIXZD010000503.1 GCA_027489895.1 Planctomycetaceae bacterium
CCGTGGGATAGGCTTCCAGCCTGTCGAATCTCCAGTCTGTCCGGAGACGAACTGACAGACGGGACACTAAGTTCCCCACGCCGACGCGTCTGCCTGAAACCAATACCGCACAGGTTCCAAGGCGCGGCCCGGCTGACGCCCGCAAGCGAGCCACCCCGTATCCGATTTCGGCCGAACACCCGAAAATCTCGCCCGGATTTCCGCATAGCACACGGTTTGAGCGGAGATCCCCGCGAAAAGCACCGGTCGCAGCGAAGACAACGACTGCTCTCGAGAATTCCAGGACGTGCGAAGACCACAGCGTCGAACGCATCCCTGTGAGCCAGAAGTCTCGAAGAGAGAGGGAGCCGGAAGCGTCAGCGCCCGGAGGCGTACGCCATGCTCAACCGTCTCCCCAAACCCAACAAACCACCAGTCAAAAAAACAAGACCCGCGGGTGCGACAGGCGCACTCGCGGGTCTTGGAGAATCCGTGACAATCGTCTTGCCGCGGCGACCGAACTAGATCGGGCGCACGACGGTGGCGTTCTTGCCCTTCGGACCATCGCCTTCTTCGTACTCGACCTTCATCCCGGTCTTCAGCGATTCAAACGACGCTCCCTGCACGGAAGAAACGTGGAAGAACAGATCGCCCTTCCCCGTGTCGATGAAACCGAAACCGCGATCAGTCACCTTCTTAATCGTCCCTTGAGGCATTTGGCCATCCACCCTTCACTTTAAAACCCATAAACAAACAATGGAGACCAATCAGCCCCGGAACAACTCGTTTCGAAAACGCGTCAAACCGTCCAACCGTCTCCCACACCCCCAAGGAGGAGCGGACCGACCAGGCGCCTCGCAACACGCGAACCTTCAGTCGAATCTGCACAGGCCAGTATCAGCGGCACTTCGCAACCAACACCATGCCGAAGGGATAGTTTTTTCTCTTCCATCTATCCCAGCGCTTCAAAACATATCCGATTCAGGCGATCTCTGAAAGTCCGATTTTGAAACTCGGTCCTCAATTTCTCAGAATCGCGTCTCCTGAACGGTCCTCTCAATCTCTTATCGGCCGTTCCCACACCGCAGGGTCGCTCACTGCGCTCGCACCAGCCGGGATTGGCTCACGCAAAACCGTCCAGTGGGAATCTCTCGGTTAAAGCGAGCCTGTTGGTGAATAAGTGCCCATCGCCAACACAATTCACTAAATCCCATCCGCGTAGCCAAACTCCGGGCTGAACACTTCCTCCGTCCGGACCGGAGCGCCCCGATAAGCGTCAGCCAGGCTCAACTGATCGAGGCTCGCGGCGATGTAGTTCCGGATGTCCAGCAACACCCGCCGGAAGCGGCATTTCGATTCCTGGCTGCACGGCTCGTAATGCGTGGTCGAAACGCAGCCGATCGGGGCCAGAACGCCATCAAAATGCCGAATGATCTGGCCCAGAGTCACCTCGTCGGGAGATTTGGCGAGCAAAAAGCCCCCGATCCGCCCGGCAATGCTGCTCACCACCCCGACCCGCTTCAGGTCGAGCAGGATCTGCTCCAGAAACCGGGGCGGAATGTCATTCTCTTCCGCCAATTCCCGCACCGAAATGGGTAGTCCCGAATCGCGACGGGCGACAAGACTCATCAGCGCCCGCAGGGCATAGTCAGATTTTCGCGACAGTTTCATGGTGTTTCGAGCAGTTCATTCGGGTGTTCGGCGAGCCCACGATTGGCCCCGGGGAACGCAGCCATGACGATCGTCCAGACCAGCACCTTCAACCCAGAGCCGATTCAGGGCGTTCCCGACGAACTCTATTCCAACGACCAATCCGCGGGAACGGTTGTATCCTTCGGAACAACAATCACCCCGTCGCGAACCACAACCACGCCGCCATCGGCCGTGTCGACAATCCCTTGCGGATTGACAATTTTCGCACCGGCCGCAATCCGACAGTTTTTGTCGACGATCGCACCTTCCACGATGGCCCCCGCACCGATTCCTACCGGCGGCAGACCGCGTACCGCGTGCTCCGCAATCGCGGCATCGGTTTCGAAGAAATCAGCCCCCATGATCACCGAGTTCGAGATTCGCGCATTCTTACCGATCCGACACCGCAGCCCAATCACGCTGTTCTCAATGACCGCCCCTGCCTCAATTCGGCAACCATCGGCAATCAGGCTTTGCGTCACCGTCGCCCCCGACATCAACGTCGGCGGCAGAAATCGAGGCTGCGAGAACACGGGAGCGTCCGCCGAGCAGAGTTCAAACGGCGCATCCGGCCGCGTCAACTGCAGGTTGGCATCGTAAAACGCCCGCACCGTCCCGATATCTTCCCAGTAGCCATCAAACAGATGCACCTGGACATGCCGGCTGCGAATACTCGCCGGGAACACTTCCTTGCCGAAGTCCTGGTAGTCCGTCTTGGTCAGCAGATCGATCAACGTTTTGCGGTTAAAGAGATAAATTCCCATGCTGGCCAGGCAGTCGCGCCCGTGGCTTTTCAGCCCGCGAGCATCGATCCAGCTTGGCTCCGTCCGCACCAGATTGATCTCTTCGTCCGTCTGCGGCTTTTCGAGGAACCCGACCACTTTCCCCGTATCATCCAGACGCAGAATCCCGAACGCACGTGCCGCCTCACGATCGACCGGAATCCCCGCAATCGTGACATCGGCCCCAGACTTCACATGCGTCTCGACCATCTCGCTGTAATCCATCCGGTACAGCTGGTCGCCCGACAGAATCAGCACGTAATCCGCGGTCGATTCTTCCAGGACCACGAGGTTCTGCCGAACCGCATCCGCCGTCCCCTGATACCAGTCGGTGTTGTTGTTCGTCTGCTGCGCGGCGAGGATCTCGACGAATCCGCCCCCGAAATGGTCGAACTTGTACGTCCGGCCAATGTGAAAGTGCAGGCTGCTCGAATTGAACTGAGTCAACACGAAGATGCGGTTCACCCCGCAATTGAGGCAATTCGAAATCGGAATATCGATGATCCGATACTTCCCCGCGAGCGGGACCGCGGGCTTCGACCGCACGCTGGTCAGCGGGTGCAGACGGGTCCCCTTGCCCCCGCCAAGAATGAGCGCAATCACATTCCGCATGTTCCGAGTCGGCCTCCGAGGCGCTAGTCGCCTGCTGCTTCCAGAATCGATGGACGGGACGCTGTCATCTGCAGCGTCCCTACCGGTCCAGCGACTCAACCTTGAATACCTGGTTCAACTTCGTCACCTCGAGCACCTCGAGGATATCTTCCGAGGGATTGAACAGTTGTACCTCAACCCCCAGCGTCCGCAGCGACGCCAACAGCCCCAGCATGCCGCTGGGGATCAGCTTCACGCCCTCCAGGTCAAATGCCAGCGTCTTGACGGCATGTTGCTTGACCAGTTCCACAATCTGCTTGCGAATCGCCACCATGTCGACCTGGTCGAGGATCTCGCGACCCCCGAATCCCAGCACCGTCACCGGGCCAACCTCGTAGACCTGAAGCACCGTCGAGTCCTGCACGCTGCGACTCCCTCTGCAGAGACGGCAGGCGAAACCGGCTTGCCCCGCCGGCCGCACTGCTCCCGAACACTTTTATCATGTCATACCACAACAGCAGTACGAATTCAGGTCACACGCGTCACCCGTTCATGACGGTGCGACAGTTCCGCGCGGCGGCAGACCATTCCCCGGCGGAATCATCCAGCAACTGTCGTGCGGTTCCAGTCCCATCTGGGGGTAGTACGTCCGCGCCAAAGGGGCCGCAATCAGAATCAGACGCGTCTCCAGTCCCGCGGCCGCATGCACCTCGCGCATCAGCTCGTAGCCAATGCCCCGTCCCTGGAACGTTTCATCGACCGCCAGATCCGAGAGATACGTACAGAACGAAAAATCCGTGAGGGCCCGCGCCACGCCGACCAAGCGTCCCGCAATCCGCGCGGTGACGATCACATCCGCCTCGTCCAGCATCCGCGCAATCCGTGGCAGGTCGTCAATCGGACGCCGCGCTCCCAAAGACGTGCGAGCCAGCAGGTCCACAAACTCAACGGGTGCCAGCTTGGGTTCTGCCGCAAACAGAACCGTCTCGGAAGATTCGATGGTCATCCAGGATCTCGTCCAAAAGGAGCCCTAAGTCACGCGGCACGGCCCAATACCCATCGGCCGCATTGTCCACCCGTGCGACGCACGACCTCCCACCGCGACCATCCCCAACCGATTTGTACAAATCACTCCCGGTCTAGACGATCTCCATCCCACGGATTTACTCTGCCACGTTTTCGCTTCGACACCTTCCGGGCCCCATCCGCCCGGTTCTCTCACTGTCCGGTTATCTGCGATGTCCGATCGTTCGCCCGCCCCTGGTTTCCCAACGTTATCCGCCCCCGGCATTCGCGATTGGATCGCCCACCACGTTCCCGCCGCCGACTTTGCCGGTCAACGGGTCCTGCTGATCATCCCCGACAACACCCGCACCGCTCCGCTCCCCGCGCTGTTTGCCGGCCTCTTCGAAACCATCGCCCCAGTAGCCCAGACGCTGGACGTCATGGTCGCCCTGGGCACCCATCGCGCCATGCCCGAGGCGGACATCGCCCAATTGCTCGGCATGTCCCCCGCCGATCGTGCCGGCCGCTACGCCCGCGTCAAACTACTCAACCATGAATGGGATAACCCGGCCGCCCTGCATCGGCTCGGGTGGCTCGACGAAGCGGAAACCGCCGAGATTTCTTCTGGTCTGATGCGCGAACGCGTCCCGGTCGACATCAACCGCGCGATTCTCGACTACGACCTGCTCCTCGTCTGCGGCCCCACGTTCCCGCACGAGGTCGTCGGCTTCTCCGGGGGCAACAAGTACTTCTTCCCCGGCATCGCCGGCCCCGAAATCCTGAACTTCTTTCACTGGCTCGGCGCCCTGATCACCAACTATGGCATCATCGGCGTCAAACAGACGCCCGTCCGCGCCGTTGTCGACAAGGCCGCCGCGCTCATCCCGGTCCAGCGTCGCTGCCTGTCCTTTGTGGTCAAGTCGGCTGACGAAGTCTATGGGCTCGCCTACGGCAGCCCCGAGTCGGCCTGGAGCCGTGCGGCCGATCTCTCAGGCCAGGTCCACATCACCCGCAAACCCAAGCCGTTCAACACAGTCCTCTCGTGCGCCCCGTTGATGTACGACGAACTCTGGGTCGCCGGGAAATGCATGTACAAGCTGGAGCCCGTCGTGGCAGATGACGGCGAACTCATCATCTATGCCCCGCACCTCCACGAGATTTCCCTCACGCATGGCGCTGCCATTCGCGAGGTGGGATACCACGTGCGCGACTACTTCCTCAAACAGTGGGACCGTTTCACGCACATCCCCCGAGGCGTGCTCGCCCACTCGACCCATGTCCGCGGAGTCGGCTCGTTCGAGAACGGCATCGAACGCCCCCGCGTGCGCGTCACCCTCGCCTCGCAGGTGCCGCCTGCAGAGTGCGCCGCGATCAACCTCGGCTATCGCGATCCGGCATCGATCGATGTCGAGTCGTTCGCCAACCGCGAAGACGAAGGCGTGCTCCTCGTCCGCAAAGCCGGGGAAATGCTCTACCGCCTCGAAAGCGACCCAACGTAGAGGGTGAGAAAAGTGGGATAGGCTTCCAGCCTGTCATTGCGTGTCGCACCAAAATCGGGAACCCTCCCAGGCGAGCCGACCCTGCCAGGGGGCGGTGGAAACGTCGAATCGCGAACCGATTCAGAAACATCGGGCAGGTCATCACACAACATCTGGTGAAGTCTGCCCTCCCGCACCCCGGCCAGGAACTTCGACGGAACCGGGACCTCCCACCGCCGGCGCTTAGCTATGATTCGGTGATAAGTCGGGCCAGCCGACCCGACCGTCAACGTGGATTCAGATTTCATGCTCGTCGTCACACCGCGGATTCAGATTCCCCTGGACGAATTCCAGTTCCAGTACGCCCGGAGCGGCGGCCCGGGCGGTCAAAACGTCAACAAGGTCAACAGCAAGGCGATTCTCCGCTGGCAGTTGGTCGGTTCACCCACCCTGCCCGAGGACGTGCGGGATCGATTTGTCGCCACGTTCGGTTCGCGTCTGACCGCTGCCGGAGAATTGCTGATCGCCTCCGAAGAAAGCCGCGATCAACTCCGCAACAAAGAACTCTGTCTCGAAAAACTGAGCGAGATGCTGCTCGCCGTCGCCAAGCCCCCCAAAGCCCGCCGCGCCACCAAGCCCAGCAAGGGCTCCATCCGCCGTCGGCTCGAAACCAAACAGCAGAACTCCCAGCGGAAGGCCAATCGCAAGCCCCCCGGCCGCGACGAATAGATCGCCGCGACGGGGCGTTTCTCAACCCCTTCCCAGAACACAGCGCTGCTTGACCCCGTTCAAGACGCTTTGTCGAATGCAGTGGGGCAGGCGGGAAACTCCTCCGCCCGATCCTCCGATCCCCTGTTTCCGCACGCCGCCCAGCGCCAGGCCCTGCTCATGTCGAACGAATTCACGGCCCATTCCGCAATTCCTCTGGTCGAAGCGGCTGTCTCCGCCAACAAGTTGACCGCCGGCGCCGCGACAAACATCCGTCGCTGGCTCGAAAAATCAGGCTACAGGCGCTACGTCCCGGCCATTCTCGATCTCGTCCGAACCGAAAAATTCGCCGAACTCGATGCCCTCTTCTGGGAAGTGATCCCCTTTGGTACCGGGGGCCGACGCGGACCCATGGCGGCCATGGGGTCTGCCACGATGAACCCGCGAACCGTGGCCGAATCAGCCAATGGTCTGGCCGTCCACCTCCTGTCGACAAACGGAGGCAAAGGAGGCAAGGCCGTCATCGCCTGCGACACCCGCAACAACTCCGCCGAGTTCGCCAAAATCACCGCGACGACGCTCGCGGCCCGGGGCCTCAAGGTCTATCTCTTCGATGGTTGCCGCTCGACCCCCGAACTCAGCTTCGCGGTCCGGCATCTGGCCTGTGATGTCGGCGTCGTGATCTCCGCCTCGCACAACCCGCCCGCGGACAACGGGTTCAAGGCCTACTGGTCCAATGGGGGCCAGGTGCTCCCCCCACACGACAAGGGAATCATCGACGCGGTCTATCAGTCCGATGAAATTCCCGAGATGGACTTCGACGCCTGCCGCCGCTCGGGGCAGATCGAAATGATTGGTGAGACGCTCGATGCGGCATTTATCGCAGCGGTCGTTGCCCAGAGTCTCTCCACGGCCCGAGACCTGGCCGTCCTGTTCACCCCGCTGCATGGCGTGGGCGAGACTTCAGTCTATCGCACACTGCGTCAGGCCGGTTTCACCAAAGCCTCGATCTTTGAAGGCCAGCGACCGCCCGATGGCAACTTCCCCGGTGTCCCCAAACAACTACCCAATCCCGAGCTCCCGGCCGTGTTCGATCCGCCGATCGTCGAGGCCCGCGCCAAACACATTCCGCTGATCCTCGCCAGCGATCCCGATGCCGATCGTCTGGGCGTCTGTGTCCGCGACCGAAGTGGCGAGTACGTCCACCTGACGGGCAACCGGATTGGCGTGTTGCTGGCCGACTATGTCCTGAGAAAACGCGCAGCCGCCGGAACGCTCTCCCCCGACCACTTCCTCTGCTACACGCTGGTCACCTCGCCACTCATTGGCGCGCTCGGCCGCAAGGCGGGTGTTCGCGTGGTTGATGACCTGCTCGTCGGCTTCAAGTACATCGGCCGCCTGATCGATCAGTTGGGCCCGGAAAAGTTCGTCTTCGGAGCCGAAGAATCACTCGGGTACCTTACCGGGACTTACGCCCGGGACAAAGACGCGAGCGTTGCCGCGCTGCTGCTATCCGAATCCGCCGCCGAACTGGCGCTGGAAAACAAGACGCTGCTCGACCGGCTGGATGAACTGTCGATTGAGCACGGCTACTACCTCGAATCACAACGGTCCGAAAGCTGCAAAGGCCCCAAAGGCCGTGCCCAGATCGAACAGTTGATGCAAGCCTTCGCCAGTGCGCCGCCCCGCGACCTGGCCGGCGTGCAACTGGTCCGCGTTCGCGACTACATCCGCCACGAGGTCCGCGATCTGCCCGCCAATACGAAAGCAGCCGACCTCCCCGAACCCAAGGGTGACATGCTCGTGTTCGAGGCGCGGGCCGAGGGGATGACAATCTCGCTCGCGGCCCGTCCCTCCGGGACCGAACCCAAAATCAAGATCTACTTCTTCGCCCAATCCGCAGTCCCCTCCGCCAGCGAGTTGGGCCGCATCAAAGCGGAAACCGAAACCCGCCTCACCGCCTTCATGGACGCGCTCAGCCTCTGGATGAAATCCATCTGGGCGTAGGGTGGGCACTGCCCACCACTGCTCACCAACCTCCAAAACCCAATCGACTTTTCCCCCGGCTTCAACAGACGTGAGGCAACACAAGGTCCAAGCACCCTCAGCACCTTCACCTTGTTCAGTTCGGCACCCGACGCAGTGGAAACAAGGACGTGCCATGCTTGCACCGTTTCGGGGCAAGCATGCCAACTACGCGACAGCGCTGCACACACCAAAACCACGTGATTTCCCAAAACAGACACCGTACGCCGCAAGGAATCACGCGCCCGAGTTCCTGTTCCCCCCCCCCGCCAGTTCATCAGGAAACGCATCCGATGACCGATTCCACGCAGGCCATCGCACCACCGCGGGACATCGCAACTCATCCGGCATCGTATTCACGCCTCCTGGTCTTGGCCCTCCTCACCGCCTCGATCCTGATGCACACGCCGGCCGCGCTTGCGGACGACGCCGCGCCAAAAAAAACTGCCCCTCGCCCCTCCCTGACTCAGTCGACCCAATCCCGCGAAACCTGGGCGAAGCGACGTCAGGAAATCCTCCAGGCCGCCGAGCAGGTCATGGGGCCGTTCCCAACGCCCACCACTCGCATCGACCTCGCGGTCAAAGTCGTTTCCGAAGAACGAGCCGACGGGCTCCGGTTTCGAAAGGTGACCTTTCAGAGCGATCCCACCGACCGCGTCCCCGCCTGGATCCTGCTCCCCGAACAATCTCGAACAGACAAGCGACCCGCCCTCCTCTGCCTGCACCAGACGCAGCGGGCTGGAAAAGACGAACCAGTCGGCAAGTCTGGTGCGGCGAACATGCACTATGGCGTCGAACTGGCCCGCCGGGGTTTCATCGTCCTCGCTCCCGACTATCCCTCGTTCGGCGAGCACACCTACGACTTCGCGGCCCACCCCGAATACGCCAGCGGGACGATGAAAGCGATCTGGGACAACAGCCGTGCAGTCGACCTGCTCACCCAGATGCCCGAGGTTGACCCCGCCCGCATCGGAGTGATCGGCCATTCCCTTGGCGGACACAACGCGATCTTCACCGCGCTGTTCGAACCGCGCCTCAAAGCCGTCGTGTCGAGTTGTGGATTCACGAGCTTCAAGACAGACGACGTCCCGAGTTGGACCGGGCCGAACTACATGCCCCGGATCGCGACGGTCTACCAGAACGACGCCGCCCGCCTGCCGTTCGATTTTGACGAACTGATCGCCGCCCTCGCCCCACGCCCGTTTCTGGCCGTCGCCGCCACGCGCGATAACGATTTCGACGTCTCGGGCGTCAAGGACACGCTCGAATCGGCCCGCACGGCGTACCAACTGCTCGGCGCACCAGACGCGCTGACTGGTCTCTACCCCGACTCCCCGCACGACTTCCCGCCCGCCGCCCGCGAAGCCGCCTGTCGATTCCTCGAAACAGCGCTCGCCCGCTGATCAGTCCCCAAGTCGAACCATCCGGTCTCAGAGACACCCTAAATCCCCGCGAACTCGGTCCCCAGACAATGTCCCCGACATCAGGAAGCCGGAAGAGTCAGCGCCCGGAGGTTCGACCGTCCGTTCTTGTCCTCCAATCCACATCCGGTTGGTGTTTCAACGACTAAGAAGCACCCTGTGCGCATCCCGGTGGTCCCACCCCATGCTCCGCCGAACCCTGTTCAACCGGAATGTCTCTCATTGTCTTGCCTTTCCTTTGTGCCTTGGTGGTCAAGAAAAGACGCTCCGAACCACCAATCTCGTCCGCCCCGTCCGGTCCATCTATACCGGCAGTGCCGTTTCTGCCGATAATGAGCACAACGTGCAGAGCGTTCCCATGGAGTCGCTGCGCACACGCGTACAGGCATGGAGGCTGTTTGATGATGTGGCTTTGGAAACGCCCTGCTCCGTTGCGACCCGGTTCGCGACTGGTCCCTCCCTCGGCCGCTACGGCCGTTCGCCCCTGGCATCGCGTGCTGGTGTTCAACCTCGCCGGTTTAGCGACCCTCGCCAGCCTTGTCGCCTCGGCCTCGTCATCCAGTCGGTCCGAATCCGTGGCAGCCACTCTGCACGCGACCACGACGGACGCCACTGCGGAGTTGGCATCGGTCCCCGACGCCTCACCCGCCGCTGATTGCGAAGAAACTGCTGACGAACTCGACCTCCGCACCCGCCTCATCGGCGCCTGGGAAGACGACTATATGGGCCATCGTGTGCTCACGTTGCGCCCCGATGGCACCGGAACGATGCAGCTCGATCTTCGCGGGCCCGCCAAGCTGATCATCGGCAAGCGGCTCTCCTTCCGCCTCACCTGGGACACCGCCGACGATGTCCTCACGTTGCGGATGACTGGCGGCGAACCAGCCAACAAAGTCGCCATGATCACTCGGACCTACGGTGACCGCGCTACTCAGTCCGTCGAAATGATCGACGGCCGGACACTTCGCGTGCGCGACCTCGACGATGGAGACGAGTACGAGTTCCGCCGCCTCGAACCGACGATCACCCAGGTCGACTGATTCGGGACGCAGGACCGTGCGGCCGATTCCTCCCGATTGTTTTCGGTCGCGTCGACCAGATCAGGTCGGGTGGGGTTGATTGCCCGCACTCAGGTCACGAAACTCGATTGGGCAGACTAGGATTCGCCAGGATTGCAGGTCAACAGCCAGCGCGTGAGCCACCAGGGAGGATGTTCGCACCATGCCGATTTATCAGGACAACGCCGAAACGATTGGCCGAACCCCGCTGGTGCGAATCAATCGCATTGCCAAGCATACCGGGGCCACCATTCTGGCCAAAATAGAAGGCCGCAATCCCGCTTACAGCGTCAAGTGCCGCATCGGCGCGGCGATGATCTGGGATGCCGAAAAATCGGGCCGACTGAAACCCGGCATGCACGTGGTGGAACCCACCAGCGGAAACACCGGAATCGCGCTCGCCTTCGTCTGCGCGGCAAAAGGGTACCCGCTGACCCTCACCATGCCCGACACCATGTCGGTCGAACGTCGGATGATGCTCAAGGCGTTTGGAGCCAACCTCATCCTCACTCCGGGGGCCGATGGCATGCCCGGGGCGATCGCCAAGGCCGAAGAACTCGCGGCCGACCCGGCCTTCTACATGCCCCAGCAGTTCCGAAATCCCTCGAACCCCGCGATTCACGTCAAAACGACCGGCCCCGAAATCCTCGTCGATACCGAGGGCAAGATCGACATCTTCGTCGCCGGCGTGGGGACGGGCGGTACGATCACCGGGGTGAGCCGGTACCTCAAGCTCGACAAAAAACTCCCCATTCGCTCGATCGCCGTCGAACCTGCCGGCAGCCCCGTGCTCTCCGGCGGACAGCGCGGCAAGCACAAGATTCAAGGGATCGGAGCCGGGTTCATCCCCGACAACTTCGACCCGTCGATCGTCGACGAGATCGTCTCCGTGACCGACGACGAAGCGTTTGAAATGGCCCGGCGGATCGCCAAGGAAGAGGGCATCACCTGCGGCATCAGTTGTGGCGCGGCCATGACCGGCGCGCTCCGCGTGGCCGAACGCCCCGAAAGCAAGGGGAAGACAATCGTCGTCATCCTCCCCGATTCCGGCGAACGCTACCTCTCCACGCCCCTCTACCAGGCCTAGGTCCGGGCACCAATTCGCCGCTTGGGGGGAGCCGGAAGCGTTAGCGCCCGGAGGCAAGCGACTCCAGCGCGCCATGAGCGCAAACACCGTGCCATGCTTGCACCGTTTCGGGGCAAGCATGCCGATCGTGAGACAGCGGGTGGCCCGACCACCTGGTGGTCGGGTCGCGCAGCGACACGAAACCGACACCTTCCGCTCCCAACCACCAAAACAGGCGCTCGTTCAGCAACAGCGCCCCCGCGAACGGGACGTGTCTCAACCCAAGCCCG
>JAIXZD010000486.1 GCA_027489895.1 Planctomycetaceae bacterium
CGTCTGAAGAACTGCGCCGAGTGGACGACTGACAGGGTCGACTCGCCTCTCCGTCCGCACCCCGACCACGTGTTCCCAGGAAACCACCATTGCCGGAAGGGCGGGTGGTGCGGAAGATGCATGTGCAGGGTGTTGAGCGGTAGAGTTCGATTCGCGGCCGTACGCCAGGTTTGGATCACGGGAGAGAAACATGCCGTCTGTTGCCGCGTGGCCGATTCGTCTGACGGTGGGTTCGCTCCTGGGATCCCTGCTGGGGCTGATGCTGGTCTGCACGGGTGTCGGGCTGCTGCCGCGGACGGCCGAGGCGGGGCGACTCGACCCCAAGATCAAGCGGGAGGTCGAGCGGGCGCTCGACTGGCTGGTGCGCGAGCAGCGGCGGCAGGGGTACTGGGAAGCGAACGGCGGGCAGTATCGCGTCGCGATGACGGCGCTGGCGGGGAACGCCCTGCTCTGCGAAGGCTCGACGGCGACGCGGGGCAAGTACGCGCGGAACATTCGCCTGGCGGTCGATTATCTGCTGGAGATGGCGCAGCCCAGCGGACTCATTGGCTACAAGAACGACTACCACTACACGTACGGGCATGGCTTCTCGATGCTGTTCCTGTCGCAGGTGTTCGGCGAAGAGGAAGACGAAGAGCGTCGCCAGCAACTCAAGCAGGTCCTGACGAAAGCCGTGCTATTCTGCGGCCAGGCCCAGACGACGGCCGGGGGCTGGGGCTACGTGAGCGCCAAGGACGGGAACGACTTTGATGAAGGGTCGACCTGCGTGACGCAGGTGCAGGGACTGCGGGCCTGCCGGAATGCGGGGATTCCCGTTCCGAAGGAGATGATCGACCGGGCCGTCGAGTACATCCGCAAATGCACGACCCCCGAAGGCGGCGTGCAGTACAGCATCAAAGGCGGCGGTCCGCGGCCTCCCATCACCGCGGCGGCGATCGCCTGCCTGTTCAACGCCGGTCAGAACACCGAAGACGACTTCTACAAGAAGCTGCTGAAGTACTGCAAAGAGACGCTGCCCGCCACGAGCGAAGACAACCGCACGTTTGGCCACTGGCACTACGCGCACTACTACTACGCGCAGGTAATGTACCGGATTGGCGGAGATGACTGGGCGACTTATTTCAGCGCGATCAGCAAGGTGATCCTGCGGAAGCAGTCGGCTGATGGCAGTTGGAAAGAAGGCCACATCGGCCCGGTCTACACGACCGCGATGAACGCGACGATCCTGCAACTCGAGAACGGGTTTCTGCCGATCTACCAGCGGTAGGGCGAGCGCCGTTTCTCTGCTGTTTGCGCGGGGTTGGAACGCTCACGCGTTCCGCTACGACTGTTTGGAGGCTTGCTCAGGGTTGGGGGGGGCCTGGGCGAGGGTTTGGAGGAACTCCTCGACGGACGGGGCTGCGGTCTGGGGCAGAGCGGAGAGGTCTGGTGCGGAGGGGTTGGCAAGCGCGGTGCTGGCGGATGTGCGGCGGGGGGCGGGGGTGGTGATCCGCCAGGCGGCGATGGCGAGTGCGGTGCCGATCGACGCGATCAACAGGGCCACGAGCGGCGTGGGGCCGACTTCGTCGCTGAGCGCAACGGGGGGCTTGGTCCAGCGGAAGCGGCGGGCGATGAACAGCGGCGCGACGTGCGGTCCGTGGGCGGTGACGTAGGCGTACTGCTTGAAGAAGTAGGCCGTGACATCGACGCGGGCGCGGATCGACTCGCCCAGCGGAAAGCCTTCGGGCAGGTCGGTGCAGAGAATGCGGTAGGGGTTCTTGCGACCGCCGCTTTCGGTGAAGGCCCAGGCCTCGTAGAGCAGGCGGTCTTCGCCCGTTGGCGTCTTGGTCGGAAAGGGCAGGCAGCGACGCACCTCGGCCCGAAAGCGGTAGAGGCGGCCGGCGTAGCGTTCAGGGTCGTTGGCCAGCTCGGGAAACGTCGCTTCCGGGCGGGCGGCCCGTTCGAGCCGGGAGAGCGAGGCCCCTCGGACGGCCGCGAGCATCCGCTCGAGCACGGGGGTTTCGCTCGCGCGAAGCACGTGGAAGTCGTGCTCGATCGTGGCGATCAGTTCCGGTTCGAGCGTGAGCGGTAGTTCGCCTTGTGGAGCCGAGGGGGGCGGGGCATCGGGGAAGGCGGGATCGGCGGCGGGTTCGATGCGGCCGACGCCGTCGGGGAGGGGCGTGCGGGAGGGGAGTCTAGGGGAGGGGGCTTGTGGCTCGGTCGGTTTGGGGCGGGGGCGATCGAGTTCTGTCAGCCAGGTCCAGGTGCCGGGGGTGCGGGCGACCTGAAAGAGGACGACGAGGACCACGCCCATCCAGAGCATCTGCCTGAGGCGGGCGCGGTCACGACCGGGGTCGTAGCTGGGCCGGCGGCGGGGTGGCAGGGATGAGGGGGGCATGGTGACCAGTCGGGAGGACGGCTCAGGGCCGGTTCGTCGACAAGATGGCGGAGGATTGATTGAACAGCCATCATACGCCCAGACATTTCGGGCGACCATTCGCTCTTCCCGCTGCACCCCGTTGGATCGGCACCATGCGCATTACCCGGCTGGCGACCGCCGTCGTCGAAGCGAACTACGATTACACCTATGTCCGCATCTGGAACGACAAGGGCGAATACGGGACGGGCGAGTGCTTTTTCGCACCGGGACTGACGGCCGCGCTGAAGGAGATGGCGCCGCTGCTGATTGGTCGGGACCCGCGGGAAGTAGACCGTCTGGCCCGGATGCTGTGGCGGAAGGGATCGGGAGCGGGGGCGGTTGCGGGCTACCTGTACAACGCGGTAAGCGGGATTGAAGCGGCGCTGTGGGACCTGGTGGGGAAGAGCTTGGGCGTGCCGATCTATCAACTGCTGGGCGGGAAGATGCGGGACGAGGTGCGGATTTACTGCGACTGTCACGCGGGGGACAACATCGAAAGCTGGGGGCCGATGCTGACGGAGCGGACGCCCGAATGGCTGCGTCTGGCAACGGCGGGGAAGCCCGGTCACGAGGAGCGGTACGATCCGCAGATGTATCGAGACCGCGCCAAGACGATGGCGGCAGCGGGGTTCGACGCGCTGAAGTTTGATATCGATTCGATCGTCTGTTTGACGGGGGAAGAGCTGAATCGGCCGCTGACCGGCGCGGAGATCGATCTGATGGTCGAGTGCGTGGCCGCGGCGCGGGACGGCGCGGGGCCGGGGGTGGATATCGCGGTCGACTGCCACTGGCGGTTCGCCCCGAGTGAAGCGATGCGGATTGCCCGCCGCATGGGCGATCTCAATCTGTTCTGGCTGGAAGACCCCTGTCCGCCCGAGAACATCCGCGACTTTGCGGATGTCAAAGCGCTCGGTGCCTGCCCGGTGTTAACGGGGGAGAATCTCAACCGGCGGCATGGGTTCCTCGATCTGATCACCGCGCGGGCGGTGGACCTCGTCGCCCCGGACCTGCAGAAGTGCGGAGGGCTATTGGAGGCGAAGCGGATTGGCGAGTTGGCCGAGATGCAGGGGATTCGCGTCGCGCCGCACAACATTGCCTCGCCCCTGGGGACGCTGGCGAGTGCACATGTCTGTGCGACGCTGCCGAACTTTGCGGCGCTGGAGTTTCATGGTTCGGACGTGCCGTTTTGGATGGACCTGCTCGACCGTCCGGGGACGAGCGGACCATTGATTCAGCGCGGGCGGATTCCGATGACCGAGTCCCCGGGGTTGGGGGCGGAGCTCAACGAAACGGTGGCCAGGCAGTACGCGAAGCCGGGCGAAGGATGGTTCGTTTAAGCGGTTAGCGATGGCGAACGCAAAAGTAGGGTGGGCACTGCCCACCAGCGCTCACCGACACTGCAAACCAAAAACCATTTGGATCGCTCACCAGCGCGACCAACGGCACGCGATCCCCGTCGATTGCGGAGTAATGCGCCCCGGTTGAAGCCGGGGGAAAGGTCGTCTGGACGATGGGGGTTGGTGAGCAGTGGTGGGCAGTGCCCACCCTACCCCGGCGGCCAGTTTACAGCTTGCCTTCGAGGGCGAGCTGGTGGAAGAAGTGCGGGACGGTCTCCTGGTTCTTCAGGAGCCAGTCGATGCCCGGTTCGTTGTTCATCGCCTTCGCGATCGCCTTGCAGGTCGCTTCGCGGTTCACGCGGAACAGGACCTCGTAGTCCATGTCTTTGGCGGTCGGGGCGCTCGGGTCGAGCCAGACCGCGACGATGATCCCCAGGTCGTTCACCTTGCGCTTGGGAATGTGACCGGCCCGCACCGCATCGAGCACACCATGTGCGATCGCGGCCTGAACCGTCCCCATGAGAATGTTCGTGTACTTCTCGTTGTTGACCGTCACCTTGCTGACCATGACGGTTGCGGGGCGGACCTGAACATCGCTGTTGAGGATCGCGAAAACCTTGGTATGGCCTTTGACCTGGTTGCCGATGAGGTTGGCGATGGCGTAGCCGACAGGGCCATCGAGTTCGCCGATGACGACTTCAGGTTCGGCGGCGGACCAGGGCTGCTTGTCTTCGACGAGCGCCTCGCCCGTCCGCATGATGATCCGCTTGGTGCTGGGGGTGGGCTTTTTCGCCTTGGCCATGGTGCCGGTCTCGCTGCTGGAATTTGAGATCAGAGAAGTCGAACCAGCACGGGACTGGATCAAGCGCGAATCTGAACAGATGGCGGGCGGTGTTTCAAGCGGGCGGGGGGAGGCATGATTCACCACCAAGGCACAAAGTCACCAAGGAACGGGGATGTGGGCGAGTGTCGAACAGGGGAGGCTCGATTGACCACCAAGACACGAAGAGCACGAAGGAAAGGGAGGGTCAAGGGCGGGGGGTGTTGAACAGGCGGTTTGGACCCTCGGGAGGGAGTTGGGGGGACGAGCCCTTGCGCTGGTTGGTGAGAAGTTCAACGGGCGGTGACGGGATTGGCTTGAGCGCTTTGCTGGCGTTACTGGGAATGACATTGGGAACGTCGCTGGGAATGGGTGTCGTTCCTTTTGAGTGTTTCCGGAGTGATTGGTAGCGCGAATCGCTCGGCCTCCGGGCGCTCACGCTTCCGGCTCCCCCATAAGGGCCGTCGACCATAAATCGGTTACTGCACCTGCAGGGAGTGGATTCTGGGAGATGCCTTCCCGACAGGAGCAACCAGCGAGGATACTACGTATCCTTGATGGCTTCGTGGCCCCGTTGTTGCCTTGTGGGCTCTCGGGTGGAGAAGTGAGCTGCTCGGTGGAGTGGGAGGCCGCGGGCTGGGCGTCACGGCATGGCGATTTGCAGCGCGGCGATTTGAGTGGATCAGAAAGCGGGTTGGGTATGACGGCGCGGTTTGCCATCGGGATTGATCTGGGGACCACCAACAGCGTACTGGCGTATGCGGCGCTGGAGGGAGAGTCGGCCGAGGTGCA
>JAIXZD010000237.1 GCA_027489895.1 Planctomycetaceae bacterium
CGCTTTGCTGATGAGTGGGCAGCGGTGGGCGGAGCTCACTCACCGTTGCATCCGGGCGCCAACGCTTCGGGCTCCCTCGTTGACTCACCCCTCTTCAGGGCACCCAACTCCCGCTCAGCGTCGCCCAGAGCGGGCCTGGTAACAAGCGTTGGTCCGCGACAAGCGAGTGTCTCGACGAGCGCTCGGGCGCAACGTCTTACGGGGCGGCGATTTTCCAGAGGTGTTTGTCGCTGCGGACAAACAGGGCGTTGTCGGCGATGGCGGGCGTACAGAGGACGCCTTCTCCGAAGTCGTGCTGGGAGACCAGTTCGGGCTGATCGCCGGTGAGCTTCACGACTTGCCCCAGACCAGCTTCGTTGAACAGATAGGCATGGTCGTTGGCGATGACCGGCGTCCCGCTGAAGGGGCCCGTCAGGCGCAGTTGCCAGGCTGGTTCGCCGGTGGCTGTCTTTCCGGCGCTCAGCACGCCCCCCCGGTTGACCGTCATCACGAGGTCTTTGTAGATCACAGGTGTGGGAGTCGAGGCCGTCAGCTTGGGCTGCGTCCAAAGCACTTTGGGAGCCGAGTTTCTGGTGGACGGTTCCAGCGCGGTCAGACCGCCTTTAGCGGGTACAACCAGAAGCGATGAACTGACCCCGGCCGAGGGAATCGTGGAGCCGCCATCACCGAACGTCCAGAGCGTGTCGCCCGTTTCGGGGGCGACCGCGAGAACCCCTTCGCCCGAGGTAATCAGAACGGCCTGTTTCTCGCCGACTTTCAGCAGTCCGGGCGAAGTCCAGTTGGGAAGCTGCGGACGGTTCAGCTTCCATTTGTTCGCGCCGGTCGCCACATCCAGTCCGGCCGTCAGCGACTCGCTGTCGTTCTCGACCTGAACAATCAGGGTCTTGTCAACGACCAGCAGCGACGATGACATGCCGAGGCTGTTGGAGGCATTCGGGTAGTCGACCGTCATGCCGCGATACCAGAGCAGCCCGCCGTCGAGATCGAGGCAGATCACATCGTTGCTGGAGAAAAAGGCGAAGATCCGTTCACCGTCGCTCGCGGGTGTCGGTGTGGCGTTGCACATTTTCTGGTGCGACAGGGTCGGTCCTGTCGCCCAGAACTGCCGGTGCCAGAGCGGCTTGCCGGTGTTCTGATCGAAACAGAGCACGTGCAGTCGATCGTCTTCGGCTCCGTTGCTGGCGGTCAGGACAACACGGCCCTTGACCACGATCGGCCCCGAGAGACCGCGGCCGGGCAGCTCCTGCTTCCAGGCGATATTGGTGGTGTCGGTCCACGTCGTGGGAGGCGTCTCGCCCACGGCAATTCCCGTCGAATCGGGACCACGGAACTGCCGCCATTCCCCTGCGAGGGCATCGGGGACTACGGCGAGGACGAGACCGATCACGCACAGCAGTGTCAGGCAGGGCAGAACCCCGGTTCGATCGTTCAAACGATGTTGCTTGGTGCGGGAGAGGGGCATCCGGGGCATGAAAGAACTCGCGATCTGAGGTCGGGAGGCGGGAACTGAAACAGGAGCCCAGCCGGGCGATGTCTCGTTGCGGCCAGGTGGACTGAATCGGATGGCTCAGGAGGCAGGGTATGCCGTGAGGTAAAACACGTACAGCATCACGACCAGAGAGTAGAAGAACATCACGGTGAGTCCCACGCCGATGAGCTTGGCCGCGTAGGCATCCTCGCCACGAAATTCGGACTGATCGGTCGCGGAAAAATCGATCGGCAGGTTGGGCGGCGGGACATCGAGTGGGTTGGCGTGCGTCATGTTCATACTCCCGTGGGCCAGAGGAACCGGATCGATTTCTCGGGGCAGTGTCTAGGCTGTTTTGTGTCAGCAGGCGGCTGTATCGGGTCAGCAGGCGACGTCGCGAATCAAAATCTCGCCGCGTCCCAGTTCGAGGAAATCGCCGCGATACCGAAGGTAGCTGCCAGTCAGACTGTCTGGCGGCAGCGGGAACCCGGCGTCCTGAAGATACTTAAGGTAGAGCGAGAGGAAAAACGGCCCGGAGTAAAGATTTGACCGGCGAAACGTGGGCAACATGGGCGGGGCCGAGGCACCGTCCAGGAAGACAATCGAGCCGCGTTTCATGCCTGCTCCGGGGCGAATTCCTGGTGCTCCGCCAAGCAGGATTGTTCCCGCCAGCATGTTGAACCCGGGGGCATCGCCCGATTTGCCACCGATCGCGATGAGGCCTCTGCGGAGAGTGTGGCCGATCTCATTGCCCGCGTCGCCGTGGACGAGGATTTCGCCACCAGTCATGCCGCGACGCCCACCGCGATAGACGGCCCCGAGGCAATGCCCGGCGTTCCCCAGCACCCGAATGCGGCCACCTTTCATTTCCGCCCCGACCCAGTCTCCGGCGTTCCCCCGCACTTCCAGTTCGCCGCCCTTCATCTCCGCTCCGACATGCATGCCGGCGGAGCCATCCACCGTGATTCGGCCCGCGGTCAGCCCGGCCCCAATCAGTTTGACGCGGGAACAATCGCCCGCAAACACGAGGTGGCTGTCGTCGGCGGCCGAACCGGTGACATCGAAGAACTCGCCGACGGTCAACTGCTTGTTGCCGTATTGGACGGGTGTTGCCTTGACCTCGTCCGTCGATTGGGTCCGAACGGTCTCGACGCGGACGAAATCGACTTCGAGGGGAATCTGTGTCGGCTGGCGGAGCGTCAGGACGATGGGCATGAGCAGAGAGTCACAGAGGAACGGCCAGTCAAAACCGACGCGGGACGAGCATGTCGTGGGTCGATGGGCGAAGATGTCGGAAACCGGTTATCTTCGACACTGTCGAGTTTAACAGCCTCTGGATTTTCACCGCTACGACGGTGCGATTTTTCGTGGGATAGGCTTCCAGCCTCACATTTCTCCTCGGGGCAGCCTGGAAACATGACAGGCTGGAAGCCTATCCCACCCATTTTTTCACGGCTGCTACGGTAAGCCGTATCTGCTGAGGGGCGAGAGGTCTTTGGGATGCATGTCGCCGTTCTGGGTGGGGGTGTGATCGGGCTGATGACGGCGTGGTCTGCGCGTCGCCGGGGCTTCACGGTGACCGTCGTTGATCGGCAGCCGTCGCAACGGGATGGCTGTTCGTTCGGGAATGCGGGGATGCTGGTCCCGAGTCATTTCATTCCCCTCGCGGCACCGGGCATGGTCGCGCTGGGGCTCAAATGGATGTGGAATCCCGAGTCTCCCTTCTACATTCGCCCGCGAGCGTCGTGGGACCTGGTGCGATGGGCGGCGCGGTTCTGGCAGGCGGCGACAAAAGCCCATGTCGCGCGGTCCGCGCCTTTGTTGCGAGATCTCCATCTCCAGAGCCGGCTGCTCTATCAGCAGTTGGCGGCCGAGTTCGGCAACGAGTTTGGTCTGGTGGAAGCCGGGCTATTGATGCTCTGCAAAACCAAGAAAACGTTGGATGAAGAGACGCACGTCGCGGAGCAGGCGCGGGAATTGGGGATTCCGGCGGAACGCCTGGACCCGGCCGAATTGGCCCAGCTCGATCCGGCGATCACGATGTCGGTCGCCGGGGGGATTTACTTCCCCAGGGATTGCCACTTGTCACCCAATCGACTCATGGAGGGAATCGAACGTCGGCTGGCGGCCGAGGGGGTCCAGTTCCGCTGGTCGACCGAAGTGACCGGGCTGCGGACCGAGGGGGGGCGCATTCGCGCTGCCGTGCTGGCGGGAGAGCGGCCGGGTGAGCTGGAAGCCGATGAGTTTGTGTTGTGCGGCGGCGTCTGGTCGGAGGCGCTGGGAAAAGGGCTGGAGCTGTCGATCCCGATGCAGGCGGGCAAGGGGTACAGCGTCACGCTCGAGCAGCCACGTCAATTGCCGCGACTCTGCTCGATTCTGACCGAGGCCCGGGTCGCGGTTACGCCGATGGGTTCTGCCCTGCGGCTCGGCGGCACGATGGAACTGGCAGGCATTAACGATCGAGTCGATCCCCGTCGCGTGAGAGGCATCACTCGGGCGATCCCGAATTACTTTCCCGAGTTTCGGGAATCAGATTTTTCGGGGCTGGTTCCTTGGCATGGGCTGAGGCCCTGTTCGCCAGACGGGTTGCCGTATCTGGGGCGAACAGCGCGGTGGAACAATCTCGTCGTGGCGACCGGGCATGCGATGATGGGGATCAGCCTGGGGGCAGTGACGGGCGACATCGTGGGGCGGCTGCTGTCCGATGAGCCGACGGACATCGACGTTTCGCTGCTGTCGCCGGACCGGTACCGGTGAAAGGTGTCTGACTCTGGGATGTCCCCAAAGAATGAAAAACCGGTCGTCGCGAGATCACGACGACCGGTTCGATGTTTCTTTTGGCGGTTCCAAGTGGCGTCAGGCTTACTTTCGCCCGGCCGTCTGCGTCACTTTGGCTTGAAGATTGCGATACGCCTTGAGGCTCTGATCGAGCGACAGACGCATTTCGTCTTCTTCCATATACCCCACCAGATTGGCCAACAGGTCGGCATCGGGGCTGAGCACCACACAGGCCGGCAGGTTGGTCACTTCGAGAATTTCCGCGACTTTGCGGTCCTTGTCGAAGTCGAGGTGGACGGGAACGAAGTGTCCGGAGACGTACTTGACCATCTCCGGTTCACCGAGTGTTTCCCGTTCCAGCTTGTGGCAGTAGGTGCACCACGAAGCGCCGAAGACGATCAGCATGGGCCGATTCGCCGCGGTTGCTTCTTTGTGCGCCTGCTTGATGTCTCGGAGCCAGGCGATGCGCTCCTTCGACTTGCCACCGCTCTTGAGGCTAAAGGGGCCGGCGGTCACCTGGGTGATCACAACGAGGCCCACAAAAATGGCACCCGCCAAACCGAGAGCGTTGATTCGTCGATCCATGACAAGCTCCAATTTGGTCGGGAACGATCGGCATCGTGCCGCCGTGTCAATTGACCGCTATCCCTTCGGTCAACCCGCCGGTACGAGACGACGGCCATCCTCTGGCCTATCCCTCCCATACCAGGCAGAACGTAGGATCGACTGATGCGGTCGTCATTCGCGAATCGGCCAGTCTCCACCGGGCAACTTCCCGCAGCCAGAATCCTTTTCCCAGATATCCCAGACTTCCAGTTCGGGTTGTTTGCTGGCGGGAATCGGTTGTCCTCCGGGCGCTCGCGCTTCCTGCTCCCTTGGTTGTGGCAGTCGCCCGGAAATCGGAGCCTGCGGTGACGGGGAGACACCCAGACAACTGCTCACGGGACGTCAGCCGGAAAAGTCGCTAGAGTCTCGGCATGTCGTCCTGTGGCACGGCTGTGGGACGCGGGTGTTAGGCGCGGGAATCCGGCGCTGGCCCGCACAAAAACCTCGAACTGGGTGGCTGAATCGCGATGACGTTTTGTCTGGGTGTGAAGGTCGAAGAGGGGCTGGTCGGAATCGCCGACACCCGCGTGACCAGTGGCTCTGAGTGCATCGTGGCCCGCAAGGTCTCGGTCTATCAGTTCGGCAAGCACAGCCTGTTTCTGATGACCTCCGGGTTGCGCTCCGTCCGCGACAAGGTCCTCACGTATTTCGAGGACATTCTCGATTCCAACGAGCACGAATTCGACCGGCTGTACAAGGCGGTGAACGCACTCGCGGCCCAACTGCGGCGCGTGGCCGATGAGGACAAGGCCGCGCTGGAAGCGAGCAACCTGCATTTCAATCTGCACACGCTGATCGGTGGGCAGATGGAGCATGACCGTGAGCACAAGCTCTACATGCTCTACCCGCAGGCCAACTGGGTCGAAATCGGGCCGGGAACGCCGTATTCGATCATCGGAGAAACCGGCTACGGCAAGCCGATTCTAGACCGCACGCTGAAGTATCAGGACAGCATGCAGTTTGCGCTGAAGGTGGGGTGTCTGGCCTTCGATTCGACACGCATCAGTGCGGCAAATGTCGATTTCCCGGTCGACGTCGTGCTGTACAAAACCGGCAGTTTCGAGATTGTCGAGCAGCGGTTTGAGAAGCAGGACCTCGCCGATATGACGAAATGGTGGCAGGATCGGCTGCGTGAATCGGTTGGGGCGCTCCCTTGCAGTTGGATGGACGACGCGCTGGCCCGGTTGCCAGCCGGTGAGAAGCCGTCGTAATCAGCGTCGTTCGCGTGATGTCTCGGGATGAGTTTACGGTCCGATCGAGAAACCAGGGTGGGGGCGGTCCCCGATGTCAATGTTCAAGGATGTCGAGTGAGCAGCCCCGATCCCAACTCGCCGCCGACCTCCAACGGCTGGACAGAGTGGTTGGCCGACCGGTTGGTACGGTTTCGAACGGTCCTGTTCTTTGCCGGGATGATTCTCGCCGTCGCGGCGCTGTTGCCGGCAGCCCGGCTGGATTTCGACCAGTCGCTGGAAGCCCTCTACGCCCCGGACAACCCTCGCCTGGTGGACTTCGTTCGCAGTAAGCAGGGCTTCGGGGGCGACGAGCTGGCGATCGTCGCCTATCACGATCCCCAGTTGATGACTCCCGAGGGACTGGCCCGCGCCCGTGCCCTGGGAGAAGCGTTCAACGACGTGCCTGGGCTGTTGGTCGACAGCGAACAGAATCTGGACGAGACGCTGGGAACTCTCGAAAAGACGCTGAAAACCTTTGGCCGGGTTCCGGGATTGGCACGGCGGGTGGAGTCGATTCGAACTGCGGCGATTGGCATGTTCGAAGGAATTCTGGTTGGTCCGGATCGGGAGACGACGGCGGTCATTCTGCGGTTTGCGCCGTGGGACGCTCCGGGAGTCCCTTCGCGGGGCGTAACGGTCGAGGCAATTCGCGCGATTGCCGCGCGGCACAATCCTCCTGCCCATGTCGTGGGAGAACCGGTGCAGGTGCACGACATGTTCCAGTTCGTCGAGGAAGATTCGCGCCTGCTGGGCTATGCCTCGCTGCTGCTGCTGACGGTCGTCATTCTGGTGCTGTTCCGCGGTTTCCGCTGGGTCGCGTTGCCGATTGTCGTGGTGCAGGTCTCGCTGCTGTGGACCAAGGGGTTGCTCACGCTGACGGGGATGCAGTTGAGCATGGTCAGCTCGACGCTCACCTCGCTCGTGATGGTGATTGGCGTGGCGACGGTCGTCCATTTCATGTTCACGTTCCGTGAACTGCGTGCGGAACTTGAGCCGGTTCCCGCGATGACGGAAACGCTCCGCCGCCTGTTGCACCCGATCTTCTGGACCACGGCAACCACAGCCGCTGGCTTTGCCGTCCAGATGCTGACGACCATTCACCCGGCCTACACGTTTGGCCTGATGATGACGCTGGCCACGCTGCTGGTGTTTGTGGCGACGCTGGCGCTATTGCCCGCAGGAATTCTGGCGGGACAGGCGACGCGAGGGCGATTGCGTTCCTTCGAGCGAAACCGCTGGATCTCGCACGCACTGGCGGTTCTCTGCCGGGCCGTCGAACGCTCGCCAGGGCGAATTGCGCTGGGGGGTGCGGTTGTCACCGCCGGGATTCTGGTGGGCTGCGTCTGGCTGCATGTGGAAACGGATTTCAGCAAGAATTTCCGGTCCGGGACCCCGATCGTCAAAGCGCTGTCGTTTGTCGAACAGAACCTGGGTGGGGCGGGGACGTGGGAGATCAACTTCGCGGCCCCGGAAGACTTGGAGACCGATCCGGAGTTTCTGGACAAAGTCCGAATCCTCGGCGGCAGACTGCGGGACTTGCAGAATGACCCGTCGCTGCGGGCCAGTGATGGCCAGCCCGCGCTGACCAAAGTGTTATCTCCGACGGACGGCATTGATCTTTTGCCGCGGCTGCCCATGTTGGGGCTGCGGTGGCAATTGAAGATTCTCAATGCATTTCAGCCGGAGTTTCTGCCGAGTCTGTACAACCCGGCCGTGTTGCGGATGCGCATTCTGTTGCGGGCTCGGGAACGCCAGTCGTCCGAAACCAAGCTGCGGTTGATCACCGAAGTCGAGCGGATCGCCGCGGAGACGATGGGCGATCCGACTGGTGAGACATTGGTTGCCGGGGAAACCAGTGAGCCCGCCGATCCACCCAGGGCGACGGGCCTGTTCGTGCTGCTGGCCTACCTGATTGAAAGTCTGCTGGCGGACCAATGGGTCTCGGGGATTGCGGCGGCGGTCCTGCTGACGGCGATGATGGCCGTGGCGTTTCACAGCGTGACGGTCGGACTGGTCTCTCTGATTCCCAATCTGCTGCCGATCGGGCTGGTGATTGGGACGATGGGCTGGCTGGGAATGCCGATCAACATTGCGACAGCGATGATTGCCAGCGTGTCGATGGGTTTGACGATCGATTCGAGCGTTCATTTCCTCAGCGGATTGCAGCGCGGGCGGGCGGCTGGTCTCGATTTCTCCACGGCACTCGAGTCGACGTATCAGTCAGTGGGAAGTGCGCTGGTGTATGCCAACATCGCGCTGGTGCTGGGGTTTCTGACGCTGACGCTATCGAACTTCGTCCCGCTCATTTACTTCGGTGCGCTGGTCGCGGTGGCGATGGTGGGCGGACTGCTGGGAAACCTGATCATTTTGCCGGTCATGCTCACGCTGATCGAGCGTTCGCGCGGCGGGGCGACTGTTCCGGAGGGTGATCTGGAAGGGGTGGCTGGCCCTGAAGATGAGCTGGCCTCCGGGCGCTGACGCTTCCGGCTCCCCGTAGAGGTCCTCCGGAACCGCGACTTGCTCCCGCCTGACGACCGGAATAGACTCTTGGATTGTGAGGTTTTCGTGACGCAAGTTCCGCCGGGCGCTGGGGTTTGCGTTGGTCACGCACGGCTATTTCCGGGTTTCGGTTCATCTTAACCCGAATCGTGTGTCCGACCTGACTTCGACTCGGCGCCACCGAATTTACTGAGGCAGGTGACTTCGTTGAGAGCGATCATCAGCGATATTCATGGCAATCTGGAAGCCCTCGAAGTCGTTTTGGGCGACATCGAACGGCGCGGAATCTCCGAGATTTTTTGCCTGGGGGATATCATCGGCTACGGGCCTGACCCGTGTGCCTGCATCGATCGGGTCATTTCCAAGGCGAAAGTGACGCTGCTCGGGAACCACGATCAGGCCGCGCTGTTCGATCCGGAAGGGTTCAACCCGGGGGCAGAACGGGCGATCTTCTGGACCCGTTCACAACTCGAGCAGGGCGATTCCAAGGGAAACGAGAAACGTTGGGAGTTCCTTGGCGATCTGCCGCGGTTCCACCGTGAAGACAAGATGCTGTTTGTCCATGGATCGGCCCGGAACCCGCTCAACGAATACGTCTTCCCGGAAGACATCTACAACCAGCGGAAGATGGAAAAGATCTTCGGCCTGGTCGAGCGGTACTGTTTTCAGGGGCACACGCATGTGCCGGGCGTCTTCACCGAATCGCTGAAGTTCTTCCGGCCGGAAGAACTTGGCTTCGAGTATGAACTGGGCTCGGAAAAAGTCCTCGTGAACGTTGGTTCGGTGGGGCAACCCCG
>JAIXZD010000134.1 GCA_027489895.1 Planctomycetaceae bacterium
CGGGCGGTCCAGAACGGGCTGTAGACCACGCGCTGCTTGCGCATCAGGGCTTGGGCGCCCAGCCAGGTGGTGAGCAGTCGGCGGGAACAGTCGGGCACCTGTTGGAGTGCTTCGGCGAGGAACCCGGCCCGTGCGGCAAACAGGTCGGGATAAGCACACCCGACCGTTCGCTGGCAGTAGACCCAGCCGTGGTAGCCTGAATCCTGCGGCGAACGGCCGACATCCGGCGCCCCCGCGATCCCGCCGAATCCGAAGTGTTCGCCCGCACTGGCGACGAGGCCTGTCGCATCGAGCACTCGCGGCGTGACCATCACCGCTTCGGAGTGCAGATCGAGGACCGCGCGGAGATCCCAGGCCCAGCCTTCGGACTGTAGTTGCTGGGAATCGGACAGGGTGACGACGATGGTTTGAGGATCAAGCGCTTGGGCCTGCTCGCGGAGGAAGGCGACATAGCCCTCGGGCAGACCAGAGGAGGTGACGCGGGCGGCGCCCAGGCGATCACGGGCCGCTTCGGCCAGATCGAGCTGGTCCCGGCCAACAAGTCCCACGACCGCGACCGAAAGCTGGCTGTCGGGGCAGTCGCCCAACAGGCTCAACAGCGCCTGTTCCAGTGGCCCCGCTCCCGTTTCCGAGAGCAGATTGACCTGAATCGGTCCGGGAGCGATCCGCTTCCGTGCGGGGTACCACATCCCCACATTGCCAAACAGCGGATTGGTCCGGAGTTCAAACTGTCCCTGCGGGTCTTGGCGCTGGAGGTGCCGCCCCCAGACATGCTTCTGACAGTCGATCGTGTAGGGCTTGGCCCGGCTTTCGGCGCTGGAGGTCGAACCAGCGTGAATCCGCCAACTGTAGAGCACTTCCGGGACGTGGAGCGGCCGCACACCGGTGGCGAGCACGCGGACGAACGTGTCGAGATCGGGACAGCCGCGGGCGTCGTAGTCGGAGTAGGCATCGACCGCGATCGCAGTCTGGCGATCAATGGCGCAGAGGTGCGCGATGTAGCAGCAGTTGGAGAACAGGACCGGGTCCCAGTCTGGCTTGAAGAACGGGTGGACGGGACGCGAGTCGCCGAACACCTTGTCTTCGTCCGAGTAGGCCAGACGGGGCCAGCCCGCCTGCTCGAGGCAACTCGCCATCACGCGGAGCGCATCGGGATAGATCAGGTCGTCGGCATCGACGGGAATCAGGTAGCGTCCCGTCGCCAGCTCGAACGCGGCCCGCGTCGCGCCAGTAATCCCCAGGTTTTTGGGCAGCTTGACGCAGACGACCCGCGGGTCGCGGGCGAGTCGATCGACGATGGCGAGCGTCTCGGGGTTGGTGCTGCCATCGTCACTGATCGCCCACTGGAATGGGAAATCCTGGGCAAACACGCTCTCGGCCAGTTCGTTGAGGAACTGCGGCGGCGTGTTGTAAACGGGGGTGACGATCGTGAACAGGGTGGGATCGGGCTGCGCCTGGTAGACCGCCTTGCGGCTGGCGACGCGATGCCGGATCCACTGGGCGTAGTCGTGGGTGTAGGCGGCCGGTCCCGAGGCGAAGTGCGGCGCGGGGGCGCCCCCGGCCGCATCGAGCCGGAACAGGCGGTTCCAGCGGGCGCGAACGAAGCGGGAGATGCGGTCCCGCGTCACGGGGCGACTGAAGCGATCCCGCCAGCGGCGGACCAGGGAGGTCAGGCTGCTGCTCATGCCGCGGACTTTCGGGTCAGGAGGTCGGGCGTTTCAAAGTGATTCACAGGGACCGCGCGAATTGCGGATTCCGGTTGGGCGACACGGGCACGCGCCTGGGCCAATCGGCTGTTGAGGACTCCCGCCCGCGCCGCGGGAGCCACGAGGCGACAGTCTTCTCCGCTGACCAGCGAGAAAAACCGTCCGTAGAACGGATCATCGCGGAGCCAGTCGGAGTGCAGGTCGTACAGGGGGGCCAGTTCCTGATCGATCGATTCAATCAGTCGGGAATCGATCCCGCCCGTGGCGAGCAGGAACGGCGAGAAGACCACCTGCCGCCCGGCAAGGTTCAGCCGCTTGCCCAGATCGGCTTCGAAAAAGGCCCGCGGAAAGAGTGGGTTGAACCCACCCACATCCCGTAGCGCCGCCATCGAGGCGACCCACGGCCCGCGCAGGATGCAGCTCACGTTCCGTCGGCAGAGGTTCCACCCCTGGTAGCCCGGCTCACCCCGACTGGCATTGAGGTAGGCGACTTCGACCTGTCCATTCAGCCCGAACACGCCCGCCCCGCCAATCGTCCGGTGGACGCCGTCGACGAGGCGGCCACCCACGAGTGCGACTTGCGGGTCGAGTTCCTGACTGCCGATTGCCTCCCACAGCCATTCCCGCTGGAGCGGCTCGGCCCCGGCGGGCAGCCAGGCCAGGTACTCGGCCTGTCGCGACGAGGGATTGAGGGCGACGTTGAGCAGTTTGGGCAGATTCAGCCCGCCCGCGACGCCGTCGAGAATGTCGAGGTGAGCGGGCAGCGCGCCGAGGACCCGGGTCAGTTCGGTTTGCAGCGACTGGGCCGTGCCCGGTCCCCAGGCCGAGATCAGCCGGATGCGGTAGTTGGGATAGTCGGTCTCCTGACAGATCGCGCGGATCTGGCGGGCGACGACTGCCACTTCTTCGGCAGCGACGACCACAAGGTCGACGGCCGGCCCTTGTTCAGAGGGAATGCGGCGAATCTGCCAGTGTCCATCGGGAAAGGGAAACAGTCGGTTGGCCGCCACCTGGAAACGATCGGCCAGTCCCCGCCGTTCCAGTGCCGCCTGCAGGCAATGCCGCTGCGAGGCGATCACGTACGGTTTGGCGGAGATGCCCAGTTCAGAGGTGGATTGGGGCGTCGAGCGCCAGGTGTAGACGATCTCGCCGACGTGGGTGATCGTGCAGCCGGTCTCGAACAGGCGGATCGCCATGTCCCAGTCCTGCGTTCCCTCGACGGCCTGGTCCGTAAAGGCACCGCAGGACAACAGCAGGTCGCGGCGAATCGTCGACAGATGGCAGCAGTACATCGTGTCGAGGATGAGGAGCGGGCTGGCCGCTGGTTTCATCGACGGATAGAAGCGGTTCCCCTGCGGGTCGCACTTGTCTTCATCGGAGTAGAGGTAACCCGGCTGGTCGTCCCGCGCGATGTGCCAGGCGAGAATCCGCAGGCAGTCGGTGGTCAGCAGGTCGTCGTGATCGAGCAGGACGACGTAGTCGGCCGCGAGCAGCGGGAGAGCGGCCGCATGTCCACGGGTGATGCCCAGATTTTCCCCGGCGCGATGCAGCAGCACCCGCGGGTCGCGGGCCAGTTCGTCAAGGACCGCGCGGGTGGCTGGACTGTTTGACCCGTTGTCGAGGATGACCCACCGGAACTGTCCGCCCACGGTGGAATAGTCCTGGGCGAAGACGGTGGCGGCCGTGTCGCGCAAGACGCTGGGGTCGGTCTCGTAGGTGATCGTCAGAATGTCGAACGTGGGGCGGGGTGCTTCGGTCGAGAGGGCATACTCACCCGCTCGCGCGGCCAGTCGTTCGCGAATCCAGGGTTCGTACTGGGCGGCATCGCGACGCTTGTTTCGCCAGTCGACCAGACGGCGGTTCACGTTCCGCAGGAACGGACCGACGCCCGGGACGTTTTTCACGGCGGATTTGAGTCGCGACAGCATGGGGTACGAAGGTCCGGATGAGAACAGGACGAGGCAGAAACTTCTGGAGACAGGTCAGGCCGCCGGGCATCTCCGCAGCGAGTAGTCGTTGTGGTCCATCGCCAGATTCGGGTTGTAGAACGGATCGGACCGGAGCGCGTCGGCCCACTTCGTTTTGAACCGCACCAGCTCATGCTCGTACGTCCCCGACTTCGTCACCGACTCGTGGTGATACAGCTCGGAGAACGGTGTGTAGACGACACGCAGGCCCGCCGCGCGAATCTTGAGGCAGAGGTCGACATCGTTGTAATTCAGCGGGAATTCGTCCGAGAACCCGCCCACCTGCCAGAACACGTTCGCGGGCACCATCGCACAGGCCCCGGTGACCGCGGTGTAGTTGCGGGGGACGATGTTGTTGTAGAAGTAGCCCGGGTGTTCTTTCGGGAAACGGTAGAAGTGATGTCCGGGGTTGCCCGCGAGAATCGTCACTCCCGTGTGCTGCAGCCGTTCGTCGGGGAAAAGCAATCGCGCGCCGACAACGCCCACCCCCGGCTGCTGGGAGTATTCGAGCAGCGCTTCGATCCAGTCGGGCGAGATGACTTCGATGTCGTCGTTCATGAACACGAAGTGCTCACCGGTACCGACCCGCGCCCCAAACGTCATCTTGGTGGCGAGGTTGAATGGCTGGGTGAAGGGCACTCGCTTCACCTGAGGATACTGCGACAGAATCTGTTCGAGTTCCGGCGGCATGTCGTTGTTGTCGACCACGAGAATTTCGTAGTTCCGCCAGGTCGACCGAGTCAGAATGCTCTCGACGCATTTCAGGACGAACCAGGTCTCTTCGCCGCGGATTGTTGCCCGACCGCAGGCCGAGGGGATGACGATGCTCACCTTGGGGCGACCGGCGATGGCGAACCGCACCTGCTGTCCGCCACTGCGACTGTCGGGCGTGACTAGCGCCTGCGTTCCCGCGGCCGTCAGGTGCTCGCGCACCGCGCGGCAGGCAAGTTCGCGCTTGCGGAGCAGGTCGAGCGGTTTGTCTCCGAAGGGCCACGGGGTCGCCCGGTGGTAGAGCACTTCGGCCAGATGGCCGATCCGGGCCGATTCGGCGGCGAGTCGGAGCACGGCGTCGTACTCGTGGACGCCGTCGTACTCGACCCGGAATCCATTCAGTTTGAGCAGCGCGTCCCGGCGATAGACCCCGAGATTCTGGGTGTAGGGCAGGGTGCGCAGGTATTCGAGCGAAAAATCGGGTTTGAAGAACGGATCGATCCGCAGGCCGCGCTCGTCCAGCCGGTCTTCGTCGGAGTAAACGTAATCGAATTCCGATCCGGCTCCGAGCTGTTGACCGGCCGCGATGACGGCGGTGTCGGCCAGCAGATCGCCGCAGTGAATCACGGCGACGTAGCTCATCGCCGCCGCGTCGAGACCCCGGTTGAGTGCGGCGGCGGTCGTATCGCGAGACACGGGCGAGAGGGCGCGAATCCGCCGGTCGCACTGCGCAGCCTGACGGAGATGGCTGGCCAGCGCCGCGGACGATTCTCCGACGGGCAACAGCAACAACTCCCAGTTCGGAGCGAGTTGCGTGCGGAGTGATTCGATTGTCGCGTCGATCCGGGCGGGCGTCTCTTCTGGGGGGATCGGCAAGAGGAACGAGAGCCCGCGGGTTTCGTCCCAGCGGGCCGCTTCGGCCTGCAGCCGGGCGCGATCGGATTCAGCGAGCCGGACATGGCGGCGGTAGCGTTCGTAGAGTGATTCCGGGGTGGGGGCCGGTTCGTGGGCGGCGGGCGGCGGCGGGACCAGTCCTGTGGCGAGCTTGGCCTTCAGTCCGGCCAAGTCACCTCTCAGGAGGCATCCCGCGGCTTGGCGGGCCATGTTTACGAGTGTGCCCCGACGGGCGGCGGTGACGACCTTGCGAGCGGCGGCAATCGCCACCGTAGCCCACTGTGGATGCTGACGAATTTCCAACTGTGTGATCTCCACAGCGCCTGTGACACCCGTCAGTTCGAGCCGGAGTCCGCTGGCATGCTCGGGCAATGTGAGAAACCGATCGATCACCAGGCGCCGAGTGGTCTCGCCCAGGTCGAACACGGGGCCGCGCTCGAACAGGCCGAGCGAGTCGGCCCGCAGTCGCAGCCAGCCCGAGCGTGTGGTCCGCAGTTCGCACCGGATGCGAATCGGGCCGGGCGCAAACGCCACGGGGATGTACCAACCGGCGTCGTCACTTTCGGCCGTCCAGACTTTTCGTTGCGGGTCGACGGTCGACATTCCAGCCAGCGGCACAAGTCCCGTACCCCGGACGGTCGTCGCGACACACTGCCTGAGCAGACGCTTCGCGCCGCGGAGCAGGCTTCGCTTGCTGCGCCTTAATCCGGCCCCGAGGCGGGCACGTTGCCGTTTGAGGAACGGGCGGTCGGTGTCGGGGCGGCCCACGAGTCGCCCGGCAGCCACTTCGACGCGGACCCGCATCGACAGCTCGCGGAGCGCATCGGCCGCCTCGCCCAAAGCCCCCTGCAGGCTCGCGATTTCCGGGCAAGTCGTCCCTGCAGCGATCGCGGCGGACAGGCTCGCGAGCAGTTCCCGGCCGGACCGGTCCAGCGTGTCGAGAAACCGCTGCAATTCCGGGCCAGTCAGAAGCGCGGTCGCCACGAGGACCGCTTCCGGTGTGGCCTCGTCGCCCACGAGGAGCGTGGGGCGCTGGGACAGACGCTCGCGATGCCGGTTCAGCAGTTCGCTCGCTTCCACCGACTGTGTGGCCACGTAGACGCGGCGGTAATCGAGATTGGCGGCCGGCCCCACGCGGTGGAGCACAAACTGCTGGACGAGTGTTCGCAGTTCGAGCGGCACGCCCCGCTCGACGAGGTTCTCCTGCAGCAGCAGATTCGTCAGCCAGTGATTGAGCGGCGAGATGGTGAAGTCGTGCCATTCGCGGGCGAACGGGCGGGCCAGGTCGCGGACATCGGTGGCGACCGGCTGCCCGAACCGGGCATGCTCTTCCAGGAACGGATGGGCGTGTCCCTGGCGGCGTTCGTACGAACTGCTGGCGATTGTTTCGGCCGTGTTGACTGGTGGTCCGCCATTGGGGCAGGTGAGCACGCAGGCATGCCGGGTGACGCGCAGGCATTCGGTCAGAAACAGGCTCCGCTCGGCCGCGGGGACATGTTCGAGCACTTCGAGGGCGAGGACGCCATCGAACTCGCCATCTTCGAAGGGGAGCGGCTCGTTGGGGTAAATCCGGACGAAGCCAGGCTCGTTATCGGACGGAAGAAAGATGTCGCAGCGGACCACTTCGATGCTGGCCGCGTCGAGAAATTCGGGAAGCAGATTGAGGACGTTCGGGCCGACTTCCAACAGGCGGAGGGGCCGGGTGCGCACGGTGGAAAGCAGGGCCGCGAGCCAGCGCGTGGCGACGGCGTAGCGCTCGAACTGATCCAGGTCGAGCCGGGCCAGTTCGGCAGCGACATCGACCAACAGCGATTTCTCGCTCTCGGGCAACGCCTCATCCCGCCACACGGTGGGAGACCCACCGGGGGCTGTCGCCGAACGCTCCATGTCACGGCCTCTACAGTGAACATCCTTGTCCAAAACCCCTTACGGGGCGGCGGACTGTAGGACCGGTGACTCGGCCCTGTCAACGCGACTTCTTCGGGAGGGGCTGATTTCACCACCAAGGCACCAAGACACCAAGGATTTGGAACAGGGGTTCGGGGGGGGGATTGTGCTTGCGAACGGTGGCGAAGATTGCGTTGGCAGGATCGGGGGAATTCGGTGTTTGGAGAGTTTGGCGAGTCGACTTTGTCAGGGCGTGGTGACCACCAGGACGGTCATCAGCCCGGGAGGAAGGACCGGCTCTGGCAGTCACCGGGAGACGCGTGTCGCGATTCTCTGACACCGCGTCTCTTTGGATGGAGTTACGGTTTACGGCTGGATTCCCAGGGCCTTGATCCGTGAGGCCAGCGTCGTGGGTTTCATGCCGAGCTTGGCTGCGGCTCCCTCGGCACCGTAAATCTTCCCGTGGGAGGCTGACAGCGCTGCGCGGATGTTGTTGGCTTCCAGTTCCCGGATTTCCAGGTCGGTCAGGACGCGCTGAGCGGTCGTAACCACAGGGCCGGGGTCTTTGCGGCGTGACGGGTCCGGGGCGAACTCAAAACGGAGACGCCCGTCGGTGGCGACGATGCAGGCCCTCTCGAGCGCGTGCTGCAGCTCGCGCACGTTGCCGGGCCACTGGTAGCGTTGCAGTTCCTGGGCATTGGCGAGCGTCAGTCGCGGGATGGGGCGGCCGAGTTGTCGGGCAAAACGGGCCAGGAACTGCTCGGCCAGCAGCGGGATGTCTTCGACGCGTTTGCGGAGCGGGGGGAGTTCCATCGGGAAGACGCTCAGGCGGTAGAACAGGTCTTGCCGAAATCGCCCCGCTTCGGCTTCTGCACGCAGGTTTCGATTGGTGGCGGCGATGATGCGGACATCGATGCGGCGGGTCCGTTCTTCGCCGATCCGTTCGATCTCGCCTTCCTGCAGAACCCGCAGCAGTTTGGCCTGCAGGTCGAGCGGGATCTCGCCGATTTCATCGAGAAACAGCGTGCCGCCATCGGCCAGTTCGAACCGGCCCGCGCGGTCACGCAGCGCGCCGGTGAACGCGCCTTTGGCATGCCCGAAGAACTCGCTTTCGTAAAGTTCCCTGGGAACCGCGGCACAATTGACCTTGATGAGCGGTCGATTGGCGCGCTGGCTGTGGCGGTGAATCTCGCGGGCGACCACCTCTTTGCCCGTCCCGCTTTCGCCGAGTATCAGAACCGCTGAGTTCGTGGGCGCGACCAGTTCTATCTGACGCGTGACCGCCTGGAGCGAGGGCGATTGACCGATCAGATCGCCGAACGCGGCTGCCTGGGTCACCTCCTCGCGCAAGTACTCGTTCTCCTGGACCAGGCGCTGCTGGAGGGCTTCGATCTCGGCCATCGCCCGGGCGTTGGCGATGGCCGCGGCGAGATGGTCGGCAATCATCCGCAGCCATTCGAAGCACGCCACACCTGGCCTCGCGCGAGAGAACAGGGCCAGCACACCCAGGACCTTGCCCCGGTGCAGCAGTGGATGCCCCACGAACGATGCGATCTGTTCTTGATGGATCCATTCGGGATGGGCGGTCCAGGCCTGGTTGAGACGGACGTCCGCCACTTCCAGGGATTGGCCTGTGACGGCGATCTGTCCCACTTTGCGAACGCCAATCGGAAACCGGCGAAACGCACCGTCCAGTCGGTTCCAGTCGGCCTCGGGGTGTTGGAGGGAACGACCGGCGCTGGCGACCAGATGCAGGCAGTGCTCGCGCTGTGAACATTCGCTGGCCAATCGACAGGTGGCACAGTCGCCAGCCAGAGGTGGCAGGATCAGCCAGATTCGGGCGAGCGCCACGGATGGGGATTCCGCCAGCCGGCGCACCGCGAGGGGAAGCAACTCGGACAACTGATGTTGGCCAGCCAACTCCAGAAGGATTTTCTGGGGGTCGCCGACGATTCCGGATGTCTGGGGCAGGTTGGCCATGCTGAGAGAGTAACGATTTGTCGTTATCGAACAACGATTTTTCGTGTTGTCACGAAATATCGTGGTCTGGGTCGGATTGGACAAATCGCAGTAACTCTCATTGAGGAAGTCACTTAGGAATTCTTCTGTCGAATGGCACGAAAACTGAATTGCTCAGGGGCATCGACCACCGGATGTCCGGTGGGGAGAGAGTTCCAAACACAGTTTTCTGAAAGGCAGCGATCATGTCCCGCATTCCTCAAATCAATCCCGAAACGGCCACGGGCAAGGCGAAAGAGCTCCTCGACGCGGTGAAGGGCAAGCTGGGGCTGGTCCCCAACATGACTCGGGCGATGGCGAATTCCCCGGCCGCCCTGGATGGCTACCTGTCGCTGAGCGGGTCGCTCGGCAAGGGCGGCCTCTCGGCGAAGCTGCGGGAGCAGATCGCGCTCGTCGTCGGTGAAACCAACGGTTGCGACTACTGCCTCGCGGCCCACTCCGCGATTGGCAAGATGGTCGGTTTGACGGCCGAGCAGATCACGGACAGCCGTCGCGGCACGGCGGTCGACCCGAAAGCGGAAGCGGTGTTGACGTTCGCCCGCCGCGTGGTGGACGAACGGGGCCACGTCAGCGACCACGATCTTGCGGTTGCCCGTCAGGCCGGTCTCGATGACGGGGCGCTGGCCGAAGTCGTCGCGAACGTCGCGCTGAACATTTTCACCAACTACTTCAATCACGTGGCCGAGACGGACATCGACTTCCCCAAGGCCCAACCGCTCGCCGCCCGCCAGGCCGTGTAGGCGGCAGTGTGGCACTGCTTTTTCCGGTGCGGTGTCTGCGTGCTCCCGCTCGCTCTGGTGGAGCCCCTGGCACACCCAGTTCACGCGAAGAACGCGTGCGTCAAACTCAAGTCAGTACAATCGCCGTGCTCGAAACAGATCGTGTGATTAGTTCACTTCTCAAACAGCACTGAATACCAAGGAGAACCAAAACATGATTTCGTTTAGACATTTCGCGGGGGCGCTGGCGGCCGTCGCTGTTCTCACGCTGGTGACAACGGCCCGAAGTGCCGAACCGCAACCTGCGGCCACGCAGGTTCTGCATCGGACGGTCAAGATCGACGGGCTCGACATCTTCTACCGGGAGGCCGGCCCCAAGGATGCTCCCACCCTGCTCCTGCTGCATGGATTTCCGACCTCCTCGCACATGTTCCGGAACCTGATTCCGGCGCTGGCGGACAAGTACCACGTGGTCGCACCGGACTATCCAGGCTTTGGCGGCAGCTCGGCTCCTTCGGTGGAGGAGTTCGACTACACGTTCGACAACCTCGCCAACCTGATCGAACGATTCACCGAGACCGTGGGGCTGAAAACGTACTCGATCTACCTGATGGACTACGGCGCGCCCATTGGCTATCGACTGGCAGCCAAACATCCGGAGCGGGTGCAAACGCTGATCGTCCAGAACGGAAACGCCTACGAAGAGGGGCTCGACAACGAGTTCTGGAAGCCGATCAAGGCCTACTGGAAAGACCGATCCGACAAGCAGGGCGATCTCCTGCGGCCTTTCTTGACGCTCGAGGCGACGAAGTGGCAGTACACCCACGGAGTCCGCAATCTCGAAACGATCAGTCCCGATACCTGGGGCCATGTGCAGCCGCTGCTGGATCGGCCAGGCAATCAGGAGATTCAACTGGCGCTGTTCTACAGCTACGGCAGCAACCCTCCGCTGTACCCTCAGTGGCAGGCCTATTTCCGGAAGCATCAGCCGCCCATGCTGATTGTGTGGGGCCAGAATGATCCGATTTTCCCGGCGGCGGGAGCGCATCCCTACAAGCGGGACCTCAAGAACCTGGAGTTCCATCTGCTCGACACGGGGCACTTCGCTCTGGAAGAAGAGGGGGCAGAGATCGCGACGAGGATTCGAGATTTCCTCGGCAAACAACTGCCCAGATAAGGCCCGCAGGCGTGGCAGCGAACGAGGGGCACAAGCCTTCTGACGCAATCTGATTCCAACCAGGCTGGGCCGGGGCTGTTCCCGGCTCAGCGAACGGTTCCGGGTGACGGGGTGAATTGGCTCAAGTTACGACATGTTTTCAGACCAGAGGCCTGATGCAGACCGGGCCTCTGGTTCGGGCCTGATCACGATTTGATGGAAAGGGATTGGTCATGAATGTCATTCGACCACCATTCACGCTGGAAACCACGACCGTGAAAGTGCAACTCGCGGAAGATGCGTGGAACAGCCGCGACCCGCAGCGTGTTTCGCTGGCCTATTCGGTTGACTCGGAGTGGCGGAACCGGGATCGGTTCCTGCGGGGACGGGAACAGATTCGAGAGTTCCTGTCGGGAAAATGGGAGCGCGAGCTCGACTACCGGTTGACCAAATCTCTGTGGAGCTTTTCGGACAACCGGATTGCGGTTCGGTTTCAGTACGAATACCACGACGCGCAGGGACAATGGTTCCGGGCTTATGGTAACGAGCTCTGGGAGTTCGATGATGACGGATTGATGCGGCGGCGTGAGGCGAGCATCAACGACGTGACGATCTCAGAGCCGGAGCGGAAGTTCCACTGGCCGGCCCCCGGCCCTCGTCCTGCGGAGGATGCAGGCATCTCTGAGATCAAATGATTTTGGCAGGCACTGACCCGCTCCCGGCGGATCGGACATCATTCACGACCAAGACTAGGGCGGCTGTTATGCGTCAGTTCTCCAGCGATGTGGCGTTCACTCCGGCCGTGAAGGCGATTCAGGCCGAGAAGGGGTCTCGGAAAAACTACTCCCGTATGGAGCTGGGCGGGAGTTGGGAGACAACCGTGACGCCGGCTCTCGCGGGCTTTCTGGCGGACCTGGACATGTTCTATCTGGGGACGGCGAATTCCGAAGGGCAGCCCTATATCCAGTACCGGGGCGGTTCGCCGGGATTCCTCAAAGTGGTCGACGAGAAAACGCTGGGGTTTGCCGATTTTGGCGGCAATCGGCAGTACATCACGCTGGGCAACCTGTCCGAGAATCCGAGGGCGTTTCTGTTTCTCATGGATTACGCCCAGAGCCAGCGCATCAAGGTGTGGGGCCGGGCGCGTGTGGTCGAAGACGATGCCGCGCTCCTCGAACGGCTTCGGGATGCGACCTACCCTGGAAAAGCCGAGCGGGCGATTCGGTTCGAGATCGAAGCGTGGGATGTGAACTGCCAGCAGCATATCCACAAGCGATTCTCGCAGCGCCAGGTGGCTCCCGTCATTGAACGGCTGCAGCAACGCGTAAAGGAGCTGGAAGAGCAGCTTTCGCTTCGCGGTGAATGAGCAGCAGCCGCCGGGATTCCAGAACTCGAATCGTGTCAGTCATGGTCGTCGCGATGAACCCGGCGCCGGCCTGCTCGAGGCGCTCCGTTTCCATCGGGATCTCGCGAGACAGGCCCCACCGACCGACGATGATGGTCAGGTTCGGGGCGGCGTCGCGCAACCGCTTGCAGAGGTAACGGGCGCGCGAGAGCCCGCCCGGTGGCAGCGCGCCGATGCAGACGATGTCGGGCGGGTCGGTTGCCATCCGTGCGGCGAGTTCCGAGGCCAGCGTATCCACGGAACCGCTTTCCCACTCCCACAGTTCGGGGTCCAGGGCCTGCCTCAGGGTTTCGAGACCGACGCGGTCGATGTCGTCGAGGGCGGGGTATCCGAGGATTCGGATGCGGAGGGCCTGGAACGAGGGAGGTGGACTCGGCTCGAGCGGGTTCGAAGGGAGATTTTCGAGACTGGCTGCCGAGGCCTGTCTCCGAACATCGTTCTTAAGCAATGCTCCTTCGAGACCGTCAAGCACGGTTTCCTGGTCGAGGGCGGTGAGCTGTCCGCGCCGGACATCGCGACGTAAACAGTTGAGCGCCGGAATGAGAAGTTCGTCGCAGACCTCGGTCATGGAACTGCTTTTGGTGCGGTCGAGCAGGATCGCGGCGGCTTCCGCGGCATCGCCCAGCATCAACCGCTGATAAAGACCGACATGGGCACGCAGCGCCGGGGCATCGCCCAGCAGAAGTTGTAGAAATCGCAACTGCGGAATGTTTCTGCCGATCACGACCAGACAGACCGCGAAGGGGGCGGACAGCACAAGGCCGACGGGTCCCCAGAGAAACAGCCAGAACGCAGCCGAGACGATGAGTGCGGTCGGGGAAACGCCGGTGCTCTGGCCGAGGACAAGCGGCTCGACGATGTTGTTACTGATCAGTTCGAGAATCAGGACGTAACCCAGAACGAGAGTGGGAATCCACCATCCGTCGAACGTGGACAGGCTCATGAGGATCGGGAAGAGGGCTCCGACCCAGGGACCGACGTAGGGAATGAACCGGAGGGTTCCCGAAAGGAAGCCCCAGAGAAGGGCGTAAGGGATCTGTAAGGCCAGAAGCCCGGCCATCATGAGGATTCCGAACCCTCCGTTGAGCAGCGCGACGACCGCGATGTAACGACCAACCCGGTGAGCGATGTCCTCGAGCGCTTTGCTGGTGAGCGTCAGTCGCGACCCGCCGGCGAGCATGACAATTCGGTCGCGAAGGTCATCTCGGCCAAGCAGGAAGAAAACGAGCAGCACCAACGAGAAGGCGAGTGTGGCGAGAACATCGAGGAACGAACCGAGATAACCCGGGACGCCGTCCCAGCGTGTGGACGGCAGTTGCAGGCGGACCATTTCCAGGCCGGCCTGAGGCGTGGCGGTTGTCGTGTCTGGGCCGGGTGCTTTCGGTCCCACGGGGCGGGCGAATTCCTGGCTCACCTCGTCCACCAGGTGGACAAACGACTCGACAAGCGGCCCGGAGCTGAGCTCCCGGAGCGATTTCACCTTCGAGCGGATGTTGGCGGTGTTCTGGGGGATTTCCGCCAACACGCTGACGATTTGCCGCATCACCATCGCGCCGGTCACGGCCAGGATGCCACCGGTGATCGACACGGCAAGCAGCACCGACCAGACGTGCGGCACGCCCCAGCGGCGGACGATGCGCACCACGGGATTGAGCAGGAAGGTCAGAAGGCCGGCCAGGGCGATGGGCACCAGGACGGGGCGCCCCCACCACAACGCCACGACCACGACGAAGGCGGTGACTGTTCCGGACAGAAGGATGATGGCCCGTTGCCAGGTGGGGTCGGAGTGTTCGCGGGCCAGGGAGGCACTGTTCATGGCGCACTCTGCGAAGCCGGGAGGGGAATTCGGACCGACGGTGGATTGGTGGGAAGCCACGGACCGGACGCGGTACGGTGACGGTGCGGTGCCGTATCAAATGGTTTGATGCGAACCCGCTCGTTCATCCGTGACGCGGGAGCGCGCGAAGCGAACTGACGGGGCGTGACCCTTGCCGATCGGATTCCCGCGGCGGTTGGACCGCTGTGGTGGGCCTTGACTGCGAGGAAGTGGCGGACGGGGTCGATGTGTGTCCGGCCGAAACTTCGGCGGTGGGCGGTGCGGGTTGGCGCTGAGCGGTCAGATAGTCAAGGACCAGGGGGGCCCCCCGCGCCGCCACTTCGCGCAGCATTCCGGAGAGAATGTTTCGAACGCCCTGCTGGTGTGAAGGCTGTGGGGAAGGGCCTTGCGGGGTTGCAGGTTGTGGAATTGGTTCGGCGGGGCGGCGCGGTCCGCTCGCGCTGGAAGCTCCCTGCGGAAACAGCCTGGGGGTGAGCGCCCTGCCCGTGGATTTCGATTGTGACATTAGCCGTGTCGCGAAGTAGCCCAGCGCGACGGCACCGCCGAAGGCGATCCAAGGATGGCGACCGATGTGTGCGCGGAAGTCCACCGCATGTCGAACCGATTGTGCGGTGTCGCGCACCGTCCCGAGGATGTCGGTGACGACGGCGCCGGTGGAATTAAGATCGCTCGCCACGCGCTGCTCGAGTCGTTCGAACTGGTCCGACAGGTCCGTGCGTGTCTGATCCATCTGGTTGCGAATCACCGCGGCGGTTTCGTCCACGACGTCGACTCCTGAAAGAGATTCTCGGCGAGTCCGGTCCAGGGGGGAATCGAACGAAACTTCGCTCGTCCCAGCCAGATCAGGCCTAGCCCCAACGGGCCGAGCACGGCTCCGACCAGGGCGAAACAGGCCCCGATGGGCCAGGTCGCCGGATCGGTTCCCGCTGGTGACATCCACCAGTGCAGTCCGTGTGCGGCGGCCGCGCACAACACCAAGGTGGATAGAAGGGTGAATGTCAGTCCGGCCGCCACAACGGTGGCGGCAGCGGATCGGGACTTGAGGCCCGCCGCGACCTCCCGCTGCGCGAGTCTCATCTGCTGGGCGACAAGCGTTTCGACGTTGCCGATGATGCCCTTCACTAGCGAGACGATTTCCGGACCGTCCGGAACCGCTTCCTGGGCAGCGGGGCGAGGGAGGTCGACAGGCATGCTCAATCCTTCAAGGCGCGAGCCACGAGGTAGCCTGCCGCGAGTCCGGTCAAGACGGCTGCGAGGGGATGCTGCCGGATCAGCTCAGAAAGCAGTTGCGGCGCCCCGGACAGCTTGGTCTCTTCGACCATTCTTCCACCGCGTTGAATCGACTGTGCGACGGCTTGAGAGGCGGCGCCCAGGCGACCGGTGGAAGGCATGTTTTCGCCGAGCATCTGGCCCAGATGTTCGATGCCGCCGCCGGCCCGCGCGGCCAGATCGTCGGCGCCTTGTCCCAGGTCATGGACGGCTTCCATCGCGGAGGCTCCCACGGCATTGACGGCGTGGCTCGTCATCGAACCGGTCGCCGCTGCGGCGTCTGCGGCGCTGTCGCCAGCCCGGGTCCATTCTTCACGACTGCATTCGGGGGCCAGTGTGGTACTCATGTCCTGTTTCCTTCGAGAAATGTCGCGTTGTTGGTCTCGCGGCAACCAGCGGCCGCCTGCATTTGTATTGCGATCAGTTGACCGCCCAATTCGATTCCGACTTCGTGACCGGCGAAACGCCTGGGATGTTGATCAGAGAATTCGTTGCCGGCCGATGGCCATGGTCACGAAGACAATGGTGGCCGCCCCGACGAGTCCTCCGGCGATTGTGGAGAAGAGGGAATAGTCCCAGGCCGCAAGTAACAGCCCGCCCTCCATGACGATCAACATGTTCGCTCCTTGTAAATGATCGGGGGGCAATGGTCGTGCCAACGTGTCCGGAGGCACTGCCCTGTATTTAAACTTGTCCCGACGTTTGTTTAGAAATCCTCGGCTGGCCGATGGTTATGAATGGCGTTTGCGCTATTAATATGTTCATGGAAAGATGTCTTGCTCTGGCAGATCCGGAGTGACATCAAGCTAAATCTCGCATCATGCGGTAGGCTATGCTTCACCGCCTGCTCCTAGTTGGAGAAGGCGACACTCGCCGGCCGTTTACTGCGATTCGCAGGAGACAGATTTTCGACGACGACCCCTGCCTGATTTCGCTGCAGCACTTCCCACCGCGTGATGGGGATGGCGTTATCCGCTGCGAAACCGAGCTTCACGCGGCCGTTGCGAATCTCGAGAACGGTTAACTTCAAGGGGCCTCCTGCGCATTCGACGGAGATGGCCTCTTGAACTTTTCGCGTCAGAACCAGCATGAGAGTGCTCCTTGCGACGAGACTGATCCGACAGCTCGGTCCCTACGGTCTGTTGCAAGCCGGAGATCGGCCTGACCTGTGGAAAACGAAAAAAGCCGACTGGGCGGAACTTCCAATTCAGGAAATTCCGCCCAGTCGGCTTACTGATGAACACGCCGTCCGGACCCAGCCGAACCGCGGTTTCTCTAGTCTACCGTCTGGATATCACTCTGTTGCAGCCATGCGTTCGAGTGGACACCTAACCTGATGATACGTTCGGTCCACGAAATAGATATACGGAATCCGGTCTTTCCGGATTTATAAGTCGAATGAACTCCGTGGTCGGGAGCGGTTCTGCTGGAATGGTCTTCGCCGTGATTTCTCTCGCAAAGGACCGTCCCGTTCAACGCAGGCCATGCCGATATGTCAAACGGGTCAGTTTTTCGAAGGGAAGATCGTCTTCCAGTCGTCCTTCATGCTCACGACGGTCCAGCCGCGCTGTGTGGCCTCCGTCAGAGCGTCGACCAGTTTGCCGCTGCTTTTGGGCTTGGCGTCGTAGGCGTATTCGCGTTCGGCATCGGTGTGGTGGACGATGAGGCCCAGGCTGGGGCGGGGGTTCTTGATCGTCGTGTACTGCAACATCGCCAGATCGCCATCGGAGTTTCCGAAACAGGCGATGGGGCGGCGACCAATAAACTGGTGAATGCCGACGGGCTTCCCCCCTTTGTCGTCCACGAACAGATGGTCGAGCGTCTTCACGAGGACCGGTCCGCTGTCTCGCAATTCGAATTTCGTCCGTGCGGACGAGCCAACCACCTGTTCGGGCGGGATGCCGTAGACACGCTCCGCCCAGACCCGCATGAAGTCCGCACCACCACCAGACACGATGAACGTTTTGAAGCCGTTCGATCGCAGGTACCGCAACAGTTCCTGCATCGGCTGGTAGGTGAGCTGGTCGTAAGGCGTGTCGAACTTCGGATGCCGGGCCGACGCGAGCCACGCCTCGACGCTCGATTTGAATTCGTCGGTCGTCATCCCGGTATGAGTCAAGGCCGCGATTCGCATCAGGCCGTCGTGATGTTCGCCTTCCAGGAGCTTCGCCAGGTTGCCCGCCAGGGCGGCTTGGACCATGGGATCTTCGGCGAGACGGGGTTCTTTGGGTGCCCGGCGTTTCAGTTCGTCGAACACGTACGCGGCCTGGAAAGGCACCGGGTTCTCCGGCCAGAGCGTGCCGTCGTTGTCGAACACGGCGATCCGTTCGGCGACGGGGACGAAGTCGGGCGAGTCGACCTGCGTCACCCTGGCGACGAAGTCGATGACCGATTGCCGGGCAGGACCTGTGTTCCACGAAGGGAGCGGATCGGCCGCGACTACCGTGACCCGCGGCTCTTCGGCGAAGGTGATTGCCAAATTGCCGCTGGCCAACAGCCAGCCGAGTAACCCGCAGACGGAATAGACGGCGGCCTTCCACTTCGGGGAGAGTTTCATGAGAGTCTCGACTGGATCGGAGTTATGTGGTTGCGAATCAGCGTACATCACTGGCCCACTGATTCCAGGGAGTGTTCGATGTTCGATGCCTGTCGAATCACCGATATCGGACAGCGTCACCGTCCTCGCGTCGCTCGGGCCCATGCAGGCGAGCAGCGGGTGGCTCAGTCGATGCGTTGTCCATCCGCGTGACGCGGTCACAGAATGGATTCATCGAGTCCCACCTGTTCGCGGCCCATGCGAATTCGGCCGCAATGACGATTTCGAGATTACGAAAATGGGGTCCGTGAAAAAAACGGTTCAAATGAATACTTCGTTGTCACAATCGCCGCCCGATGGTGTCAAAGAGCTGACCGGTTGTCGCAGGTGTCGACCGTCCCTGATCTCAATTGATGGAGCCGCACGATGTTCAATCCATTCTCGGAGCGTGCCGATGCGGGCCCGTCCGACGAAGAGCTTGTCGAGCAGTCACAGAACGGCCATCGGGCGGCGCTGGAAGAACTTGTGATGCGCCATCAGGCCTGGATTTACAACATCGCGGTCCGCATGGTGCATCACCCGCACGATGCCGAAGAGGTGACGCAGGAAGTGCTGATCAAGGTGATCACAAGGCTCAGCACGTTTCAGGGAGACAGCAAGTTCCGCACCTGGCTGTACCGCATTGCGGTGAACCATGTGCTCAACATGCAGCGCCGCCGTGCGGAAACACCGGTGACCTCGTTTGCCGACTACGGGGCCGCGATCAACGGTACTCCCGATCTGGATCTGCCCGATCCGGACAGCGTGCCTGTCGCCTTGCCGGTCCTGGTGGACGAAGCCAAGACCAGTTGCACGATGGGGATGTTGCTTTGCCTGGATCGCAGGCAGCGGATCATCTTCACGCTCGGTGCCATCCTGGGGGTCAGCGACGTCGTGGGCAGCGAAGTTCTCGAGATGACAGCCGACAATTTTCGTCAGTGCCTGGCCCGCGCACGCCGAGACCTGCACCACTTCATGAACAACCAGTGTGGTCTGGTGAACACCAGCAATCCCTGCCGATGTCCGAAGAAGACTCGCGGCTTCATCGAGCACGGCCACGTCGACCCCGCCCGCCTCCTGTTCGTGCGGGAGCATGTTGAGCGCGTTCGCGATGTCGCCGGGGAAACGGTCCGGGGCATCGAAGACGTCGTCGAGCACCAGCATGTCGCCATCTATCGCGATCATCCGTTTCTCCAGCCCAGGGATGAGATCCGCTGGCTGCGGCGCATTCTCGAACGCCCTGAAGTCCGCGGGACTCTTGGTCTGAATTGAAGAATTCTCAGGCCGAGTTGTCACG
>JAIXZD010000131.1 GCA_027489895.1 Planctomycetaceae bacterium
CACGCCCGCGGTCCCCACGCCCGCGAGTACCGACATCAAGACCACCTTGATCTGGTCGGCAAGGGACAGGTCGACGGCGAACAGTTGGGCGAGAAACAGGACGACCACGCCTTCGAACAGGCCGGTGCCGTTTTGGTTGCCGGTGGCGCCGACGGTGAGCACGAAGTTCGAGACGCGTGTGGGGAGGCCCAGTTCGACTTCGGCCACACGGAGTGCGGTGGGGAGCGACGCACTGGACGACGACGTACTAAAGGCGACGAGCATCGCGTCGATCGTCCGCGCGAAAAACTTCGTCGGAGCCATCGCTCCGGAAAGTTTCAGAGCCAGCGAATAGACGACGAATTGCTGGATGAGCAGTCCGCCCAGCACACAGGCGACGAACCAGGCGAGCGTCTGGAGAATCTCGAAGCCGAGTCGCGATGTGACCGCGAACACGAGGCACCCGGCCCCCCAGGGCGCGATCTTCATCGCCCACCCGATCACGAGCATCGAGACGGCATAGAGGCTTTCGAGCCAGGCGATCAGCGGACGGGCGGGTTCGCCCGCCGAACTGGCAGCGAGACCCAGCACAATCGCGAAGAACATGACCGACAGCATGCCGTTACCGGGCGAACTGCCGTCGAGTGCGCCGACCATTTCCTGGAGCGGATTTTTGGGAATGATGTCGAGCAGCATGTCGCGAATGGACTTCGCCTTGCGGGCGTTTTCGACGGCCTTTTTGACATCGCCACCCGGCTCGGCCTCGGGGCGATACTGTTCGCGGAGGGCGGCCCGCCGTTCATCGGAGAGCGATTCCCCTGGTCGAATGACATTGACCAGCACGACGCCAATCAACACCGCCATCGAGGAAAACAGCCCGGTGTAGAACAGCGTCCGCAGGCCCAGTCGGCCCAGACTTTTGAGATCGCCCAGGCCAATAACGGCCAGAGACAGAGCCGAGAGGACGAGCGGCACGACCATCATCGACATGAGGCGCAGAAAGACCTGGCCGACGCTGTCGCCGATGTTGAACGCGAGCCAGTCGACTAAGTCATTGAGGCCGTTGCCGTTGGCATCAGCGCCCGGTTGCGCCCGTCCCGCGACATTCGCGGCCAATCCCAGCGCTGCGCCAATCACAAGCCCCCATAGAATCGCGGCATGGCCTGCCTGGGGATGATCGGCACCCGCGGCGGGTTGCTGGTCAGGACTCTCCGATTCACTCATGGTCGTCTCCGCTCGGTTCGCGCATCCGGGCAGCGTACCGGGCGGATCGTCGAGACACCACAGGGACGACGGGGGATCGCCTCAGATTGCCAACGGGGTATTGCAGCGGGTTGGGCGCGGGGGAACTCTCACGAGTTCCGCTACGACGAGCTCTGCTACGACGAGTTCTGCTACCGCGTTAGGCAATACCCGCTAGGCGGCGAGCTTCGGTTTGCGATAGGGGTGATCGCCCGCGAGGTAGTCGACGAGCTGGCCTTCGTGCTCGATGAGCAACTGCTCATAGGTGATTCCCTCGCGTTGAATTTCGAGGGCGATGTCGTGGGCCCGCCATTGGGTGGCGATGACGATCACGTTGACGGGGCTCGTCTTCAGCGCGTCGCGAAACAGGATTTCCTGCCCCATTCCAGGGACGAATGTTCCGGCTTTGTCGGGGTCGGAATCGACGACGATCGGGAACCGGCCGGCATCGAGACCATTCTGGTTGATGAACGCCGCGGCCTTGCCCGTCCCGCCCCAGATGGCGATCCGATGGCCCGTGCGCGCCAGTCGCGACAGGTCTTCGCCCAACATCCGTCGGGCCCGTTCAGCCCGCGACCGGAACCGTTCGGCTTCTTCGGCCAACTTCACCTGATGGTTCTGATGGCGGAATTCGGCGAGTCCAAACACGACCTCGCCGTGATAACCGGTTTCGACGAGTTCGACGGTGGCGGCACAGCGGGTCAGCAGTCGTTCCAGTGACCGCGAGGTGAAGTGCGAATTGTGTTCGTAGAAGAAGTCGACGGTGCGGCCGCTGTCGAGGACGCCGTCGATGCAGGGTACTTCGATGAGCAGCTTGGTCGGCACGCCTTCCCAACTGGCGGCGAATCCCAGCGCCTGCACGAACGCGAGCGGGTTCATCAGATGCTCGAGCACATGGCGACTGACGATCAGGTGAGGTCGCAGTTCGGCAAGGTGGCGGTGCGGCTCGAACAGTTCGCGGCGGGCCTCGATCAGGCCATTGCCGTCATCGATGGCGCCATTCGGGTCGAACCCGACGAAGCGCCCGGCGCCGCATTTTTCGGCCACACCACGCAGAAGATGACCTTCGCCGCAACCAATCTCGACGACGACGGGGCGAGACGGGAGCTTGGAGACGATGAGATCACGAACGGCCGCGAGATGCTCGCGCCAGATGATCCCCTTGTTGAACATCAGGTTCGGCTTCTCGGAGTAGGGCACTTCGTCGTAGCGGAACTGGGCGTTGTAGACGTGTCCGCAGTCGACGCAGCGAAGGAAGTCGTGCGGGAGTCGCTTCATGGACTGGGCTTCGGCGGGCGATTTGGGCCAGGCGAGCGTCGTGAGGGGCTGCTGGCCCCCGTCGTAAAACGGAACGGCAACATGGTGGCCACACGCGGGACAAGTGCAGGTTTTGAGAACGTCACCCAACGTCGGCGCGACGACCTTAGGGGCCGCGAGCGTGGACGCGACCGGACCTGTCGCGGGGGGATGGGCGGAAGAGTTGCCGTGCAGGGACAGCGAGAGGACCGTGGGCGCGGCCTCGGGCGAAACGGCGGTGCGATGAGAGTTCGAAGTCTGGTTCGACATGGTCTTGTCTCCCGCGGACCGGGCCGCGCACTCCAGAAAACTGGCGA
>JAIXZD010000176.1 GCA_027489895.1 Planctomycetaceae bacterium
GGCTGGATTCCTATTCTCCCGACGGTTTCTTTGACGAGATGTTTGATGCGGCTGGCAAACACCGCGATTACGCGGGGGTGCTCGCGCAGCGACTGGCCATGCTCTCGGATGGCGAACTCCAACTGCGGCAGAAAGCGGCCGACCACAAACTGCTCAACATGGGCATCACCTTCACGGTCTACGGCCACGAAGCCGGCACCGAAAAGATCTGGCCGTTCGACATCATTCCCCGCATCGTCCCCGCCGACGAATGGGAGTACATCGATCGCGGCCTCAAGCAGCGCATTACCGCCCTCAACCTGTTTGTGCACGACGTCTACAACGAAAAGAAGATCTTCAAAGACAAGGTGCTGCCCGAAGAACTCGTGTTCGGGGCCCAGTGCTACCTCAAGCCCTGCGAGGGCCTTTCCCCCCCTGGCGGGATCTGGTGCCACATCGTGGGGACCGACCTCGTTCGCGATGGCGATGGCCAGATTTACGTGCTGGAAGACAACCTCCGCTGTCCCTCGGGCGTCTCGTACGTCCTCGAGAACCGCGAAGTGATGAAGCGCACCTTCCCCCGCGTGTTTGACGGGTCACGCATCTGCCCCGTCGAGAACTACCCCGAACGACTTCTCGAAACGCTCCAGAACGTCGCCCCCAAGGGAGTCTCTAAACCGACGGTCGTCGTGCTCACGCCAGGCATCTACAACTCGGCCTACTTCGAGCACTCGTTCCTCGCCCAGCAGATGGGTGTCGAACTGGTCGAAGGGTCGGACCTGGTGGTCCACGAGGGCTATGTCGGCATGCGGACGACGACCGGCTTCAAGCGGGTCGATGTCATCTACCGCCGGATCGACGATACGTTCCTCGATCCGCTCGTGTTCCGGCCGGATTCCGCTCTCGGAATTCGCGGCATCATGGAGGTCTACCGGGCCGGGCGGGTGACGCTCGCCAATGCCCCGGGAACAGGCGTGGCCGACGACAAAGCCGTCTATGCCTGGGTGCCGCAGATCATCAAGTACTACCTGAACGAAGACATCATTCTGCCGAACGTCCCCACCTATTCCTGCTGGGACGAGTCACAGCGGGACCACGTCATCTCGAACATCGACAAGCTGGTCGTGAAGCCGACCAACGAATCGGGTGGCTACGGCATCATGCTGGGCCCGCGGGCCAGCGAAGCCGAGCGGGCCGAATGCGTGGCCCGCATCCGCGATAACCCCCGCAATTACATCGCCCAGCCGATGCTCGCCCTCTCGCGGGTGCCCACCATCGTGGAAGACAGCCTCGAAGGTCGGCATGTCGACCTCCGGCCGTATATCCTTTACGGCAAAGAGGTCTACGTGAATCCGGGGGGACTCACCCGCGTCGCCCTGCGAAAAGGGTCGCTCGTGGTCAACTCCTCTCAGGGCGGGGGCAGCAAAGACACCTGGGTGTTGGCGAGGTAAGGTTCAAGGCGGGGGGCGAGGCCAGGCGATGCTCGGCCCCCGTTCCTGCAAGAATTCTTTTGACACGATGCTGGTGACAAGACGCCGGGACCTGTTCCCCGCTGGTTGAACTCAAAATCGAAATCGGTTCGCGCGCCGTAGAGAGACAGCATGTTAAGCCGGGTTGCCGATCATGTGTTCTGGATGAGCCGTTACCTGGAGCGCGCCGAAAGCGTGGCCCGGTTCATCGATGTGAACTTGAATCTCACGCTCGATCTGGGCGAGGAGATGGACCAGCAATGGGCTCCGCTCGTCTACACCACGGGCGATCAGGACCTCTTCCTCGAGCGATACAAAACCTTCAACCGCGAGAATGTCTGGACATTTCTCACCTTCGACGCCGAGAACCCGAACTCCATTCTTTCCTGCCTGAAGTTCGCCCGCGAGAACGCCCGCACAATTCGCGAGGTGATTCCGTCGGTCCTCTGGGAAGAGGTCAACAAGTTCTACCTGCTGGTGCGCGGTGCGGCCACCGGTTCCGGCCTCGACAACCCGGCTGCGTTCCTCGACGAAGTCAAGCTGCGCAGCAACCTCGCCACGGGCATCCAGGATGCCATCATGACCCATGGCGAGGCCTGGCACTTCGCGCGGATTGGTCAACTCCTCGAACGCGCCGACAAGACCTCGCGAATTCTCGACGTGAAGTACTTCATCCTGCTGCCCAGCGTGGCCGAGGTTGGTACGCCGCTCGATGTGATCCAGTGGGCGGCGCTGTTGCGCTCGGCCAGTGCCCTCGAAATGTACCGCCGGGCCCGCGGACGCATCTCGCCTGACCATGTGGCCGACTTTTTGATTCTCGATCCCGAGTTTCCTCGCTCGATCCGGTCGTGTCTCACGCGGGCCGAACTGTCGCTGCATGCCATTTCCGGGACCGCGCTCAATACGTTCCGCAATAAGGCCGAACAGCGGCTCGGCATGCTGCGGGCCGAACTCGACTACACGCACATCAGCGAGATCATGGCCTCGGGCCTGCACGAATTCGTGGACCGCTTCCAGACCAGCCTCAACGACGCGGGCGAAGCGATCTTCCAGACCTTCTTCGACATCGCGCCCATCACCCCGCCCCAGACCGCCTCCCAAACTCAGACGCAAACGCAGGGCAAGGGGCAATAAAGCCGCCGGGCTTTCGCGTTTTTCAAAATGACACCGGACGCGAACGGGTCAACGCGCGTGCCATGCTTGCACCGTTTCGGGGCAAGCATGTTCGTGGTGAACAGGCAGCCAACGCCGTCAACGTTTTCCGGAGTCCACGGAAAAACGCGGGTGGCCCGACCACCTTGTGGTCGGGTCGCGCAGCGACAGGATGCTGCACCTTCCGCGAACTACCACCAGAAACAGTCACCTGTTCAGGACCGTCTCACACGGCGACCCGGTTGCGAACAGAAATCGTACGCGACATTGGCTGGCGCCCAAACTTCAATACCGCCCTTCCGGTTTTCAACCCGGTGGGCGGTGAGGCAGGAATGCTTCCCGCGAGCACCTCGCGCGGATGTGGGGGCGTTGGCAAGGGGAAGCCTCACGGCTTCCGCTACGATCCACCCGGCGATGGCTCATTGCGCAGGCGCAGGTCGGCCGGGTCGATGTCGTACCAGCCGATGTCCTCGGTCCCCTCGAACTGAACCAGCGCCCGCCCATTCTGATTGACCGTCTTGACCACGCCGGGCTTGCCGACAAACCGTGCCAGCCGCGCGCTGTGCGACGACACCGTCGACACCACGGTCACCGGTTTGTCCGTCCAGTCCGCCTGAAGCTGGGCAATCGAGGGAGAGGGCATTCGCGTCACACCTGCTTCAAACACACGAACAGACTGATCGATAGTAGGGTGGGCACTGCCCACCATCGCTCACCCGATCGCAAATCCCAAACCGTTCCCCCCCGGCTTCCATCGACTCTGAAGCTGGAACAACCAGCGCGGTTGTTCGACCACGCCGGTGGGCGATCCGCTTGGTGTTCGGTGGGCAGTGCGGGTGAGCAAAGGTGGGCAGTGCCCACCCTACGACTTCAAACGGAACTGATATCGCCAACGATAGGCGGTTCCGCGAACTGCGTCGACGCTGGGAAGCTGTGGCCAGCCAATGACCAGTTCGCCAGACCGTTCCGAAAGCGACGGCGTCTCGCCTGCCAGAGGCAACGGCTCCCAGGAGAGCAGCGCTTGGGCCCCTGGGAACAGGGCATAGCTGGCAACCGCTCGGGCCGAAGTCGCCTGCTTCACGCGGGCACAACAATCGAACTCGAGCGTGCCCGCGGCAGCGTCGATTCTCGCCGACGCGGAGTAGATCGTTTTCCCCGACTGCCCCATCAGTTGGAACTCGGTGACGCCCTCGGCCACATACTCCACCAGCATCTCCTGGTAGGCGGGGCTCGGGCCAAACAGTTCGTCCGCCCCCCCTTCGCAACTGCGGAGGAGCGGCTGCCCGGACGCATCGACCAGTTGATGGGTCCAGCGATCAGCAGGGCGCGACCATTGGAGTCGCAACGGCCCCAGCGGGGTCTCGGCAAGAGCAGGCATCGTCACTGTGCGGTTCTCACTCCTCTCCCAATCGACTTTGGTTCCAGCCGTAGAGGCTGTGACTTTTTGGAAACCCGAAGCGTGAGCGAGGAACCCCGCGCTCCTCGCAGGTCACGATTTCCCTGGAATCCACGCTGGGTCCCTCGCTGACGCTTCGGGTTACCATCGAGAATTCGCCGGTCGTCCGAAAAAACACACCCTCGTAGCGGAAGCCGTGAGGCTTCCCCCCAAGGGCGCTGACGCTTCCGGCTCCCACCACCTCGCTTGTACCGCCCAGAGGGTCGGGTACGCTACACAGCCAGAGGTCTGCGGGCAGGAGTTCGGAGAGATCGTCTCGATTGGGATGTGGGGGCAGGAATGCACGAATTCGAATATGTCGCGCCTCGGTCGCTCGCCGATGCGGTGGCAGTTTTGAGCCGCTTGAATGGGCAAGCCAAGCCCCTCGCCGGGGGGACCGACCTGATCGACCAGATGCGCATGGGGCGGTATCAGCCGGGAACCGTGGTCGATCTCAAAAAGATCCCCGAGCTCGTCCGCCTGGAACTTTCGTCTGCAGGCCTCAGGCTGGGGGCGGCCGTCCCTTGCCGGGTCATCAACGAGCATCCTGCGATTGCCAGCGATTACTCCGCCCTGAAAGACAGTACGCATATCATCGGCGGGATTCAGATTCAGAACCGGGCCAGCGTGGGTGGCAACCTGTGCAACTCGGGGCCCGCCGCCGATTCGTCTCCGTCGCTCATCGCGCTGGGGGCGGTCTGTGTGGTGACGGGGCCAAAAGGCACGCGGGACGTTCCGGTCGAGCAGTTTTGTACTGGTCCCGGCAAGAATGTCCTGCAGCCGGGAGAGTTGCTGGTCGAACTGAAATTCCCCTCGCCAGCCGCGAATTCGGGCTCGGCGTACGAGCGCTTCATTCCCCGCTACGAGATGGATATCGCCGTCGTCGGAGTCGGTGCGTCCGTCACGCTGGATGCGGCGGGAGAAACGATCATCTCCGCGCGAATCGGGTTGGGGGCGGTAGGGCCAACGCCCATCGATGCCACTTCCGCCGCCGCGCTCCTCGTTGGAAAATCCGCGACGCGAGAGACCCTCGAACTGGCGGCCGAAGCGGCCCGTGGTCTGGCGACGCCCATCGACGACATGCGCGGCACCGTGGAATTCCGGAAGCATGCCACGGGCGTGCTCGTCCGTCGCGTCCTCGAAACGGCGATTCAACGGGCCAAGGGACTCGCGTAGAGCCGGTGAACATCGAACCGCGCGTCAAACCCGCTCGCACGAGTCTCATCGACCCTGCCCTCCGGCGTAGCTCGCGATTCAACAGATCCACCCGTCACTTCACGACAACGATCCGGTCGGATTTTCAAAACACCCTGACAGACCACCACTTCAGACGACGGTGAGACACCATGGCCAAAAAACAGGTCGTTAGCGCGACGATCAACGGCAACGCGACGGAGTTTCTCTGCGAGCCCCGCCAGACCCTGCTCGAAGCCCTCCGCGACAACCTCGATCTCACGGGCACCAAAGAAGGCTGCTCGAACGGCAACTGCGGTGCCTGCACCGTGTTGCTCGACGGGCACCCGGTCGTGAGCTGCCTCGTCCTGGCCATGGAGGCCGAAGGCGCCGAGGTGACCACGATTGAAGGGATCGCCCCCAGCGAAGGTCTCGATCCGATCCAGCAGGCGTTTCTCGAGAACGCCGCGCTCCAGTGCGGAATCTGCACGCCCGGCTTCATCGTGGCGACCAAGGCGCTGCTCGATACCAACCCCTCCCCTACCGAGAACGAGGTTCGCTTCGCGCTCGCAAACAACCTCTGCCGTTGCACCGGATACGACAAGATCGTCCGCGCCGTGCTCGACGCGGCCGAACGCCGCAAAGCTTCTGTTTAACCAGTCACAAGTACAGGTACCCAGGCGAGCCGACCCTGTGAGGGGTCGGTGGTTTTTTGAACGCTCAAGCGTTCACCGACCCCAAAAACACATTCACGGAATTCCAGGGAGCGCCCACTATGGCCACAGTCGAGCAGGATCTGGCGACCGCCGGCAGCAACGGTTCCGGCCCCAAAAAATACAAGGTGATCGGCACCCGCCCCATCCGCCATGACGGGGTCGACAAGGTGACCGGTCGCGCTCAGTACGGGGCCGATATCCGTCTGACCGGCATGCTCGCCGGGGTGGTGCTCCGCAGCCCGCATGCCCACGCGAAGATACTCTCGATCGATGTCTCGAAGGCGCTCGCGCTCCCCGGTGTGCGTGCCGTCGTCACCAATGCCGATCTCTCCGACCCGGGCGATCGGATGTGCGAACTGGGGGAAGGGGCCGTGAATCTGCGGCACCTCAACCACAACATCTTCGCCAAAGACAAAGCGCTTTACCGCGGACATGCGATCGCCGCTGTCGCCGCCGACAACATCCACATCGCCGAACAGGCGACCAAACTGATCGATGTGAAGTACGAACTGCTGGCGCCGGTCGTCGATGTCGTCGCCGCGATGCAGCCGGGCGCTCCGCTGCTGCACGCCGATGTCTACACCGACGATCTCGGCGAGAAGTCGGCCCAGCCCAGCAACGTCGCCCGCCACTTCCGGTTCGAGCAGGGCGACATCGCCAAGGGCTTCGCCCAAGCCGCCTGCATTATCGAGCGGGAGTTCCACACGGCGACGGTCCATCAGGGCTACATCGAGCCGCAAAACGCCACCGCGTTCTGGAGTGCCGATGGCCAGATCACCGTCTGGACCAGCACCCAGGGCTCGTTCTCGGTCCGGCAGCAGGTCGCGGAACTGGTCGGTGCGCCGATCTCGCGGGTCAAAGTGATCCCGACGGAGATTGGTGGCGGGTTCGGCGGAAAAATCCGCGTCTATCTCGAACCCGTTGCCGCCGCGCTCTCGAAGAAGACGGGGCGACCCGTCCAGGTGCTGATGAGCCGGGCCGATGTGTTCGAAGGAACAGGTCCCACGCCCGGCTCCTTCATCAAGGTGAAGCTCGGCGTCGACGCGCATGGAATGATCGTCGCTGGCGAAGCTTCTCTGGCGTATGAGGCGGGAGCTTACCCCGGGTCACCCGTCGGCCCCGGCGCGATGTGCATTTTCTCCTGCTACAACGTCCCCAACGGCCGCGTCGATGGTTACGACGTCTGCGTCAACAAGCCGCAGACCTCGGCGTATCGCGCTCCCGGGGCCACGAACGCCGCGTTCGCAATGGAGACGGTCGTCGACGAAGTCTGCCAGCAGCTCGATCTCGATCCGCTCGAGTTCCGCCGTCGAAACGCCGCCAAAGAAGGGGTCCGCCGCGTCGATGGCCCCGTCTATCCGAAGGTCGGCCTCGTCGAGACGATTGAAGCCTGTCAGCGTTCCGAACATTGGAACACTCCGCTGGAAGGCCCCAATCGCGGCCGGGGCGTTGCCAGTGGCTTCTGGTTCAACTGCGGGCTGAGGTCGTCCTGCTCGGCCACCGTCAATCCCGATGGCACCGTCGCTCTCGTCGAAGGCTCGACCGATATCGGCGGCTCCCGCACGGGAATCGCGATGCAACTGGCCGAAACCCTGGGCATCGCCGCAACCGACGTCGTCCCCACCGTCGGCGATACCGATAGCGTTGGCTACACCGATGTCACCGGCGGCAGTCGCGTCACGTTTGCCACCGGCTGGGCGGCGTACCTCGCCGCGCTCGATATCCAGCAGCAGCTTTGCGCCCGCGCCGCCGACGAGTGGGATGTTCCCGCCGAAGCGGTCACCTATGCCGAAGGCGGCGTCAACGGACCGGAAGGCCGTCGCTTCTCGTTCGCCGAGATCGCCGCGAAGGTCAACGCCCACGGCGACCCGGTCGTGGGGCGAGGCTCGGCCGACCCGCAGCACTGTGGCGGCGCGTTCGCGACCCACATCGTCGATGTGGAAGTCGACCCCGAACTGGGGAAGGTCAAGGTGCTCCGTTACACCGCCGCCCAGGACGTGGGAACCGCGATTCACCCCGCCTACGTCGAAGGGCAGATTCAAGGCGGTGTGGTCCAGGGGATCGGCTGGGGCCTGAACGAAGAGTACTTCTACGACGTGAAAGGGGTGATGCGGAACTCGACGTTCCTCGACTACCGCATCCCCACCTGTCTCGACCTGCCGATGATCGACGCGCTGATCGTCGAAGTGCCCAACCCCGGCCATCCGTACGGCGTGCGGGGGGTGGGGGAAGTTCCGATTGTGCCGCCGCCCGCTGCCCTGGCGAACGCTATCGCCCAGGCGATCGGCATCCGCATGACGCAGCTTCCCATGTCTCCCCCCAGAATCGTGCACGAAATCCTGAAAAAGAACGTCTAAGAAATCGTTCTCGTAGGGTGGGCACTGCCCACCATCGCTCACCAGATCGCATCAACCAGACCGTGTTTCCCCCGGCTTCAACAGATTCCCGCGTCAGATTCTGATGAAGAGATGGCTCTCTAAACCCCTGCTGGCCGTCATCTTCGAACTGATTGACGACACGAGTGTCTTGATCATCACGGCCTACAAAATAGGTCGGGAGGAATAGCCATGACGCAGCGCGTGATTCAAACGCCAACGCCTGAAGAGTCCGTTCGCATCGATCGGCTGTCAGACTTGGCCGAGCAGGACCGCAGTGAAATTGAAAGGCAGTTGGAACTGTACGACCTCGCCGCGGCCGAACCGACTTTCAAGGGGGCAATCCGCCGCGCGCTGGCGACCACGAACGTTCCGTTTCCGGAACTGCTCCGCTCGTCGGGAATCTCTCTCCACGAACTGGACCTGTTCCGTAGCGGCGAAGCCAACTTGTCACTGGATGCCTTCGAGCGACTCGCACAGCGTCTCGGGTTCACACTGGTTCAAGCGCCGGAGTCCGTCTCGGCTTGAAAGAATGAGATGACCA
>JAIXZD010000247.1 GCA_027489895.1 Planctomycetaceae bacterium
GGCAACGCCGACCACGCCAGCCCGGCCGCACAGAAGACCACGGCATGCTGCTTCATCAGCACCGCCATCCCGAGGCAGAGGCCAATCGACAGTGGCCAGAGAAACGAGCCGATCCACGAACCGGACATCCCATCGCGGCGCGAGGCCAAGGTTCCCAGAACGAGTGCCAGAACTGTCCAGAAGACGACAAAGTGTTCCGTGTTTGCCGAGTAGCCCCGCAGGCCCGTGCTGATTGTCGCCAGGGCAAACAGCGCCCCGGCTGACGCACCCCCCCAGGGGCCCGTCCAGTTCCAGCCCACCCAGGCGACAGCGCAGGCCGACAGCGTGGTCATCAGCAACAATGCGAACCGGACATCGACGTCGGTCTCCCCCAGCACCGCGAAGATGGCCGCGTAGCTGTAGTAGACGCCCGGCAGCTTCATGTTGTAGGCGGCGACGTAGGGGAGCTCTCCCTGCAGAATGAGCCGTCCCATGACCGCGTACTCGCCCTCGTCCCGTTCAAACGGCATCGCCATCCACTGCCAGCGAACCGCCGCCACGAGCACGAGGACGGTCACCAGAAACCAGATCGGCCCGCGCGTCCCCGCCCCAGGACTTCCGAGCGCGGGAGCGGGCGATGATGGCGAGGCGTGAGGAACGGGGAGCGGGCGAGAAGTCATCGTCACAGCGGCCGGAGAGATTGGGAACAATGTCGACTCGACCTTCGCCCCCCGGCTGCACTCAGACAAACCCCAACGGCCAGTCCCCGGCCGTTTTCATCGGAACTTCACGCCCGGTGCAGGGGCTAGGTTGGCACTGCCCACCTTACAAAACCACGCGACTTCAATTGCACTCGGCGACGAGCGGGCCGGCGAGTTCGCTCAGGTAGAACAGGCGACCGCGCTGCGTGGGCATGTAGGTCGAGGGAATCCACCGGGTCGGTTCGTGCCGCAGCGACATCCACAGGCTGAGGCCCTGCCACATCATCCCGCGCGAGAAGGTTCCATCGGCCCCACCGATGATCCGGTCCGCCTGCAGGAACAGACCCGGGCCAATCGTGTTGGCAAACGCCGGGACGAGCGTGGTCCGGCTCTTGAAGCTGGTCAGCGCGTTCTGCTCGATCGTCAGCGGATGGAGCTTGGCCCCCAGTCGGTGCGTCTGCTTCTTCCACTCGGCGTCCGTCGCGAACTCGGCCGCGAAGTGGGGCTCCCAGAAGGCGATATGGCAGACCCGCCCAATCCCGAACACCACGACCAGCTTCGCCCCGGCCGCCTTCAATTCGCCAATCTTCTCCGCGTAAGTTGGCAGGTTCTTCTTGACGGCGAAGTTGCGCTGCTTGACGGGCACTGTCAGTTTGCCGAGCGGCCCGTAGAACGCCTGCTGCATCGCGTACTGGAAGGCCCCGGTGTTGTTTGCAGGGAGCGTGTTCCCCTGGGCGTCGCTCCATTCGTCCATGTTGAATCCATGGACATGGTCGCAGGGCGTGCCCCACTCGGTGAGGAAGTAAACTGCCCAGCGGTACATTCCCATCGGCCCCACCGGCAGGATCATCGCGAGTTTCTCGCCCGCGTCCCGCGCCCGCTTGATCACCACGGCGATTTCGTGGCCCAGCATCATGTCGAAATCGGCGACGCTGCCGCACGGAATCGGCTGAAACTCTTTGTGCCACCACTTCTGCCTTTGGGTGATTGTCGAAGGGTCGTCGTCGACGCAGGCATCGATCTTCGCGAGGTCCCACCCGGCTGGCAGAAACCCTTCCATCAGCGACCCGGAAATCGTCGTCAACAGATCCATCGCCATCACTCCAGAAAGCAGGTGTTCCAATGGGCATTTTTACTGCGAGCCGCGCTCGTGCGTTGTAGCCGATGTGCGCGGCGTTCCAAAGCCACCGCTCCGCCAACGCGTTGCCGCGGCGCACTGACCTACGGCATTCGCACCGGCAACGGGCGACAGACCAGTTCACGGTCGCTGCGAACAAACACGGCATCGCCCGCGTAGGCCGGGTGTGCCCAGATCACACCCGTCGGTTCGGCCGGCTCGATGACGGGCGTGCGGGCGAGCAGCTCGAATGCATCGGGTGTGAACCGCGACAGCAGCAGTTCTCCCTCGGCATTCACGCTGAGCACGCGGTCGCTGCCCTGCAGCCAGGTCAACGTGACCTGCGGGTTGCGACCGCGGGCCGTCAACGTGTTCTTGTCGTCCCAGCGTTTCTTGCCGGTTTCGAGGTCGAAGCAGGTGACTCCGTACTGCTTGTCGAGGGTGTAAACGGACCCATTCCGTTCGATGGGCTGCGACATCAAGCCCCGCAGGTTCCGGTTCTCCTGCCACGCCAGCGTCGCATCGCCCGGCGCGGCTCCCAGTCGAATCGCCTTCGAGCCTTCCCAGTACCCAGAGACAAACAGCAGCCCGTTCCGATAGAGCGGCGTCGCGATCGAGACGCCGTACGTCACCTTGTAGGGCACTTTCCATAGTACGGTTCCGTCGGCGGGTGAGAGGCCCAGCACATGCTCGGGCGACCAGCAGACGACCTGCCGCCCCGATGGGGCGTCGATCAGAATGGGGGCCGCGTAGCCGGCCGGGTCGGCTCCGCTGCGCCACACGATCTTCCCAGTATTGCGATCGCAGGCGACGAGCGTCCCGCCCTCTTTCAGCCCCACATGAAACAGCACCCGCGGCTCGTCGACCACGGCTGCACCAGCCAGACCCCAGGTCGGCAAGACGGCACCATGGTCTTTCACGAAATCAATCGACCAAACGACTGCTCCCGTGACCGCATCCAGACAGTGGGCCTGGCCGACCGCCCCAAACGTGTAGACGCGCCCCTCGAACACGGTCGGCGTGGCCCGCGGACCGGACCCGTAATCGAGATCGGCGTACGCCACCGGATAGGCGTGCGTCCAGAGTGGAGCGCCGGTCGTCGCATCGAAACAGAGCACGCGTTCCGATTCGGAAGGCGTTTTGACGTAGTCGTGAACATAGACCCGTCCGTGGGCCACCGCGACCCCCGAATAGCCCCCGCCGATCGGCTGACGAAACCGCACGGCAAGCCCCGTCTCGGGCCACTCGTTCAGGACGTCTGGCCCGGACCAGGTCTCGTCACCCCGAGGACCACCCCAGCGGGGCCAGTCCTCTGCGAATGCGACTCCATTTCCAAACAGCGCTGCCAATCCCAGAACCAGCGCCCAGATGGCCACGAGGTTCTTCCGGTTTCGTTTTCCACTCGGATGCAGCACTCGCACGTTCCCCTCCGCGTCTAAACCCATCTTGCAGCGTTTTGACTGGTCCGATATAGACCCGTCTCTCTCGATTCTCTCCCAGTTGACAGCTCCCTGTCGAATCCTCCGAACAGTTTGGCCGAGCGTTCTGCCCGGTCCAACTGTCTCGGATCGTTGCTCCCCCCCGACCACGATATCCCCTCGCGAGGCCCTTTCATGGAGCCGAAGTCCGTACTTCGCGCGTCACTGCTTCGCGGCGGTTTCCTCCAGACGCGACTTCTCAGGCTGCTGCTGGTTGCCGTGCTGATGGCGCCCGCCTCGGGCTGCCAGATCATTATCGGCGTGCTGATGATGCTGCGGGGCAGGCCGCTGATCGAGGCCGATTTCAAACAGCAAACGGGCAAAGACATGCTGGACGAAGGCAAGCGCGTCATCGTGCTGTGTACCTCGCCCGATGTGGCCAAGGCCGAGTACAGCGGGATCGATGTCGATCTCAGCACCGAGATCACGCGCCGCCTGAAGCATGAGAAGATCAAGATCGTGGACGAGCATGCCGTCGCCACCTGGATGGATGACCAGGGCGGCCAGATCAACGACGAGTCGATCGCCCGCGCGATCAAGAAGTTCGACGCGGACTACGTGATTCTGATCGAGCTGGAAGAGTTCGCCTACCACGAGGAAAACAGCCAGGAGCTGTTCCGTGGCCGCAGCCGGGGAACGGCGCATGTCATCATGCTGAAGTCGAGCAAGAACAAAGCGAACCCGGAAGATGGTCCTGAGGCCAAAGCCGACAAGGCCAAGGCCGAACCCAAGACGACACCCAAGCGGGTCTATTCACGCGATTTTTCGTCGACCTACCCCGTTCATCAGCCGGTCCAGAGCGACGCCGTCTCGGAACTGGCGTTCCGCAAACAATATGTCGACCGCATGGCCGACGAGATCGCCCGTCTGTTCTACGACCATCGCCCCGGCGAAGACTTTTAGTTCCACTCCCGCCGCTTCCGTCGCGTGGGTTTGCAGCATCCGCACTCAATTCGCTTCCCTGCTGGGTTCCTCAATATGACGTCCCGTTTTCTCCGCACTCTCTGCCTGCTCGCCCCGCTGGTGCTCTGCGTCCCGGGCTGCAACATCGTGATGCTGCTGGGCTACCTGATTGGCGGGCCGCCCTCGATCGAACCGGACTTCGAGGTCAAAACCAAGGACTCGCTCCGCGAGAAGGGGGCCACGGTCCTCGTGCTCTGCTATGCGCCGACCGAGCTGAAATGGGACAACGAAGCGGTCGATGAGGAGCTTGCCCGCATGGTGGCCGGTCAGCTCAATCGCAACGACATCAAGGTGATCGACCCCGACCGCGTGAAGGCCTGGCTCGACAAACATCCGGATTGGGACAAGCCCTCGGAAGTCGGGGCGGCGTTCGGGGTCGACTTCGTCGTCTACATCGACCTGCACGAGTATGGCCTGTTCGAAGAGAGCAGCAACAACCTGTACCGCGGCCGGGCCGATCTGATCGTCAGCGTCATCAAGATGGACGAAGTCGACAAGAAAGACCGGCTGGATGAAGACGTCGTCCGCACCCGCGATGGGGAATCGGTCTACTCGAAGAACATCGTCTCGCGCTACCCCGAGGCGACACCGGTGAGCGCCGACCAGTACCCCTACGCCAGCTTCAAGAAGATGTACCTGCTCCGCCTCTCGGATCAGATCGGCCAGCTGTTCTACGAAAGCTACGCTGGCGACGACATCCCGCACCGGGTGCTGTAATGCGGAAGGCGTAGGGCGGGCACTGCCCACCAAGGCTCACCAGCGGAATCCACCAGAAACGGTTTGGATCGCCCATCAACGCGGCCCAGGGTTGGTCTCTGTTGAAGCCGGGGGCTAGCGGGTTTGAAGGTTGTGACCGGGTGAGCAGTGGTGGGCAGTGCCCACCCTACCCCTGGAACAACCGCCTATTTCGGGGCCGCTTGCAGGCGTTCTTCTCGGTCGACCGACAGCAGGGTCGACAGGAATTCGTCGAGTTCGCCCATCACGATCTGGTCCAGCTTGTGGACGGTGAGGCCGATGCGGTGGTCGGTCAGCCGGTTCTGCGGAAAGTTGTACGTGCGGATGCGGTCACTGCGGTCGCCCGATCCCACCTGCAGTTTGCGCTGCGACGCCAGCTTGGCATCCGCTTCGCCCTGCATCTTTTCCATCAACCGGCTGCGCAGCACGCGCATGGCGCTCGCCTTGTTCTTGTGCTGGCTCTTTTCGTCCTGACACTTCACCACCAGGCCCGAGGGAAGGTGCGTGATTCGCACGGCCGACTCGGTCTTGTTGACCTTCTGTCCGCCCGGGCCACCCGCCCGCATCGTGTCGATCTGCAGGTCTTCATCGCGGATATTGATTTCGACTTCGGTGGCTTCGGGCAGCACGGCGACAGTAGCGAGGCTTGTATGGACCCGGCCCTGCGTTTCGGTTTCGGGGACGCGCTGCACGCGATGCCCGCCGCTTTCGAACTGCAACTGGTGGTATGCCCCGTCGCCGGTGATCGAGAAGACGACTTCTTTCACCCCGCCCATTTCCGAAGCGGCGAACTCCATCAGCTCGGTCTTCCAGCCGCGCTTGTCGGCGAACTTCATGTACATGGTGTAGAGCAGGTTGGCGAACAGGGCCGCCTCTTCGCCGCCGGTGCCTGCCCGGATTTCCATGATCAGGCTGCCGCGCGTCAGCGAGTCGCCCGCGAGGACCATGTCTTCGAGTTCAACGCGCAGGGCCTCGAACTGTTCCTGCAGGGGCCGCAGTTCTTCCTGGGCGTAGGCCCGTGTCTCCGGATCGCTGTCGCCTTCGGCCATCGCCTTCGTCGAGGCGACTTCCTCTTCCAGGCGGTTGAGCTCGCGGACTTTAAGCGCGACTTTCGCCAGTCCGCCATGCTCGCGCTGCAGCTCGACCATGCGGGTCGGGTCGTTCAGCAAGGCCGGGTCCTGCATCTGCAGTTCCAGGTCGGCGTATCGCGTCAGCTTCGCTTGCAGGCTGGGAAACATCACCGGCCTCAATCAGGGCAGGGGGGAGGAAGGAACTTCACCAGAACGCGGCGGTTGAGTCCGGCGCGATCGACCAGGCGAGCCGACCCTGTGAGGGGTCGGTGACAGGCGAACTCCTGACAAATGAGCTTGATCATCGCCAAACGGAGACCGCACCGTGGGCATCAACGCAAAACGGGCAGGCCAAAACTCCCGCGGGGAGCTCGACCTGCCCGATGTTGAAGATGCATCGCTCGGGCGCGAACCGCAGGAACGACTGGCCTGTGCCAGCCCTCAAACATGCGGACCACGCTAGCCCTGGGCTGGCTCTTCCTTCTTGCCCCACTTGTACTTGCGCTGGAACTTCTCGACCCGGCCCGCGGTGTCGACGAACTTCTGCTTGCCGGTGAAGAACGGGTGGCAGCCCGAGCAGATTTCGACGTTGACCTTGGCCTTGGTGCTCCGCGTCTTGAACGTGGTCCCGCACCCGCAGGTCACGGTCGTCTCGACGTAATCCGGATGAATACCTTCTTGCATGGCTCACTCCACGGGCGCTCGCCGCCCCAACAATTTATCTGACGCTCGAAATGCGAGGAACGCGGCATTGTACGACCCGTCGCCCCACCTCGCAACCCCCATCCTGTCTCCGGTTGTTCAGGGTGAGGAGCGGGGTGATGATGGAATCACCAAGACACCAAGTCACAAAGGGAAGACAGGGTTGCGAAATCTCGGGGGCTGGGATTGTTCTGGGCGGGCGAAAGATGGGAAGCCTCACGGCTTCCGCTACCTTTGGCTGGGGACGAGGGCTTTATTCCGGGCGTTAGCGCTTCTGGCTCTCCCGATCACGACAGTCGGTTAGAAAACGGCGTCGGCACCCGTCGAGGAGGTGTCGCACTGCGCGCGTTTCTCAAAATTCATTACGATTCCGTGATCCAACAGGATTGACCGACCGTTTTCCGCAGAGGTTTGCGGTGGCGACGGTGGGCGCTAGAATGCGAAGGCCGCTGGCAAACCCGCTGGCGAACATTTGATCGTGATCTGTTGGTCGACAGCTCGGTTCGTCAACCGATCCGGTTGGTCAACGGTCATCTGACGAGGACAAGCGAGTGCTTTGGTTTTGGATCGGTTTCGTCGCCTTTGTGCTCGTTATGCTCGCCCTCGACCTCGGGGTCTTTCATCGCGAGGCCCATACCGTTTCCTTCAAGGAATCGGCCGTCTGGGTCAGTATTTGGGTCGCCCTCGCCGTTGTTTTCGGCGCATGCATCCCGTTTTACCATGAACATGGGACCAAGGCCGCGATCGAGTTCTTCACCGGATACATCCTCGAGCAGTCGCTCTCGATGGATAACGTGTTCGTCATCGCACTCATCTTTGCATACTTCCGGGTTCCCCAGCAGTACCAGCACCGCGTGCTCTTCTGGGGCATTATCGGCGTCCTCGTGATGCGGGGGGCGATGATTGGCATCGGGGCCCAGCTCATCAACCAGTTTCACTGGATTCTTTATGTCTTCGGCGCCTTCCTGATCTACACCGGCTTCAAGATGGCCTTCGCCGGGGAAGAGGATGACATCGCGCCCGACCAGAACTTCGTCGTCCGCCTCGTCAAGCGGTTCATCCCCGTCCATACCCAGTTCGACGGGCAGAACTTCTTCACCCGGATCGATGGCAAGCTGTTCGCGACGCCGCTGTTTGTCGTGTTGATGATCGTTGAAACGACCGACCTGATTTTCGCGGTCGACAGCATCCCCGCGATTTTCGGGGTGACGACCGACTCGTTCATCGTGTTCACCTCGAACGTGTTCGCCGTTCTCGGCCTGCGTTCGCTGTACTTTCTGCTCGCCGGAGCGATGGGGCTGTTCCGCTATCTGAAGCTGGGCCTCTCGATCGTGCTGATTTTCGTCGGCGTCAAGATGCTCGAACTGCACCACCACCTGCTGCCGCACGATCACCCGGTCGCCCACTTCCTTGACGAATACAAGCATACGATCTCGCTCAGCGTGATCGTCGGCGTCCTGACGATTTCGGTCATCGCCTCGCTCATCGCCGCCAAGCACGACCCGCACCCGGAGGCCTCTGGCGAAGAACCCGCCCTGCCGCCCGACAGCCCGCTGGTGGATCCGACGACCGACCCGATCCCGTAGGGCCCTCTCAACGAGTGTTCACTCTACCAGTGCATCACAAAGCCGCCGTCGACGTTGATCGTCTGACCGGTGACATGGGCGGCGCGGGCGGACGCGAGAAACAGCAGCATGTCGGCAATCGACTCCGGTGTTTGCCAACGGCCCAGCGGCACGATCTTCCGGATCTTCTCGGCGGCCCAGTCTTCGTAGCCGAGACGCTCTGCCTCCGGGGTCTGATCCCACCAGGCCTGCCAGACGGCGCGATTGAGGGGCGTCTGCACCATGCCGGGGCAGACACTGTTGACCCGCACGCCGAAGGGAGCGAGGTCTTTCGCCAGACACTGCGCGAAGTTGATGTTCGCCGCCTTGGCCGCGCTGTAGGGCGGATCGGTCTGCGAACCGATCTGGCCCGCCACCGAAGCGAGGAACAGCATCACGCCCGATTGCCGCGCTCGCAGATTCGGGCCGAGGCAGTGCGCCACGCGGACCATGCCCATCACGTCGACGTCGAGAACCCGCGGCCAGTCCTCGGGCGTGAGGTTCGTGTAGGGAAAGCCGAACTTGCCCGAACCAATCGCCGCCGCGTGGACCACCACATCGACTGGCCCCAGCGTTGATTCGGTGGCCAGAAGTGCGGCTTCCAGCGCCGCCGAATCAGTCACATCGGCCGGTAGTGCGATCACTCGGGCTGTGGCGGCTGCGTCCGGAGTGAGGAGTTCAATGACTCCGGGCAGGGACCTTGCCAGGTCCCATACGGCGACCCGCGCTCCCTCGCGCAGAAATCCCTGCGCAGCCGCGAGGCCGATCCCGCTCGCGCCACCAGTCACCACGACAACGCGGTCCGTCAACTCCAGGTCCATAGCGCTCCGATCATTCTTCTGTGCGCACCCTACGGTCACTTGCCCAGCGCAGTGATCCATCCACTGGCGGTGTGCTGTCCCAACAGGACCGCTCCCTGTTCGGTGGCCTGCCAGCGGATCGTACCGGGCGGGAAGGGCGGGGTGATGCGCTGCACGGGCCGACCCGTCGCCGCGTCGAGCCGCCAGAACTCGGCGAGATCGCCGTTGGTTCGTGCGACCACCGGTTCGTGCGACTCCCAGACAATCCGCCAGGTGGAGTCGGTCGTGCCGACCACCCGATCGAACAGACGCTCCCCCGTCGCCGCTCGCCAGCCCGAGACAATCCCGTTGCGCACGGCGAGGATCACGTCCCCTCGTGCCCCCGCTGAGGTTGCATCCTCGACCGCTGTGGCCTGAACCGAATCGGTCGCACCCCGCGTCTTCCCTGAGACGTTTCCTGTCTTGCTCGCAGATGTCCTGTAAGCGGGCGAGATGGCGCGCCCCGGAAATCGGCGAACACTGTCGCGCGGCAACGCCGGTCCATACCCAATCTCGCGGCTCCACAGCTCTTCACCCGATACCAGCCGAACGGCGGCCAACTGCGTCCCATCTTTCACGAGGTAGCCGACATCCTCGGCTGGTAAGCTCGTGTTCGGTGTGGGTTCTTCCAGAGCCGATTCGACTGGCAGCCAGTAGGCAGCGGCCCGAGCGTTCGACACCACGCCGCGATAGGCGATCGGCCGTGGCTCGCCCGGCCGCACACTCCAGGCGGCACCGCTTTGTGTCACCAGTCCCCAAGTCACGCGCCCCTGGGTGCTCCACGCCAGAGGCGTCGCGTCGACGACGTCATCGGGTGAAACGCCACTCCATCGCGATGGCATCGCCCCCGCGCCAAGTTCGACCAGTTCGTCCGGCCAGCGCAAGGCCACCAGCTCCCGCCCGTGAGACGAGTTCGTCCCAATCGGAAACCGCTGTCGAACCCGGCCGGGTGGCACGCCTCGATCCGAACCCAGGGCCCCTTCGGAATCACGCGACTTCGTCTGCAGGAGTTGTCCTGTCACTCCGTCGACAACGAGCGCCGCACGCGGCGTTCGCACGAGCCATCCCTCGCGAGTCACGGTCACCGAGTCGGGCGCTCCCACCGTCGGCAGGAACCACTGCGTTGCACCCGTCTTCAGGTCGATCCGTTCGACGCCGCGACTCAATTCGACCAGCGCCTCGCGATCGCTCGCGCTGGCCCCAGTCGCCTCGCCTTCATCCGGTTCGCCCCGGATCAGTTCAAACCGGGAGGCTGCGTCACGTTCGATTTCCCAAGCCTGGTTCAGGAACGCGCCCCGGGGTGTCTTCATGACCGGCATGTCTTTCTGCCAGACGACCGGTGACAGGGACGAGCGTTGACGAGGTCTTCCGACCGGCTCACCGGTCTTGGGGATAACCGTCTCCCGAGCAGCCGTCTCTTTGGTGAGAGGCGCCCGTCCCGGCTGGTCGCCCACGGCATACAGCCGCGACGGGGTCGAGATGAGCAGCAGCCCGCCCGCGGTGACCAGGTTCCCTCCCTCGGAAATTCCCCGCGGCAACAGCGGCCACAACCGCTCCTGCCGACCGGTCGCTCGATCAAACGCCAGGATGCGGTCCCGCAGTGGCCAGAGCACTTGTGTCCCTGCCAGGCACCCCCGTCCAAATGCTTCGTCCGAGGGATCGGTCGCGCTATGTCGCCAGAGACTCTTCCCGGTATCGAGGTCTAGCGCCCACAGGTCGGGTCCCGAGGCGATCAGCCGTTGCGAATCGGCCCCCAACAGCGACCGGACCCGTCCAAGGTGTTCGCTTCCCCACAACTTCAGGCCGGTCTTCCCATCGAGGCAATAGATCGCCCCGGCATCGCTCGGCGCGACGAACAGCCTGCCGTGACGATAGACCGCAGGTGAGGGCGCGTACCGCTTTCGCAGGCCGTACTCGCCCACGGTTTCGGCCGTCTCCCGAGGATAGCTCCAGCTCCAGAGCCAATCCCCGGTTCCCGCAGCCAAAGCCACCACCACGCCCAGATGCGTCGTGTAGAACACGCGGTCATCGGCGAGGGTCAGCGGTTCGTGCGTCACCTCCAGAATCGGCTGGCCCTCGACCGACTGCCATTCCGGACCGGCCGTCACCACTTCGCGAAACCAGACCACCTTGCCGGTCTCGGCGGAAACACAGGCGATCGCGGCTTTCGGTTTTGCTCCTGGTTGACGCAGGCCGATATACAGCCGCGCCCCCTCGGCTACGGGGCTGCCTTCAAACACCCAATCGGCGGAAGTCGGGTCGAGATCGCGCGGCTCGGACGCCCACAGGAACTTCCCCTCACCCTCGCCCACATCGAGACAGACCAGATAGCTCGCCGGGATGGGCTGCGCGACGCGCCCTTTGGTGATCTCGCCCAATCGTGCGTACAGACGCCCGGAATCGACCGTCACCGAAAACGTCGGCCGCCCTGCCAGCATCATCCGGTCCCGAAACAGCGGGACGCCCTGGCCCTCGCCCGTCAGCACAAACAACTCGTGGGGTGGCCTGCGGGCAGGTTCAGCCGCTGCGCCCGGCGGACCTGGCACGTCACCCACCGCCCCGGCAGCCGGGTTGTTCTCCCCCCAGGCAGGCTGACCCGATCGCAGCTTCCAGGCAAACACCGACTGTTCGTCGCACCCGAACACCAGGTCATTCGCCACGACGACATGATAGGGAGCCACCGGCCCCGATCGCCTCGGACCAATCCCCGCCCCTTCCGGGAACGCAAACGATTTGGGCCAAAAGGCCGACCAGACGGGTGCCCCCACATCGGGCGCAGCCGAGCCCAGGCCCGTCCGGTCGGCTGTTTCCCCCAGCGTGCGGCAGCCCGAGTTCAACAGTCCCGCCAGCGCTCCGTCGGTGCGATTGGTCGCCTGCGACTCGGTTTCGTCGGCCAGCGTCAGCTCGGCTGAAAGCAGGTCGATCCACAGTCCGTCCTGTCCGGCCAGTCGCCCTCGCGCTTCACCATGGTCGGCGCGATACCGCGCCAATTCCCGCCCGGCCCTGTCCAACTCTCCCGAATGGATCGAACAGAGAATCAGCCGGGCGCGGACATCGGCCAGTGCAAACTGGGGATCAGGATAGACCTCGTACGCCGGTGGTATGACTGGCTCATCGGGACTGGTGGCAAACGCGGTCGAGGGAACCAGCATTCGCCAGGCCTCGCGGGCGGCGACGAAGTCTCCGTCCTCGAACGCCAGTTCACCCAGCAGCCAGAGTGCGTCGTCGGTCACGCTGCTGGCGAACTGATCTCCCACCAACTGCTCGAGCAGCTCGCGATCGCCGGACTCTCGCGCCTCGGCATACCGGGCCTTCGCGGCCGGGTCGACCCGCTGGCGATACACCGCCAACCCTTCGGCCCCCAGGCTTCGCAGGAGCACCCGCGCCGCCACCCGACCTGGGACACAGCGATCGGGCGCGATCCGCACCAGGGCCCGCGCATCGGACCGAGCCAACTGGCCGATCAAATCGATCGCATTTGACCACTGCTTCGCCGCCAGGAACTCCCGCGCGACGCTCACCTTCCGGGTGGCGGCTGGATCGATCGGCTCGGTGGCCCGATCGAGTCGAGGCTCTTCGGCCACGCACCACGCGCACAGGCTCATCAGCCCGACAACAACCATCACCCCCAACGGTGGGCACCGGACAACACCGCAGGTGAACGTCGCAGATCGACCGCGCTGCGGATCGCTCCCCGAATCGGCCCGCGTGTTTGTGCGAGCCCGCCACAATACGGCAGTCATGGCAGTTCTCCCGACCAGAAGTCCTGCCGGAACTCGGACCAGGTGAGTAGTCGATGTCCTGCCCGGAAAAACCGGCCCACCTCCCGCCGACTCGGAAACGTCGCGTAGTCGCCTTGTGCCGCGCTGGGCTGCGTCGTCAGTGCTGCCGCCGTGGCTGCAGCAGCAGACGCACCGGTCGCGGCCGCGATGCCGCTCGCACGATCGTCCGCTGTCACTGGGCCAGTCTCCGGGATGCGCCCCACGATCCACCCTGCCGCGAGATCGGCTCCGGCCTGCATCAGCCACCGCAGATTGGCGAAATGCGTTCCTTGAAGGTTGATCTCGGACCGCATCTGCACGCGAATCGCACCAGCGTCAAACTCATCGGCCACGTCGTGCAACGTCAATCCAGTGGCAGTCAGGCCCCGCTCAATCGCTCGAAACACCGGGTCGGGCCCACGCAGCGCGGGAAGCAGACTCGGGTGGAGATTGACGCAGCCCCGCGTCGGGACGGCCCGCACTCCCGGACCAATCCACTGATTGAAGTAGAACGACAGCACGATTTCCGGCTGCAACCCCGTCAGCCAGGCGAGCGTCGCCTCGGAGTTCACATCGTCGACGGCGAACACCGAGACGCCCGCGTCCTCCAGCACCGCCGGCCGCTTCTTTCCCCGCAACCGGCTCCAGGCAATCGTCGATTCCAGGGCGCTGTACAGAAAGTAGTGGAACCCGCTCCGCCGGATCACGCGCCAGATCGTCCCCACGAGGCCTGTGTTCTTGAACACGCGATTCGTGAGGCCGATCCCAACGAGTGCCAGCCCTGGCTCGCGCGAGAGGCGATCGATCACCATCGCACCAGTCCAGCCGGGCGAGGTCAGCAAGACCACGCGGGGCGGGGCAGGGGAGTTTTCCGAGGGTTGTGACCTGTCACTCGTCAATCCATCGCTCCCGCAAAACCCGGCTCGTACCGCCCATATCGTACCAAACCGCAGACCTGTCGCACTCACCATGAGCCGGAAGCGTCAGCGCCCGGAGCGATCGACTCGCAACCATCAGACTTGCGCGACGCGCCTCCCCCCTCTATCATCCATAAACGCTCCGCGATGTTTTCTCCAACTGAGGTTGCCCCCACGATGCGATGCACGTCCCTGTCCAGCGGTCTCCGGATGGCTCTGGCCAGTCTGCTGATTGGTCTTTCGTCTGCCCCGATGTTTGCCGCCGACGAACCTCCCGTCACGCCTACCGAAACGATTGTTCTGTTCAACGGGAAAGACCTCTCCAACTTCTACACGTTTCTCGGCGATACGAAGTACGAGGACCCCAAGCGGGTGATCAGCGTGGTCGAGCAGATCGACGGAGCGCCCGCGATCCGGATTTCTGGCGAGGGCGAGTTTGGCGGGTTGACCACCTCCAAGCGGTATACGAACTACCGCCTTGTGGCCGAGTTCCGCTGGGGTGATCTCACCTGGGGCAAGCGCAAGAACGCCGCCCGCGACAGCGGCATTCTGTTGCACGGGTTTGGCCCCGACGGCGCCTACTCCAAAGTCTGGCTCGCCAGCATTGAATGCCAGATCA
>JAIXZD010000458.1 GCA_027489895.1 Planctomycetaceae bacterium
CCGTCGTTCAGCTTCGCGGACGGACGCAGCTTGACGACGAGCGATTCGTGCGCGACGTCGAAGCGGCCTTCTTTCAGTCGATCGTGCAGCAACTGGTCGACGATGTTGTCGTAGTCGCGCCCTTCCGTCAGCTTCCTTCCGGACCTGGTCTTCAGTTCGAGAGGACAACCTGGCCGACGGACGAGATTGACGAACGGCGCTTCGACGCAGGTCAGGTCGTCAATCCAGGCCGTGCCCTCGGTCTCTCCCCAGACACCGACATAGACCGTGACTGTTTCATTCTCCAGCGAGTTGAACATCACGTCGTGACGAGTCCAGTCCTGCGTTGCCTGCACACCGAGGTTCTGATGCGACAGCACGCGACCATCGGCCCCCATGGCAAACAGCCGGAGATTCGCGTGGTTGGTGAGACCTTCGGTCTTGATCCAGGCGGAGAGATGAAACTGGGTGAACGGACGAACGCCGATTCCTTTCATGATCCGCAACTGCGGCGCCGCCTTTTGACCTGCGGGATTCCCGAGGCGGAGGGCCGAGGCCCCGCCGTGCTTTACGGCCGCGTCGCGAAAGGTTCCCTCCCCGGGTCGATCCTGAAAACTCCAGCCGGTGAATTGGTCGCCGTTCGCCTCTTCGAACTGACCGCGCAGTTGGGGGTGGGAGCTGCTTTCGCCCAGCGCGACGCCAGCTTTCACTCGCAGCGGCATGTCGCGGGCGGGCAGCCCTTCCATCAGATTGGGGTCGTAGGTGTAGATCCCCTCGCTGTAGCCGAACGAGGCGACGCAGGGGACGATTTCGAGGTGGAGTTCATCGCAGACGGCTTTGAAGCGGGCGATGTTTTTGAAGTAACGCGTGCTGACGCGGTCGAGGACGTTCAGCTTGTAGTCGGCGAGGACGAGGCCGTTGTAACCCGCGGCAGCCGCGCGGCGGGCGATATCGATCGCTTTATCGGCGTGCTCGTCGACCTGCAGGTTGAGTTTGACATAGACCCAGCGGTGGGCGAGGCCCGCGGGCGGCGTAGGCTTCGCACCGGGACTTAGGACCGTTCGAGCCGCCGGGCGACTGGAGGCGGGACCTTCAGCCCGGACCAAACCGGTGCCCACGACGGCCAGCACCGAGAGAATCACTCCGAAACGAATCGCCTGTCCGCTGCGCATCGCCGACCTCTCCAGCCAAGCCAATCAACAGGATGCCCGACATCTCGGCATCCGCCAGGATGGTGTTTCTTCCGTGGGATAGGCTTCCAGCCTGTCGAGTTTCCGGGCTTTCCAGCGTCAAAATGACCATGACAGGCTGGAAGCCTATCCCACTTTTTTACAGCCTCTATCGAGCGTCTTCGGGTTGATCCGAGTCGTCGTCGTCATCACCGACATCATCATCGTCGTCGTCATCGCTGTCTTCGTCTTCATCCCGGTGCCGGGGACGATCGGTGGTCCCCCACAGCAGCTTGGCGCCGGTGATGGCGGAGAGCGTGGCCAGGCCGAGACAGAGCGGGCGGGTGAGGTACCAGAGCCTGGGCATGGCCCAGGGGAGCGAATGCATGCTGTCGGCCAGCGCCATAGCCAGCACGATCAACCCCGCCCAGAGGAGCAGTGTGCCAACAAGCGAGCGGAGCGGGGCGGCAGTCATGTGGGTGGACGCAGGACGTGAAGGCAAAGGGAACGTGGTCGGTTCTTTCGACCACACGGATCGTACACCGCTCCGGTAACGATCTGAACTGGGAATGCGGTCTCTCTAAGGGCGAGTTCGGTATCGATTCCTGAGGGTGATGGACCAACACAGGGAGCCGGACGTGACGACGCGCCGACCTCACGTTCCTTCGACAGGCCGACCTCAGGACATGCCTACAGGCTGAAGCGGGCAGCGGAGGGCGACGAACGATTGTTCGTGACCATCGGCGAAAGCCACCGTCACAGTGCGCCACTTGCCCGTGCCTTGCGCGGCGAGCACTTTGCCAAGGCCCAGCCGGGGATGACGGACCGACTGGCCCACGCGGAACTGACTGTCGTTGTCGGGCTGGGGCTTGGCACCGGGCAACAGGTCGGCTGCGGAGAAGACGCCCCGCGAGGGTGCCGTCGCTGGAGTCCGGGAGAGGGGCGAGACGCCCTCGGACGGGACGACGACTGTTGAGGCGGGGACGGCTGTCGCCGCTTGTCCGAAGTCGAACGAGTCGTCTTCGTCGGGCGTGTCGCTCTGGGGTTGGGAATCGTCATCGGGGTGCTCGTCGCGAAACTCCCGGAGTGCGTCGCGGCCGGTCAAAATCTGCTCGCGCAGAATGCCTTCCATCCCAGCGGCGACGGGGGTGAGGCGGGCTTCGTCGAGGAACGGGCTGGGGATCGAGGAGAGCCTTGAGCCGCGAAACTGTCGGACCTGCGTCTGCGTGAGGTAGAGCCGCTGGCGGGCACGGGTCATGCCGACGAAGAGCAGCCGGCGCTCTTCTTCGAGCGATTTCGGATCGGGATCGGAGAGCGCCCGTTCGTGGGGCAGTAGGTTGTATTCGACAGCCACGACGAACACGACCGGGTATTCGAGCCCCTTGGCAGCGTGCAGGGTCATCAAGGTGACGTGGCCGGCATCGGAGATCGCGTCGGTATCGGCGACGAGGCTGGCGTTCTCAAGGAAGCGTTCGAGGAGCGGATCGTCGGCGTTGTCGCGGTCGAAGTCGCGCGCGGCGGAGAGCAGTTCTTCCACGTTGGCGAGCCGCTGCTGGTCGGCCTCGTCCCGACTGTGTTCCCACGCGGCGAGGTAGCCCGTGCGGGCCAGGAGCATCCGCATGAGCGACTCGACGCCGCCGGTCGCGGTGGCCGCGAGGTCGCTGATGATGCGGGCAAAGTCGACGAACGCAGCGACCGCCTTCTTCGAGAGACCTTCGACCGATTTCGCATCGCGGGCGGCATCGAGTGCGGTGACACGATTGCGGTCGGCCCAGGTGAGCAGGCGATCGACACTCGTCTTGCCCAGGCCTCGCAGCGGCGAGTTGACCACGCGCAGGAAGGCGGTGCGGTCGGCGGGGTTCTGAATCAGGCGGAGGTAGGCGATGACATCTTTCACCTCGGCCCGCTCGTAGAACGCGACCCCGGCCGCGACCTTGTAGGGAATCCCCGCGCGGGCCAGCGCGAGCTCCAGCCCCCGCGAGAGCGCGTTGATGCGGTAGAAGATCGCAAAGTCGGACCAGGGGCGGCCTTCGTCCCGCTTGAGCTGGGCAATGATCGCGGCGATTCCATCGGCCTCGTCCCGCTCATCGAGAAAGCAGAGCAGCGAGGGCGACTCGCCTGCTTCGTTCTCGGTGAACAGCTCTTTGTGCTTCCGCATCTGGTTGTGAACGATGAGCCGGTCGGCCGCGGCGAGAATCTCGGGCGTGCTGCGGTAGTTCTGTTCGAGACGGACGACTTTCGCGCCGGGATAGTCCCGTTCGAACGAGAGGATGTTGCCGATCTCGGCCCCGCGCCAGCCATAAATCGATTGGTCCGGGTCGCCCGTCGCGCAGACGTTGGGATAGTCCTGCGACAGCGCGCGGACAATGCGATACTGCGGCAGATTGGTGTCCTGATACTCATCCACCAGGACGAACCGGAACCGGGCATCGAGCGACTGCCGCAGCTCGTCATTCTCAGACAGCAGGTAAGCGACGTGCAGGAGCAGGTCATCGAAGTCGACCGCGTTCGAAGCGAGCAGCGCCTTCTGGTAGGCGGTGTAGACCTGGGCAATGACGCGGTCCTGATAGCCGCCGCGGCCTTCTTCAACGGCGGCAGCCATCAGCTCGGCGGTTTCGAGGCGGTTCTTGGCGGCGCTGATCCGCTGGCCCAGTTTGGCGGGCGAGTAGTGGGTAGAATCGAGGTCGAGATCGGACAGGACCTGCTTGATGAGCGTCCGCTGGTCGGTCGTGTCGAGAATGGTGAAGTTGGGCTGCAGGCCGACCCCGGCTCCGTACTGCCGGAGAATCTTCGCACAGAGCCTGTGGAACGTGCTGACCCAGACGCGCGAGCCGGGCAGCAGCGCCTCGACCCGCTCGGCCATTTCCTTGGAGGCCTTGTTGGTGAACGTGATCGCGAGAATCTGCCAGGGGGGGACGCCGCGCTCGATGAGGCGGGCGATGCGACGGGTGACGACGCGGGTTTTGCCCGAGCCAGGACCCGCGACGCAGAGCAGGGGCCCCTCGAAATGGTCGACTGCGGCCCATTGGGCTTCGGTCAGATCGTCGGGACGTGTCGCAGCGAGTGCCCGCGCGCGACGAGCCGGCGAGATCGCACTGTCCTGATAAAACCCGTCGTCCCCGTCCATGCCGAATCGCCGCCTCGCTCCGTCGTTCCTCGCACGTCAACAAACCGTCTGTTCAAACATACAGGCAGGGGAAGTGGGAGACAATTGGGGATTTCTGCGGTGGGCCAGCAGGGCGAGCCGACCCTGTGAGGGGTCGGTGGAAAACTCTCGATCCGGAGGCGACCGGTACAACCGAAGCCTACGGCGACTGGCGACACCGGCGAGTGTCGCCCACACGCCCCCATGTTTCACCGACCCCTCACAGAGTCGGCTCGCCTGTCTGATCTGTTGGGCACTAGCCTACCACGGATTCGTGGGCGTGGCCGTCGAAGGAGAGGGTGAGCGGTTTGTCGTCCGAGAGGGTCCGGATGTGGACGGGCCGACCCCAGAGCCGAACCAGGTTCTCGAGGACATCGCGGGCGTAGTCCTGCCGCAGCTCGATTCCCTCAAACAGGTGCTGCAGCAGCAGCTCGCCGCGGTTGCGGTGGTTGCCATCGATCACGTGAATGAACGGACGGCCGTGGTTGGTGAGCGAATCGAGCAGTTGCCGTTTGATTGCCGGGAACTCGCGCGAGGCGATTTCGTACGCGTTGTGGACTTCGTTGTACTCGAAGCGGAACAGCTTCTGATCGACACAGAACTCGGGCGTGAGGAAGCTGTCGATGAAGGTGATGTCGTTGTGCACCTTGCGGACTTCAAAGATCTTCTGACGCCCCAGCCCCAGGTCGCGGTTCCAATGCGCCCGCTCGCGGGCATCGGTGCAGGCGTCGTACTCGGGGCCGAACTTCCCTTTGTTCCAGCGGTCTTCAATGTCTTTGAGCAGTTCGATGCCCAGCTTGTAGGGATTGAGCCGGCCGGGGCTGGTGGCCATGGTGCCGGAATGGTGGTCGGCGTAGTCGATCAGTTCGGCATCGGTGAGGCCGTGGCGGGTCATGATCTTCGAGTGCCAGTAACTCGCCCAGCCCTCGTTCATGATCTTGGTCTGTCCCTGCGGCGCGAAGTAGTACGCTTCATCGCGGACAATCGAGAGGACATCGTGCTGCCAGGGAGAGAGGGGCGCGTACTCCAGCAGAAATCGCAGCACGTCGCGCTGGGGCGACTCGGGGAACGAGCGGGCGCGGTCTTTCGCTTTCTGTTTCAAGTCGCGCTGCTCGCGTTCGGCCGCGAGCACATCCGGGGGATTGATGTAGGTGTCCATGTACTGCTTGGACTGAAACCGCGTCGCGCCGTCATCGTCGTCCTCGGCCAGTTCGAGGGGATCGACGACGGGCCTGGGGTGAGGCTGGTCGCGGCGAATGTGCGGCGCGTGCGGGTCGATCAGGTCTTCGACGGAGAGACAGGCATCGATAAAGCGTTCGACGGTTTCATAGCCAAAGCGGTCGATGTAGCGCGAGACGCGCGTGGCATGATTAGCCATCTCGTCGAGCATCTTGCGATTGGTCGGCGCGAACCAGGCGTTGTTCTTGAAGAAGTCGCAGTGCCCGTAGACATGGGCGATGACGAGCTTCTGATCCATCATCGAGTTACTAGCCAGTAGATAGGCGTAGCAGGGGTCGGTGTTAATCACCATCTCGTAGATTTTCTGGAGACCGTACGCGTAGCCCTTCATCAGCTCGTCGTACTCGGCCCCGAACCGCCAGTGGGGGTAGCGGACGGGGAAGCCCCCATACGCGGCGAACATCGAGAGTTCGTCGTAGTCGAGCACCTCGAAGATCGTCTCGAAGAAATCGAGGCCGTAGTCACGGGCGTGCCGCTCCATCTTGTCCTGGGCAGCCTGAATCTCGCGGGGCAGCGATCGTCGCATCGTGATGAACATGGAACACGCCACGAGACCAAGAAAAGATTAAAGCGAACCACCAAGACACAAAGGCACCAAGCCCCGCGCGCGCCAGTCATTAGTCATTAGTCATTAGTCATTCGGTATTCGGTATTCGGTATTCATCCCTCCTCACTTCCCTTTCCCCAGAAACTGCTTGATCGAGCCGTAGATCGCGTCCTTATTCTCGATCTCCGACAGGATCAGATTGTCGTACTTCGCTTGAATCGTCCGAAGTTCCTTCAGAAACTCGCCCGACCCGTAGGGACTTTCGACCTGGCCGTAGCAGAAGGCGTTGCAGACGGGGAGCAGGTCGCCTTCGAGAATTTCGAGGCAGAGCCGGTTGTCTTCGCCCCAGTTGTCGCCATCGGAGAATTGGAACACGTAGATGTTCCAGTCGTCGCTCGGGAACTCGTCGTTGAGGATGTCGCGGACGACGCGATAGGCGCTCGAGATGCGGGTGCCGCCGCTTTCTTTCGTATGGTAGAAGGTGTCTTCGTCGACGGCTTTCGCGATCGCGTCGTGAATGACGTAGCGGATTTCAACGCCGTCGTATTGGCTGCGAAGCCACGTGTCGATCCAGAACGCCTCGGTTCGGACGATCGACTTCTGCTCGTCGGTCATCGACCCGGAGACATCCATCACATAGACGATGGCCGCGTTGGTTTCCGGCTGAACGATGCTATTGGCGCCGCGGTAGAGGCGATCGTCGCGCTCGGGAATGACGACGGGGTTCTCGGGGTCGTACACCCCGGCCGAGATCATCCGCTTGAGAGCGCGCTTGTAGGTCCGTTTGAGGTGACGCAGCGATTCCGGCCCCCGCCGCCGGATCGTGTTGTATTTGTCCTTCTGCGTGGACAGGCGGTTCTTGCCGCGCGGTTCGATGCGGGGCAGTTCCAGTTCCCGGCCGAGCATCTCCGCGAGTTCCGCCAGCGACACCTCGACCTCGCGAAAATGGCGCTCGCCCGGCTCCGAACCGGCCTGTCCGGTCCCCTCTCCATCGGCATCTCCCTGGCCGATCGATTGACCGATCTCGCCATCGCCTTGACCCGCCCCGCCTGAGCCTTTCTTGCCGTGACGAAAGTGGGGGATGTCGATGTTCGAGACGGGAATGCTGACGATGCTCCGCCCCTGTCGGCCGAGCATCTCTCCGTGCGTGATGTACTTCTTGAGATTCTCGCGGACCTTGCCACGCACGATCTGCTTGAAGCGGTTGAAGTCGTTGTCGATGCCGCGGGTCATGGCTGTCACTCCGACTCAAACGGCGGGGCAGGGTGGGGGTGCGGCGTGGAGAGTGTGGGTATCGAGAGGTAATTGAGCGCCGGGGAAGCGTCACCGCTTCCGCTACGAACATCGGGTTGTTTCTTGCGTTCCGCTATTGATTGGCTTCATCGGCGGCGGCGAAGCAGTCGGTGACGGGGACCTCAAAGCCGGGCAGCCGATGGGAACAGACTCGACTCCCGACTGCGAATCGGCCTGCTTCGACGTACTCGACGCGACCGGAATCGTTTTGTTCGAGGACGAGCAGGGTGATGACCCGCTCGGTCGGATCAACAATCCAGTACTCCGGGATACCGGCCGCGGCGTAGTCCTCGCGTTTGACGACGTAGTCGCGATGTCGGTCCTCGGGCGAGGCGCTGACGACTTCCACCACCAGGTCAGCCCCCAGGACCGGTTTGCGATTGCCGGCCAATCGATCGGGTGAAAGCCAGGCGATGTCCGGCTGACGGATCACGTTGTCGCGCACCTGAATCGAGAACGGAGCAATCGCCACCACACCCGCGGGACGCTGTGAACCACGCAGGAAATCCTGCAACAGTCGCGCGAGAAACAGCACAATCAACTGATGGGCCAACTCGGGCATCGTTCGAAACTCCAGCCGACCGTCCACGAATTCGATCGAAGTCTCGGACGACAACGCCTCGTAAGCAGGGATGGTCCAGTCTCCCTGCCTTGGAAAGAGCGCGACAATCTCCCACGTCGGCTCGCCATCGATCGAGGAACCAGTGCCTGAGCGATGGGCACCAAGAGCAACAGTCGGCGGCCGTGGATTGGCGACGACCGAACGCTGGGCGGAGTCTGGTTCGAGGAGTGAACTCATGGGCAAGGGTTCTTGGGAGGCTGCGGTGGATTTCCGGGAGATGGGGGGGTTGGAAGCGTCACCGCTTCCGCTACGAGGAGTGGGGCTATTTGGTTTGTTTGGCGTCGCCGCGGGCGAAGATGCTGGCGACGTACTGCAGGACGTCGGTTGCCGATTCCTCGTTGTAGCCGTGGTCGCGGATCAGTCGTCCCTTCACGATGTCGATCTTCTCCTGAGTGTCTTTGTCGATCACGTTCGAGACGAGGCTCGACAGCTTGATCGTATCCTTCTGGTCTTCAAACAGTTTCATTTCGAGCGCCTTCTGCAGCCGCTCGTTGGTCTTGTAGTTGAATGATTTTCCATCGAGCGACAGCGCGCCGATGTAATTCATGATCTCCCGTCGGAAATCGTCCTTGCGCGTTTCCGGGATGTCGATCCGTTGCTCGATTGACCGCATCAGCCGTTCATCCGGCTCTTCGAGCTGGCCTGTGAATTTGTTGCGGACCTTCTCCTTCTGCGTGTACGCCTTCACGCTGTCGATGTAGTTCGAGCAGAGGCGGGAGAGCGCCTCTTCGTCAGCCGCGATCGCCCGCTGCACCTCGTTCTTGACGATGTCCGTGTACTCCGCCTTCACGATCGCGATGAGCTGCCGGTAGTGCTCGCGGATTTCCTCGCTGTGGATCAGCGAGTGATGCCGCAACCCGTTCTCGAGTTCGTTCATCACCATGAACGGGTTGAGGCAGGAGGCGAGTGGGTTGGCGACCAGCGCGTTCGAGATTTTGTCCTGCACGAACCGGGGCGAGATGCCGTGCATCCCCTCGGACCGCGCCTCGTTCCGCAACTGGTCGACATTGTCGAGCGTGAAGCCCGGCAGCGTTTTCCCGTTGTAGAGCTTCAGCTTCTGCAACAGCGTCAGCCCGGCATTCTTGGGTTCTTCCAGCCGGGTCAGCACCGCCCACATCGCCGCCGTTTCGATCGTGTGTGGCGCGATATGCTTCCCGCGCACCCGCCGGCCGTTGTAGTCCTTCTGGTAAATGCCGATCTCTTCGTGCAGCGTGGTGACGTACGGCACGTCGATCTTGATCGTCCGGTCGCGGAGCGCCTCCATGAACTCGTTCGACTGGAGCTTGCGGTATTCCGGCTCGTTCGTGTGCCCGAGAATCACCGTGTCGATGTCTGTCTGGGCGAACTTCTTTGGCTTGATCTTGTGCTCCTGCGAGGCACCGAGCAGGTCGTACAGGAACGCAACATCGAGCTTGAGCACTTCGACAAACTCGATCAGCCCGCGATTGGCGACGTTGAACTCGCCATCAAAGTTGAACGCACGCGGATCACTTTCGCTGCCGAACAGCGCGATCTTGCGGTAGTTGATGTCGCCGGTCAGCTCGGTCGAGTCCTGGTTCTTTTCGTCCTTCGGCTGAAACGTGCCGATGCCGATGCGGTCCTGCTCGGACAGAAAGATGCGACGGACGACCACGTCTTTGAGTACCTGGGTCCAGTCGCCTTCGGCTGCCCGCAGCCGCTCGTTGAACAGGAACCGGCAGAGCGGGCAGAGGTCGCCCGAGATTTCCACGCGGAAATCCTGCTCGCCCCGACCTTCCTCGGTCAGCCCGTTGTTGAGAAACGCCTCGACCGCGGCCCGCTGCTTTTCCGGCACCAGATGCAGCGGCTCTTCCCGCATCGGGCACCAGGTGATGGACCCATCGGCCTCTTTCCAGCCATAGGAATAGAGCGCCCCTTCGGCCGTCTGGCTGTACCGTTCGAGACCGCGCTTCAGGAGCCTGGCGATTGTGCTTTTGGAGCTACCGACCGGGCCGTGCAGCAGCAGGACGCGGCGTTCGCTGCCGTACTTGAGGGCCGCGCTTTTAAAGACATTGACCAGCTCCGACAGCGACTTGGTGAGGCCGAAGATCGCGTCCTGGCCAGCGTTGTCGGGGTCGTCGAAGAAGCGATACCGGGTGAGCTGCTCCTTCCCCTGCTCAATAGTGTAAGACCCGTACGCGGTGACCATGTCGTACAGTCGCTGGTGCGATGTGCGGGTGATCTTGGGGTCGCGGCGGACGAGGTCGAGGTACTCGTCGAACGAGCCTTCCCAGTGCTCGTGGCGGTATTCGTCCGCGGTGGCGGAACGACCGAGTTCGGCGAGAAAGGCGAGTCCCTGGGCCACGGAACGTTCCTCCTGAGACGATGGGTCGCTCTCGCCCCCGATCGCGTCGCACCACCCCTCAGGAGAGATGCACGGCTTCCGGTGACCGAGTCAACTGTGACTGAACCGACTGCGCCTAAACCGACTGCGATTGGGCTTTTGCGGAGCTTCGCTTGGCGAATTCGTCCGACCGGCGCGGCAGAGGCCGCGACTCGAACACACAAGACGCCGTCCCGGCGTGGCGTTCTGGATGTCGCCGCAAGGGAGTGCCGGTGCGTCGACTCATCCAAATTATCACACCCTCACTGGGAGGGGACAAGACCGTTCCCTCACCAGATTGGAAGATTGACCGCGAGACCGGGTTGGAACGGCGCGGACGTTTCTGATGACCACCAAGGCACAGAGACACCAAACGAAAGGCATTAGCAGGCCTGCCCTGGGACAGGCGAGCCGCCGCTGCCAGGGGTCGGTGGAACGATGCGAACATTTCAATGGTGCTCTGAGGCGCGACATGACGTGACACGCTCGGTGCGTCGATACGATGTGGCGACGCGACGCATCGACCCTGCGGGAAACCGCACATGCTTTTCGATCGATCACCGCAACAGTCCCAATTCCCGTTCACCCCGCGAACCGCAATGACACAGCTTCCTGTCGACACCGCCCCCACCGCCGACCCCGCACCGCTCGTCCTGACCTCGGCCCAGTTGCGGCAGGTCGACGAGCGGGCGATTTCCGAACTCGGGCTGACGGGCCTTGTGCTCATGGAAAATGCCGGGCGACATGTCGCTGAGTGGATGCTCCGGCTGGGCATCCTTGGAGAGGTTGTGGTCGTCGCGGGTAAAGGGAACAACGGCGGCGATGGCTATGTGATCGCCCGTCAGCTCCTCACGCGCGGCTGCAAGGTGCGCGTTGTCTCGAGGTTTGCGGCGGGCGAGCTCGCGGGCGACGCGCGGGCGAACGCGCTGGCCTGGGTCCGCTGCGGGGGACAGTTCGACCAGTTGCCTCCTGAGGCGACGCCGGCGACCTGGGAAGCCGCCCTCGCCAGGGCGGACTGGATCGTCGATGCGCTCCTCGGAACGGGCATAAAGGGCGCCGTACGACCTGAGGATGCCGTGGCCATCCACGCGATCAACGCGGCCGGGGCCAGGGTGATGGCGGTCGATCTGCCCAGCGGATTCGATCCGGACACGGGCGAGGTCCCAGGCCCCTGTGTCCAGGCCCACCTCACCGCGACATTTGTCGCGATGAAACCGGGATTTGGCCCCGCGGCCAGTCACCATCTAGGGCAAACCCTATGCTTTGATGTCGGAGTCCCGCGAATCTGGGTCGAACGAGTTTTGAGCCAAGGCTGAAGGCTCCCGCATCTCACCAGAAACTCACTTAGGAAATCCCCCTAGGAAAACCCCTTAGATTCGCGGCGGAAAGGGTCGTTTTGCTGCAGGGATTCAACTCAAGAAGAGGATAAAACAAACAGGATCTTAACAAACCGGATTACTCTATCCGATATCGTCTGCACCCCGAAAATCAGGATGGCGCTCAACAGGCCTGCGCTGGATTCGCACGACGTAGGACGTGCTGAATCGAGAATTTAACTTCATAAACGTCTGGAGGCATCTCTTCGCTTACTTGCTGACCAGACAGTCGATTCGATGACTATAGACCAAGTCGCTCTCGGAAGCATCACGGGCCACCCCAATGATCTGTCTCAACCTCTCCGCGACAGGCGCGGACAGTGAACCCGAACTCAGAGAATCCGTTTCTCGATCGACGGGTCCAGACTGGGGGCCATACTCGCTGTCCCGGCTGCCAGACTGTCTGGAAGAGGGACTGCTGCTGCTCACGCTGACGGGGGTGGTCCAGGAGATCAATCCGGCAGCCCTCACGCTGCTCGACCGCCCCCGAGCGAGTCTCCTCGGCGAGGACTTGGGCACGTTACTGCCCGAGTTCGACCAGTTCGACTGGCGACGGCTGGTCTCTGGTCTTACGGTGACGGGCCGCGCCGATGCCGTCCCGTTCCACCTGGAGCGACCCCATGATCGGGATGACGCGATCCGCCTCGACACCCGCTGGGAGGCCCGGTTCTGCCTCTGCGAATCGCCCCACGACCAGCGCCTCGCGATGCTTCTCGTGCCGCGCGATACCTCCAAGGCAAGCGACCTGGCGATCCGGGCCTATGCCGCGGAACTGCAGACCGTCATCGCCGACCGCGCCCGCAAGGAACAGGCCCTGGCCCAACAGGCCCAGGCGCTCGCCGAGGCACGCGAACAGCTTGCCCGGCAGTTTTTGCTTTCGACACACTTCCTGGCCAACCTGGGCCACGAGTACCGAATGCCACTGACATCGCTCCTCGGTTACGTCGACCTCCTCTCACAGGAAGAGCCCCCCCTCAGCGACAACCCCTGGCTGCAGGTGGTCCGCCGCAATGCCGAGTACCTGCTCAGCAAGATGGACGACCTGTTGCAGTATTCCGAGATTGAACGTGGCGAAGCCCGCGTCCACGTGGAAACGATCGGCTTGTCGCCCGCGATCCTGGATGTCGTCAATCTGTTCACTCGCCACGCCGCCCACAAAGGACTGTCCATCGAGATCTCCTTCCTCGGCCCCGTTCCCGAGTCGATCGAGACCGACCCGGCCCGCCTGCGACAGATTCTCATCCAATTGCTTGGGAACGCGGTAAAACATACCGAACGGGGCCTGATCAAGGTCCTGGTGGAACTGGCAACCCCGGCCCATGCCACGCACCCCCAAATTCGAATTGCCATCTCCGACACGGGGGTCGGAATCGCTCCCGACCTGCGGCAGCATTTGTTCGACCCATTGCATTGGGAAGCAGATTCGCCCCACCAGATATCCGTAGGCACCAGGTTGGGACTGGCGATCGCCCACCGCACGGCCCTCCTGCTGGGTGGTGACCTCGCCTGCGACAGCGAAGTCGGTCACGGCACGACCTTCACTCTGACGATCGGGACTGGTTCGCTGGAAGCCGTTCGACTCCGGTGGGTGCAACCCCTGCTCGAACCGGTGTCCCCGGAACGGGCCGCGACGCCGCCAATCGGACTCGCGACGCCCGCAGCGCCGCCGAACGTCGACCTGACTCAGACCCGGATTCTTGTCGTGGAAGATGGCATCGACAATCAGCGCCTGATTCGAATGATCCTCAACCTGGCCGGCGCTACGGTCGTTATCGCTGAAAACGGACGGGTGGCATGCGATCTGATTTCTGCCGAACCCGACGTCAACGCTTTTGATCTGATCCTCATGGATATCCAGATGCCCGAGATGGATGGCTATGAAACGACGCGCCGTCTCCGGCAGCTCGGTTGCTCCCGTCCCATCATCGCCCTCACGGCATTCACCCTGCCCGGCGATCGCGAAAACTGCCTCGCCGCAGGCTGCGACGACTACCTCGCGAAACCGGTCAATCGCAAACTCCTGCTGCATACACTGTTTCGCTGGCGCGCCACGCTCGGCCACCTCGCCGAAGCACACTGAAGACGAAACGCCGCTCCACGGAAATCCGCGCTCCACGGAAATCACCGTTCCTCAGAATGGGAGCCGGAAACGCCAGCGCCCGGAAGAACACGCGCCGCCCCACATTCGGGACAACACTTCCACGACGACTCCTCGTCTCGCCTGCCCGTCCCGTCTAAACTCAATGCACCTCATCTGAAAGAGGTCGCGGGCCAATCGCGTCTCCGCGCGAGTTTTATGGGACGCCTGGGGCAGTCTGATTCAGCCCAACCCGTCCCGACCACCAGAGCGGGCGTACGATGAAGACGGCGTGGAGCGGGCTGATCGGGATCGACCTCGGGACCACTTACTCCTGTGTCGCGCATCTCTCACGCGACGGGGTCCCCGCGACCATTCCCAATCGCGAAGGCGATCTCATCACTCCCAGTTGCATTCTCTTCGATGAGTCGGGCAGTCTGGTCGTCGGTGCGGAAGCCAAGCGCATGGAGTGCATCCTGCCCGACCGCACGGTCGTCTGCGTCAAACGCGACATGGGCGAAACGTACTACTCGAAGTTGATCGCCGGCGAGCAGTATCGCCCCGAGGTCTTGTCCGCCCTCATTCTCAAACGCCTGCGGGCCGATGCCGAAACGCGGCTGGGGCATGTCGATTGTGCGGTGATCACCGTCCCCGCCTACTTCGACGACACCCGCCGCAAGGCCACACAGGATGCTGCCCGCCTCGCCGGTCTCCCCGTGCTCGATCTCCTCAATGAACCGACCGCGGCCGCGCTCGCTTATGCCTACGAAGAGCGGCTCCGTCGGACAGGCGGGATCGCCAAGCTCGCCCAGGAACTCGATTCCAGGCCGCTCACCGCCCTAGTGTACGACCTGGGCGGCGGCACGTTCGATGTGAGCGTGGTCCGGATGACCGGCTCCAAATTCGAAACGCTCGCCACCGATGGCGACGTCAGGCTCGGCGGCCGCGACTGGGACCAGGCCCTCGTCGACTACGCCTCGGAACAGTTCCTCCGGCAGTACGAGACCGATCCGCGTCTCGACCCCGAATCGCTCGCCGCCCTGTTTCTCGCGGCCGAACAAGCCAAGCATTCGCTCAGCGTCCGCGCCACCACGCGCCTCGCCATCACGCACGAAGGCCGCCGCCTCCCCCTGGAGATCTCGCGTGAACTGTTCGAACAGCTCACGCTGCCGCTGCTCACCCGCACCGAGATGACGACCGAACTGGTGCTCGAAGCGGCCGAGATCGACTGGTCGCAGATCGATCGGGTGCTGCTCGTCGGCGGGATGACGCGGACGCCGCAGGTCCGCTCGATGCTCAAGCGAATCAGCGGCCTCGAACCCGACGCCAGTCTCGCCGCCGACGAAGTCGTCGCCCATGGAGCCGTCATTCATGGGGCGCTGCTGCTGGCCCGCGGCGTCACCGTGCCGCCCAATCATCCCCTGGGGCCGTGGGTCAAGCTCGAAGTGATCGATGTTAACTCGCATGCCTTGGGCATCGCGATTCGAGGTGACGACGACATCTACCGCAACAGCATTCTCATTCCCCGCAATACGCCGCTCCCCGTCTCGGTCTCGAAAACGTTTCAGACCCGTTCCTACGGACAAAAGCAGGTGCGCGTCCGCGTGCTCGAAGGCGAGGCCTACACCGTCGACGCCTGCGTCCAGATCGGCGAGTTCATCATCACCGACCTGCCCCCCGGCCTCCCCGAAGGCTCGCCGATCGAAGTCGAATGCCGCTACGGTCGCGACGGCCGCATCAGCGTGCTGGGCCGCGACCTCACCAGCGGAGCGGAAGCCGCGACCCAAATCGAACGCAGCCGGGTCATCCCCGACGAAGAACTCGCAAGGGAAGGGGAGCGCCTGAAGGCGGTCGACGTGAACTGACCTGCCGTGTCGGTGATCTGAACCACCAAGGCACGAAGGCACCAAGGAAAGACGAGCAGGCGCAAGTCGGTACGCCCTGCGGGTGATTGCGATTCCAGGCATTGTCAGGCGAGCCGACCCTGTCAGGGGTCGGGGGAATCTCCCGCGCGCTGTAACTCTCGGTCGCCCTCGGCCGTGCACAACACCTCAGCAGTACTCGACACTTCACATCCCCACCGACCCCTCACAGGGTCGGCTCGCCAGACCGTCACGCCTGTCAGCGTCGCCCTTGCGCCCCCCCCCTTAATCCTGCCTTTCCTTCGCGTCTTCGTGTTAACGAGCCTCAAAGAACCCGCCCTCCCCAAGACCTTGGTGCCTTCGTGCCTTGGTGGTGAAAAATCACCCGCGCCTATCCCTTGAGCCGCGTGGAGACTTCTTCGACGAGCTTCGCCGCCGGCACGCGCCACTGTTCCAGCGAGTCGCGGTCGCGGATGGTCACCGTCTTGTCTTCCAGCGTCTGCCCGTCGACGGTAATGCAGTACGGTGTGCCGATTTCGTCCTGCCGCCGGTACCGCTTGCCGATCGCCGCCTGCTGGTCGAACACCGTCGCGATCCCCGCGGCCTTCAGGTCGCGATAGACATCCAGCGCGAATTCCGGCATCCCGTTCTTCTTGACCAGCGGGAACACGGCCGCCTTCACCGGCGCGAACTTCGGGTGGAACTTCATCACCGTCCGTTCCTGCATCGTGCCGTTTTCATCCGGCTGCTTGTCTTCGTGATACGCCTCGCACAGGAACGCCAGCGTCGCCCGATCCGCCCCGGCCGACGGTTCGATCACATGCGGCACGAACCGCTCCCGCGTCTGGTCGTCGAAGTAGGTCAGGTCCTTGCCGCTGCCCGGATGCCGTGGCTTCCCTTCGGCGTTCTTCTCGACGACGAGGTTCCCCGCTTCATCCTTGACCAGCTTCCCTTCCATGTGCGACCGCAGGTCGAAGTCGCCGCGATGGGCAATCCCTTCGAGTTCGCCGTACTCGCCCGCCTCGCAGAACGGGAAGGCATACTCGACATCGGCCGTCCCGCACGAGTAGTGCGACAGCTCGTCCTTGTCATGCTCGCGCAGAATCAGCTTCTCGCTCTTCAGCCCGTGCTTGAGGTACCACGCATACCGGCGGTCGCGCCAGTACTTGTACCACGCGGGCGATTCGCTCGGGTGACAGAAGAACTCGAGTTCCATCTGCTCGAACTCGCGCGAGCGGAACGTGAAGTTCCGGGGCGTGATCTCGTTGCGGAAACTCTTCCCAACCTGACAGATCCCGAACGGAACCCGCACCCGCTGAGTATCACAGACATTCTTGAAGTTGACGAAAATCCCCTGCGCGGTTTCGGGACGCAGGAACGCAGCCCCTTCTTCCCCGGCCAGTGCCCCGACGAATGTCTTGAACATCAGGTTGAATTCACGCGGGTCGGTCAACTGGCACTTGTCATGCTCGCCCGGCCGCTTGCTCGGCTTCAAGGGGCAATCGAGCGACTTGATATGGTCCGCGCGGAACCGGCCCTTGCACTCGCGGCAGTCGACCATGAAGTCGTGGAACAGGTCGTAATGCCCGGAGCATTTCCAGACCTGCGGATGCATGATGATCGTGCAGTCCAGCCCGACCATGTTGAACGCCTGCGGCGCCCCGTTGGGAACGAGCGTTTCGTCGTGCCCGGTGACCATGTCCCGCCACCAGGCATCCTTGACGTTCCGCTTCAGCTCGACGCCCAGCGGCCCGTAGTCCCAGAACCCGTTCAGCCCGCCGTAAATCTCGGACGACTGGAACAAAAACCCCCGGCGTTTGCAGAGGGACACAATCTTGTCCATCGAGGTCGATTCCATGGCGATTTCAGCAGCCTAAAAGAGTCGGAGTCGTCCGAAAGTCCCTATTCCCCCGGTGGAATGGCAACCGTCGAAACACCGGGAAACCCCGAATGCTGACGGCCTTGGCGTTCACGGTCAAGCGCGACCCGCCAACGTTCATACCGGAGGTCGATTGGTACTGGTCGCCGGCAGCAGTAACCAGGGTAACTCTCGCGTCGCTTCACTTGAACGGCGGGATCGTCGAGGGGAGCCCCACCCGCATGAAGAATCGGGCAAATGATTGGGAAAGGTGCTCCAGATACGGTGATTTGAGTCGCCACCGGCTGCCGAGCGAATCGGCATGCCCCTTCAAGTACTCGATCGGGAGGCTGAAGATCTCCTCAAACACGACAACGAGCGCTGCCCGGTTGTCGTCCGGTGAACTTGGCGACGCCAGGAGATGTAGGGATTCGATTCGCCCTTTCCTGACATTCTCCCAAGCCCCTTTCTTCCCGAAATCAGGCGAGGAACTCTCATATTCAGCAAGGGTCCAGATCGGACAAAGAGCAACGGTGTCTACTTTGCCATTCGCCAGATCGCACGATTGCGTCATCACGATGAGACGTGCACGACTGGCATCACCTTCCAGTTCGAAGAGTCCGTCTTCCCCCCGCTTCGGTTCGGAAAAGATCGGGAGAAGGCATGAATCGAGCAGGTCACCCTGAGCGAGTTGCGATCCGGTCACCTCTTCCCACCAGAAGTCGCTCATTCAGATTCCTCGTCAATTCGACGCGAGCGAGGGCGAAGATCAGAGACCCGTGTGATACGCATCCGAATCCGACCTGCGGATTCGAACGGCGGATGCCGGTGCTTTGACAGCAGATCGAGCAACTCGTCTTCCGTGAGATCTGGCACCGCTGGCGTCTGGCTGATTCGCGCGGACCAGTGTTCACGCACCTTCGCGATGCACTCGGAGAGTTGCCGCCCTTCAGGGCCTTGCGCACCGGCGGACCCATTCGACACGAAAAAATGGCGAACTTCAGGAATTGACGGCGGTAGTTCGGGAATCAGGATGGGCATGTCTGGAACAACTGGCGGGTTGGATCGGTAATACAAGCCTCGAATATCCGATCCTTCTCGACTCGTAAACACTCAAAGTACTCCCAGATCGACTCTTCCGTCTGAGGCACATCGACCGTTCGGAAAAGGTCGATATCCAGCACAACCGAAACGACACCAACACGGGCTGGTGGAACAATCGTCTGATTGACCAGGCACGTCGCCGACAACTCTGGAAACGGAACCAGCAACTGGACAAAAAAGCCTTCCAGTGACTGCGGCAAATCCGGGGAAATCTCTGGGAACGTCCGAAAGTACTCCTTGAGCTCGATTCGGTCTTTGGGGATATCGATGCGATTGATGTAGCGTACCGCGAGGCGCTCGATGGGGAACAATAGAGTTGCTTTTCGATACGATTCCCACGCTCGTCTGGCGTCCCTCTGGAACGATCTCCACGCTTCGTAGGGGGCTAGTCGGCTGTACGTAAATCCATCATTGCGTAGCTGAACAATTTGCTTGCCGTCGCCAGTCGATAGCTTCCATCCGATGGGGTGCTGCCGGACCGAGGCCGAGTTTCCCATGGGCCCCACCACCATTTCTCCCTGGGCTGCAAACATTGCATCCACGACCCGATACTCGGCATTCAGGCCATCTCGCGGCAGATCCAACACCTTCACATCGATGCCGTCAGGGCAGATCACCCGCAGGTCAATGATCGCCTCTGTGATCGGCGAGTTGGGATAGGTCGGAAACGGTTCCATGCGGTGATGATAACACGAACCGTCCAACTGAATGAATCCATCCTGCTCCAGACGGTGATTCCACCGCTGGCACAACGTCCGCCGTATCCACTTCCGCGCAAGTGATGACATCGCTGCGCAGACCAAGCTGGTCCAGCAGCGCGCCGCCTTTACCGGCCAGGAAAGTCGCCAATCGCGCATCGGAGTTCTCGCCCCTCCCGACATACGCTGCCGCGGCAATCTCCGCGCGGCCGTCCGGCATGGGCTTCTCGTCGCTGGTTCGGAACTGTCCACCCGCCTCGGCGACATGGGCCACGACCGCGCCCGCAAACAGGACATCTTCGATCGACGCGTCGCCCTCGCTCCCCGCACACAGCAGATGAACCGGCCGCGTCTCGGCGCGCAGCGTCCTGATGATCGCGCCAAGATTCGCGAAGGCTCCGACCAGCACCCGCTCGGCCGTCCGCGCATGCAAGAGGGCCAGGGTCCCATTCGTCGTCGTCATCACGACCGTCTTGCCCGCGACCACGTCCGGTGTGTAACTCGCCGGCGAGTTCCCCAGGTCGAACCCCGGAATAGGCCGACCACCACGCTCCCCGCCCAACACAACCGTCCCCGCAGGACACCGCGCCGCCACGGCCCGCGCCTCGTCGATCTCCGCACACGGGATCACTTCGCGGGCCCCATTCGCCAGCGCGTGAATCATCGTCGTCGTGGCCCGCAGGACATCAATGACGACGACCACGCCACCCACAAACCGCGCGGGATCGACCTCCCGAGGCAGGAAATGCACCGCCAGCGTCCGCCCCATCGCCTCACCCTCCCGCGTAAACTCACCGCAACTCCACGGGAATTCTACGCGGCACTCATCACGCCCGGCGAGCCGACCCTGTCAGGCGTCGGTGGTTCGACCGACGTGCGGGGGCTTTCTTTCACCACCAAGGCACCAAGAACACCAAGGAAAGGCAGGTTCAAGGGCCGGTGACATACATCATGCCGTTTGGACCATCATGGGAACCGATTGGATTCCCTTCGGATTTGAGTCGGTTCAATACCAGGTCAAGACAGACGGACAGGCAGAATGAATCAAGTCAGGCAAAGCACAGATAAACCACCGCGCTGGTCCAACCCGCGCCGCCGACATCTCGACCCTTCAACCTGTCTTTCCTTTGTGTCTTTGTGTCTTGGTGGTTAACGAGCCTCCCCAGTTCGACACCCGAAACGCACGGCGTCACTTCGTCGGCTTCGCCGGCACCCGGCGTTCGACTTCCTGCTTGCCGAGCATCGTTTCGCTGAACCCCTTGAGGTCGGTCCAGAACGTCCCCTCCCCGGCGTAGAACGTGTTCAGCCGGATATCGTCGGGCAGGCCACTGGCGAAGATGAACTTGTTGTAGCTGTCGCCATCGCCGAACGCCTCGACCGCCAGCCGGAACATGTCGGCCTTCGCCTCGGACATCAGCTTGAGCGAGTCGGCGTCCGCTTTCCCCAGCAACACCTTCGCCTGCGATTCCAGCTCGGCCGTCTGCTTGTCGATCTCGGCGACCAGTTTGGTCGTTTCCGCTGTCGTCTCGGCCGCCGTCTTCTCACCATCGGCCACCTTGCCCGCGACCATTTTCTCCGTCTCGACCACCACCCGGCTCGCCTCCAGCTCGACGTTCTTTTCCGCCTCGCGGAACAGGGCTTCGGTCTTAGCCGTCAGCTGTTCCTGCTCGCGGGTCAGCTTCAATTCATCGGCGATAAACGCCTGTTGAATCGGCACGCGGACATCCTGCGGAATGTAGATATGCCGCACCAGCCCGTACTGCAGGGCGACGCCCGTCTCCTTCAGCTTCTCGCCAAACTGCCTGGCCACTTCTTCCTGAAAGTGCTCGCGGGTCTCGCCCACCAGCAACTCCACCGCACCCAGTCTCGAGCCTTCATTTCGGCAGATGCTCTCGATCAGCGGGACGACCACGCGATTCTCGACCGCCTCGATGCTGCCGTTGTATTCCACGACGCGCGGGGCCTGCTCCGGCAGAATCCCCCAGATCGACGTGAAGTCCATGTGAATCGGGAAACCATCTTTGGAAGGGAAACTGATCCCAGAGCTGTCGTCCGCCATCTCCGGCTCGCCCGCTTTATCCAGCAGCACCTCTCCCGCGGCGTCGACCTTCACCGTCGAGCTGATGCTCTTCTCGCGATACCCCACCTCGACCAGGTCGACCTTCTGCTCCCAGGGATTCATCGGATACAGCCCAGGCGGCAAGACGTCGGGCTGAATCCCCTTTTTCGCCTTGGTGATCGGATTGTCGGTCTGATTTGTGACCACCCCGACGGAACCCGTCGGAATCAGCACCCAGCCCGAGACCTTCATCTGGCTGCCCACGCGCTCTTCCTGCATCCCCTTGATGACCCGGAAGTCGTAAGCGTAGGGATTCACGCGGTAACGGCCCGGTCCATAGACCTTTCGCAAAATCCCCTTCTGGCTGGTTTCCCCCAGATCACCCTCGACGAGGAACTGGCCATCCCCAGCGGTCTGGCTGGTTTTGCCGACCTTGGAGGTGACAACGGCCACTTCGCCCGGCTTGACCACGGGGTCTTCAACAATCGTCCGCTCCCACCAGACGGGGCAGTAGAAGTGGCGGCCGGGGCCGGGCATCTGCTCGAGCACCCCGATCTCCAGCACGCCATTCTCGCGCCGCTTGGCCAACTGACCGTCTTCGGGATACTCGCGGGCCCCGAACAGCAGCGGCCCCTTGTATCGCAGCAGCAGGCTCGACCCCACCGGCACGTAAATCCGGTTGACCGTCCACTCCACGGCCTGCCAGGCCACCCCACCCAGCAGCAGCAGGGTGATCGCGTACTGAATCCCGCCTCGCTCGACAAACGATTTTGCGTTCATATTACGTCTCGCCCTTCTGGGCCAGAAAAACATCCGAACAATCACCTATTTTCTTAATTAGTCATTAGACCTTTTGACATTAGGTCATTCCGGCTTCTTCTCTTCCTTCACCTTCTCTTTCGCTGGCTCATTGAACCGCTCGAAAATCTTCATCATCGGACTATCTGCCGTGTTAATCATCAGGCTGCGATAGGACGCCGCCAGCTTCTGATACAGCATATACTGCGCGTACTGGTCGCCATCGCCGCCAAACGCCTTGACCGATTGCATCCAACCGGCCGCCTCGGCCTCGTTTTTGAGCTTCACCACCTCGGCCTCGGCCGTCCCGCGCGACAGAATCGCCGCCGCCTCGTCCTTGGCCGCTTCCAGCTTCAGCTTGGCGACCGCCTGCTTCTCCTTCGCTTTCGTCACGGCGACCTCTTGCGCCCGCATCGCCTCGGTCGTCACGCGGATCACGCTCTGTTCCGCTGTTACCAGCGCCTGTTTCTGCTTGACCAGTTCGTTCTCGATCGCCAGGTTTTCCTCGGATTTCTGCTGCAGAATCTGCTGCTGATACTGCTTCTCTTTCTGCTTGGCGATCTCGCGATCGCGCACCGGCCCGGCGATCTGCTGTGGCGGATTGATCTTCGTGATCAGCGCCTGGACGATGTCGACGCCCAGCGGCTCGCAGCGGGCCGACATCGTCGTCTGATACGACGTCTGAAACTCGGTCCGCGTGTTCCCCTGAATAAAGTCGCGACCGACGTTGTTCGAGCCTTGCAGCCGACAGAAACTCCGCGCGGCTGGCAGAATCACCTTCCGCACGATCTCGTCGTTCAGCTCGTCACCGTTCTCGCTCTCGTTGTAGAGTACGAACACTTTCGCAGCCATTTCGGGCCGAATTCGAAACTCGACAATGCTATCCAGGCTGACCCAGAATCCGTCTTTGGACGGGAATCCCAAGTCTTTGGTATCCCCGAGATTGAACCGCTGATTGCGACAGTCCACCAGATCAATCCGTTTCTCATACGGATTGAAGTAGTACGTCCCCGGATCAAGCGTGGTGTTCTCGACCCCACGGAACCCGGTATTCACCAGCAGTTTGTGACTGCCATCTTTCGATTCCGCATCGGCGAAGTAGTCCGCGGATTTGGTTGGAATCGGCCCGGCCAGGTTCGTCACCACGCCTTTGAAGCCAGCGGGTACCACCTGGGGTTCGTGCAGTTCCACTTCTTCGAGATACGGATTGATGGGATACCGACCGGGCATCAGCACGCCCGGCACGATCCCCTTCTGGTTTTCCTTGACGGCCAGAAACTCGCCGTAGGGGAGATCGTCCCCATGCAGACGGACCCGCACGCCGAGTTTACCGTCGGGAATCATGATCTGCTTGACCACTTCCCAGCCCCAGTTGTACGGATCGTACTTGAACAGGTACCGCCCCGGTTCGAGCACCTTCTGCTGAATCCCCTTGTGCTTCTCCGTCGGGGCGACTTCGTCGCCGTTGGCGACATCCAGCCCGGTCTTGCGGATCAGGACGGCCACGGAATCGGCGGGCACCTCAATCCGGACGTTGTCATACGCCCAGTACAGCCCCATCAGGCCAGCCATCAGGGCGACGATTGCCAGTCCCGCCCCCGTGCCGGCATTCGACGGTTTTCGAGGCGGAACACGACGCGGCGCAGCGGAATCGGACGACATACAGTCACCTTCGGGGTGGAAGAAACCCAACCGTCAACACCTTAACCCGTTACCAATTCAACACTTGCTAAGGACACCAGCGGTCAAATCGCACCGTGTCGTCGCGCTGGTTCTCGTCTCAATCTGAGATTCGCTTCAAACTGGGCAATCTTGACTGGATGGTCGACCGCAGCCGGTAACTCGGGGTGGCTCTGGGCTTCGGGAACGACCGAGTTTTGTCCGTCGTCCCAGCGCTACCGCTTCTCGAACTCTTGGACAGACCAACGCCGCAGGCCTTGCCCCAGATCATCGCCAAACCATCTTTTTGCCGGGTTTCCAGAGGGCCACCCCCTGAGGGCGACCAGGCGGTTTGCTCCTGGTCCGTCCGTGCAGCCCCAATCAGCGTGTGGCTCAAACGCAACAACCCGCCTCTTGTTCTTAGGTCATCCTACGGACCGGAGAGGGGACATTGGTGCCCCCGATTCTCCTTTGTGCTCTTCGCCATCGACACAATCCGCACAACCGCACTGTTCGACCGAGTCTCCGAAGACAGATTGGTCTACGGGATCAAAAGGCTCACCGCAGTTCGCCCAAGCGCCGATCTCCTCAGTGTCAACGTCATCATTAGACTTTGACAGTTCACCGTCAGGATGCGGTGTCCACCTGTCGCAGGGAAGCGTTCCTCGGAACTGGTCCTCAGCGTGCGTGTGGTGGTCAACATGTGGTACGACCTGCTGATTGTCGGGAACGACCCCGCCGGAGTTCAGGCCGCGCTGACGGCTGCTCGGGCCGGTCTTTCGGTCGGTGTGGTCTGGCCGACTGGCGATGCCCCCGCCACCACCTCGCAGACGATCGACGCGCTCGATGAACTGACCGAGCGAATCGCCGCCCGGACGGGTCGACCAACGATCGCCGCCTGCCGGGCCGAGTTTCGCAAGATCATCGCCCGGGAACGCGACCTGGCCGCCCGTCTGCTCCAGCGCTGTGGCGTGGACCTCATCGTCGGTGACTGGCGCTGGATTTCAGATCGCCGGGTCGAAGTGGCCACCGAATCGGGCCTGCAGACGATGGAGGGAGAACGCGTTCTCGTCGCCACCGGGGACACGTTCCGCCGCCCCGCGTGGATGCTGGGGCAGGAAGAACTCGCCCAGACACCCGACCGATTGTTCGAACGGTCGGCCTGGCCTCAGACGGCAGTCATCGCCGGTGCGGGCCGCGCGGGGACGATCGTCGCCCGGTTGCTCGCCGCGGTCGGCGTCCGCGTCACGCTCGTCGACCGAAAATCAACCGGCCTGTCGCTGCCACCGGTCCAGACCTGGGACGATGCCCGGCTGGGGAGCTGGGCGGTCGGGTTGACGCGGACGAAAGCCGACGACGCGGGCCTCGTCCTGCATGACGGCATGGTCGTCGCGGCCGATGCGGTTGTTGTGGCCGTCGGTTCGGAAGCGGCGCCGGCAGGACGCAACTTTGGACGTCTGGGCGCACGGACCGACAGCCGCGGCCGACTCTGGTGCGGCTCGAACTTCGAGACGACTGTTCCCGGCCTGTTCGCGGTCGGGGCGGTTGTCGCGGGACCGACCACCGGGACTGGTTACGAGACCGCGGTCGCCCTGTTGCGATCGGAGTTCCCAGCGGTGGCCAACCAGCACCTTCCACGTCGGCCGCAACCCGCCGCGACAACGCAGGTCGCACCGCGAGCCAGCGTGGGTGCGGCTCGGGCCGTCCCAGCCGGCTGGCGCGTGATCGGCTAAGGCTGCAGAAAAGCCACCGTAGCGGAAGCGATGACGCTTCCCCAGCGAGTAGCGGCACTCGTCAGGCTTCCAATCGCGCCTGATCCCGCGATTCCAACCGACCCCTCACAGGGTCGGTTCGCCTGGCCCAGCTGATCAGTTGCTAGCTGATCAATTGTTTGTGCGATGCATCATGTCGGCAGAGCGTCTGCGGTGAACCCTCCGGCCGCTAACTCTTGCGGCTTTCCAGCACTGGCTCACTGGCACTGGCACTGGCTCCAGAATCGATTCGGAAACTCCCGTTACTTCTGCAAGTCGATCAGGTGCGATTGCAGTCCGGCCAGGTCGAACCCCAACGTCAGGCTGCAGGGACCAAAATCGGTTTCGAGAGGAACCCATTCATGAATCGACCAGCGCGGTGCATACACCGCGTAGTCGTGCCCTTGAATGACCTGGGGCAGCCCCAATTTGAGCGGGAACGGTTGCAGTTCGAGTTTGCCTCCGCCGGCGATCATGTTCGCCATTTCGCCGACACAGTCTCGAACCAGCTCGTCGACTTCCGTCGTTTCAACCCCGGTCATTCGCCGCAGCAGGTCAAACGCCGCGTCTCGCGACAGGCTGAAAGCGAGTGCGCCGGAAATGATGCCGGACATGCCGATGACACTGGTCAGGTCGTACATCGCATGCCCCGACGAGACACAGTCGGCAGGCCCGGCTTCACAGCGGCTGTCCAGCATGGTGGGGATCACGCGCTGAGCCGCCTTTACGAACGGCGCCATCCAGAAATCTGGATTGCGAGCGGCATCAAAAGAAACAGGCAACGTCGCGGCAACCATTTCGCACCGGGTGGCTCGAACTCCGGAGTCGTTCGCATCGGGGCTGACAACCTGGCCCGAGAGACAATCCCATCGACTTCCCCCACTTCGTACTGCATCGACACCCACAGCCCCACGGCGTTGGCAATTTCCTGAGTCCATCGCGAGTTGCAGCGTGAACCCTTAACCGCGATCTCACAATCTGGAAGAGTCTGCCCAATAGACGACGCGACCCGAACGACCTGTCGCCCGAAAATCTGTGATTAAAGCGAGCTTCCTTCGCCGCCCCGAACGTCAGGCCCGCCCGGGTGTCCGTTCCAAACGAAGCAGTCGCACCAGTTGCGCAAAGTCTGCGGCTGGCGGGGCGTGGAACGTGAGCATTTCGTTCCGAATCGGATGCAGCACGGTGAGCGTTTCGGCGTGCAGCGCCTGCCGATCAAACAGGATTTCGTTCTCTTCGTCGGCGTCAGCAGGAGTCGATCCTTCCAGATCGGCCCGCGTGAACCAGGGTGAGGGGCTGTAGAACTCGTCGGCGAGCAGAGGATGCCCAATGTGCGCCATGTGGACGCGAATCTGATGCAGCCGACCCGTGAGCGGTTTGCACCGCACCAGCGTGCAGACGCCAAACCGTTCGACCACCTCATAAGAGGTCTGTGAAGGCCGGGGGTCGACCGCGTCGGCCCTTGTCGACATCAGAATCGTCCGCTTCCCCGGAGTGTTGCCAATCGCCGCTCGCACCACACCCCGGTCCGACCGCACGTCCCCATGAACGAGGGCGAGATACGCCTTGGAGACGCGCCCGTTCTCAAACGCCATCGACAGCCCGCGATTGCCCAGATGCTCCTTGGCAATGCAGATGATCCCGCTCGTCAACCGGTCGAGACGGTGGACGATCCCCGGGCGAACCATCCCTTTCACAGGCGTCCGCGCGTCGAAGTACGCCTGGAGAAAATTCGCGAGCGATCCGGTCGCATACTGCCCACAGGGATGGACGACCATTCCGGCCGGCTTGTTGAGGGCGATGAGCCACGGATCTTCAAACACGACATCCAGCGGAAACGGCTCCGCCGGGAGCAGATCGTCGGGGGGTTCGACCAGTCGGACGGAGACTTCCTGTCCGCGATGCACGCGGACATCGATGGTCGCCAACGAACCATCGATCCGAGCCGCCCCGGCATGAATCATCCGCTGGACGCGGTAAACGGAGTAGTTGCGCAAATGGCGTTCGAGGAACGTGTCGATCCGCACCCCGCCGAGATACTGCTCGACGACGAACGTCACCTGGGGAGTCCCATCGACCGACGCGGGCACGGCAACCTGGACGAAAACAGAAACCGGAAACGGACCAATCGCCCTGGTTCCGACGGATGGGTTCATCACGGTGCCAGAGCGTTCCGGCGTTATAGACTCACCGCTGCCATTTGGGAAATCCCCTGTCGCCGCTGACTCGCCCTCTTGGCCATGCAACAAGCCGTCGGCACCTCAACCGCAACCCAGAGTCGGCATGGCTTGCGGGGGTAAGGTGGGCACCGCGTCGCCCCCCCCCGCCGCCTGCAATCGAATGGCAGTGGAAACCAACTGCCTTTCGCCGCGTCATTCGCGACTGCAATCGAGTCTCAAAACGCGAGAATTCCCGCAGATTGTTGCTGCTTCTCCCGCTTTCCCGGAGCGTCGCCACCAGCACCACGCTACGATTCCCCGCCGCCTTGTGATTGGCACCCGGTTCCCATTTTGAACCGTACTGATCCCACCCGATCCACACCTGTTCCTCTCCTTCACCTGGTACCGGCCTCCCATGGCGACGACCGATTCCTCGTCCTCCAACCGCATGCCAGACAGCACGCGTCCCCAGGATTCGCCCCAGAGTGCCTCACCCCACGCAGGGTCGATGCGACGCTGGCTGCCGGGACTGATCCTGATCGTGGGCGTCTCGGCCACGCTCGCCAGTCCCATGGTGCGAGCCCACCTGACGGCCCTGCTGGCCCCTCTTCTGCCTTCCGCGCCGGCCGCCGCGGCCGACGCCCATGACCATGCTCACGAAGAGGCCGATCCCGACGTGATCGAACCGACTCCCACGGCCAGGAAAGGGCTGGGCCTCAAGTTCCTCAAGGTCACCCGGTCCGACGAGCAGCGGACCATTTCCATTCCCGCCGTCCTCGCCGAGCGCCCGGGGCAGAGCGAAGTCGAAGTCGCCGCGCCGCTCACCGGCATCGTCACCAAAGTGCACATCGTCCAGGGCGAGTCGGTCGAACCGGGACAGCCATTGTTCGACCTGCGGATCACGCATGCAGACCTGCTCGACGCCCAGACCGAGTTCCTCCGCAGCCTCGAAGAGCTCGACGTGGCCAATCGCGAAGTCGCCCGTCTCACCAAGCTGACTGACCAGGGGACCGTCCCCGGCCAGCGCCTGCTGCAGATTCAGTATGAGCAGGAAAAGCTCGTCGCCAGCGTCAAGGTCGAACGGCAGGCGCTCATCCTGCATGGGCTGGTCGCCGACCAGGTGGCCACAATCGAAACAGACCGAACCCTGCTCCCTCAGTTGACCGTTTCCGTTCCCAACGCCACGGGACTGGCGCCCCGCGCCGATGGCGTGCACACGCTGGTCGCGGAGTATCTACACGTGACGCCCGGTTCGTTCGTTCAGGCCGGGGACAAACTCTGTGTCCTGAGCGATCATGCCGAGCTCTACATCGAGGGCAAGGCGTTCGAGCAGGATGTCGCCCCGCTTACGGCCGCACTCCGTGCCGGGACTCGACTTTCGGCCACGTTCGAACGCGGCGACGACGCAGGGGAACGCCTGGACAACCTCGAACTCCTGTTCGTTGCCAATCGGGTTGATCGCCAGTCCCGCACCGTCGACTTCTACCTCCGCCTGCCCAACGAACCGGCCAGCACCCGTCGGATTGGCGACTCGCACCGGTTCGTCGACTGGCGTTACCGACCTGGCCGCCGGTTGCACGTGCATCTCCCCGTCGAAACCTGGAGCCAGCAGATCGTGCTCCCCGCCTCTGCCGTCGTCGACGAAGGGATCGACTCTCAGGTCTTCGTGCGCGATGGCTTCAAGTTTCGCCGGGTACGCGTCGTCGTCCGCGATCGCAATCCCGAGCGGGTCGTGCTCGCCGACAGTTCCGACCTCAAGCCCGGGGACGTCGTCGTCACCCAGGGCGCGGTCCAGTTGCACCTCGCCCTCAAGCTCCAGGCCTCAGGCGGAGCCGACGCCGGCCACCACGGACACAGTCACTGAGCAGAGCTCAGTGAAGGCAAAAGTCAAAAGTCAAAAGTGCCCACGCTCGGGCGACACTCGTGTTGAAGCACTCCCATCCATACCCACTGCTGCGGCTTGCCAATCCAGCTTCGATGCTCCCTCAGCCGTTCGATCTCCAACTCAGAGCACTTTTGACTTTTTCCTTTTGACTTTTGACTTGGCAACGCTCCTGTGTTGAACGCGATTATTCATGCCGCCCTGACGCATCGCTGGATCACGCTGGCCATCGCGCTGGCGGTTCTGGGCATCGGGGGCTGGTCGCTCGTCACGCTGCCGATTGACGTCTTCCCCGACCTCAACCGACCCCGCGTCACCGTCATCACCGAAGCGCATGGCCTCGCCCCGGAAGAGGTCGAAGCGCAGGTCACCTTCCCCATTGAAGCGGCCCTCAACGGGTCGCCCGGGGTCCTGGCGGTCCGCAGCTCCAGCGCCATGGGCGTCTCGATCGTCCATGCCGAGTTCGACTGGTCGACCAATCTGTACGTCGACCGCCAGATCGTCGCCGAGAAACTCGGGTCGCTTTCGGGAACGCTGCCCGAGGGAATGACGCCGATGCTGGCGCCGATCTCCTCCGTCATCGGCCAGATCCTGATCGTGGGCCTCTGGAGCGAATCCGGCGAAACCTCGGCCGCCGAACTGCGCACCCTGACCGACTGGGTGATCCGTCCCCGCGTACTCTCCGTCCCCGGCGTGACGGCCGCCCTCGCAATGGGTGGGGACCGCAAGCAATACCAGGTGCTGGTCAATCCCGAGGCCCTCTCCAATCTGGACGTCACGCTGACCGATGTGGAACGGGCCCTCTCCGCTGGCAATGCCAATGCCACCGGCGGCTACCTGATCCAGGAGGGCCGGGAATTCCTCGTCCGTTCATTGGGTCGAGTTCAATCGCGGGCCGACCTCGAACAGATTGTCGTCCGCCCCGACAGCAGCCGGTCTGTGATCTTAAGCCAAGTGGCCCGCGTGGTCGAAGGCGCCCAGGTCAAACGCGGCGACGCCTCGATCAACGGGCATTCGGGTGTCGTGTTGATCGTCTCCAAGCAACCAGGGGCCGATACCCGCGGCGTGACCGACCAGGTCGAAGCCTCCCTCGCGGAGATTCGCCAATCGCTCCCCAAAGACGTCCGGCTCGACGCCACGCTCTACCAGCAGAAGACGTTCATCGACCTCAGCATCCGCAACGTGATCGAGGCGATTCGCGATGGCGGAATTCTCGTGGTCATCATTCTGCTGCTGTTCCTGCACAACCTGCGGACCACGTTCATCACCCTGACGGCGATTCCCCTCTCGATCGTCACCACGGGGCTGGTGTTCCACTGGACAGGAATGTCGATCAACACGATGACCCTGGGTGGCCTCGCCGTCGCCATCGGCGAACTGGTCGATGACGCGATCGTCGATATCGAGAACATCTTCCGGCGGCTCCGCGAGAACGCGCAACTGGCCCAGCCGCGGCCCGTCTTGCGCGTCATCTATGAAGCGAGTTGTGAGGTTCGCAACTCAGTCGTCTTCAGCACACTGCTCGTAATCCTCGTCTTTCTGCCGCTGTTCGCCCTCGATGGGATCGAAGGGCGGCTGTTCACCCCGCTTGCCATCGCCTACATCGTCTCGATCATGGCGTCGCTGCTGGTCTCGCTGACGGTCACCCCCGGCCTCGCTTACTGGCTCCTGCCGACGAAGAAGTTCCTGGACCATGCTCACGACGGCCTCGTCGTCCGGGTGTTGAAAGCGATCGCCAGCCGCGCGATCCGCTTCAGCCTCCGCTTTCCCCGCTTCGTGCTGATCGTGACGGCGCTCGCCGTCATCGCCAGCGGGCTGCTCGTCGCGCGGATGGGACGGGACTTCCTCCCCCCATTCAACGAAGGGACGGTGCAGGTCAATCTGTTCGTGCCGCCTGGTTCCTCGCTACCGCTTTCGAACGAACTCGCCGGACGGGTCGAACGGAGCATCATGGCGATCCCGGGCGTCAAGTCGCTCGTCCGCCGGACAGGCCGCGCCGAACTCGACGAGCATGCCGAAAGCGTGTCGACCTCCGAGCTGATCGTCTCGCTCGATCGTGATTCCCATCGCTCGCGGGAAGAAATCCTCACCGACATTCGGGCCGCGGCCCTCGCCGTTCCGGGTGTCAGCGTCAGCGCCGAACAGCCGCTACAGCATGCGATTTCTCACATGTTGACGGGGGTCAAATCGGCTGTCGGGATGAAACTGTTCGGAGACGATCTGCCCACGCTGCGCCGCTTCGCTGAAGAGATGCGGGCCGCGATCGCCACCGTCCCCGGCGTGACCGACCTGCTGGTGGAACCACAGGTCGAGGTCGAGCAGGTCCAGTTCCGCGTCCGCCGCGACCGACTGCGCGACACGGGCCTGTCGGTCCAGGAAGTCAATGAACTGATTGAAACGGCGATCAATGGCCGCGAGGTCTCGACGATCTTCGAGGGCCAGCGGCGGTTCGATCTCGTCGTGCGGCTGGACGACGAATACCGCAACGATCTCGCCCGCCTCGAACGCCTGGCGGTGCTGCTGCCCGACGGTGGCCGCGTCCCGCTCTCTTCGGTGGCCGACATGACCCGCGCCACAGGCCCCAACGGCATTCAGCGCGAGAACGTCCGGCGTCGCATTCTGCTGCAATGCAACGCCAGCGGCCGCGATGTGGGCGGCGTGGTCGACGACATCCGCGCCCGGCTCGCCCCCGTCCTCGCCGAACTTCCGGTGGGGTACTACGTCGAGTTCGGCGGCCAGTTCGACAGCCAGGCCCGCGCCACCCGCACGATTGGCTGGCTCAGTCTCGGTTCGCTCCTCGCCATGTTCCTGCTGCTGTTCACGCTGTTTGGCAGCGTCTCCTGTGCGCTGCAGGTGCTCGCCGCGCTGCCCATGGCCGCGATTGGGGCGGTACTCGCCCTGCAGCTCACGAACCAGTCGCTCACCGTCGCCAGCCTCGTCGGGTTCATCTCGCTGGGGGGGATCGCCTCCCGCAACGGGATTCTGCTGGTGACGCACTATCTCCACCTCGTGCGGCAGGAAGGCGAGGTCTTCTCGCGCGAGATGATCGAACGGGCCGGTCTGGAACGGATGTCGCCCATGCTGATGACCGCCCTCACCGCAGGGATCGCCCTCATTCCGCTGGTCCTCGCCGCGGGAGAACCCGGCCGCGAGATCCTGCACCCCGTCGCGACCGTGATCGTAGGGGGGCTCGTCAGCTCGACGCTGCTCGACTTCTTCGTGCACCCGGCCCTGTTCTGGCTGTTCGGCCGGGTCATCTGCGAACAGACGCCCAACAGCGACGAAGCACTGTAGTCGTCAACGCCCTGTCGATGTCGTCTGTCGGAACGAATCCTCGACACCTGGTAATCCAGGCGAGCCGACCCTGGCAGTCTCTGGGAAGAAACCCCGTAGACGCCGCGCCGGCCCCACGGGACAATGATGGCTCACCTCCACGTCTCCAGTCCGCCGGACATCCCGGGGTCCCCGTCAGGGTCACCATCATGCCACTCCGTCACCCGCGCGTTGCCCTGTTCCTGTTCGCTCTGGTCCTCACCTGCTGGCCCGCACTGGGCCTCGCCCAGGTCGTGGGTGGTGGTGGCGGCGGGGGTGGAACAGGAGGTGGCGGCGGGGGTGGAACAGGAGGTGGCGGTCAGACCGGCGGCGGGACAGGCCAATCGGGCGGGACAGGCGTCGCGGGCGTCTACGTCGATGTCGAAGGACTGCTGCAGACCGCAGTGCGCCCCGTTCCGCCACGATCTGTCGCCACACGCCCCAACGCGGCGTCTCGAAAACCCGCGCCTCAACCGAAAGCGCCAGGCGGTACCGCCCGACTCCCCTCGGGGAAGAACGGCCAGGCCGCGCCGCTCCCCTCAACGGACATCCCACCCGGGGCCGTCCCCGCCACCCCCGACCGGGATGTCCAGGCACCCAGCCCGCAGCGCGTCGTTTCCCTCGCCCGGATCGAAGCGCTGCTCCGCCCCTTCGTCGACGGTCAAACCCCCGTCACGCCCGATCTCGATACCCTCGCCGGCCTCACCCGCATCGACGCCCTCGTCGCGCTGCCCGAACAGCACGACATTCTCCTCATCGGTCCCGCCGAAGGCATGGCCATCGATCCGTGGGGCAGGGCGGTGGGGACGACCACTGGCCTCCCTGCGCTGCGCCTGGAAGACCTGCTCGTTCTGCTCCGCGTCTCCCGCGAACGGACGTTCGGCTGCAGTATCGACCCGCAGCCCGAACGGCTCGCCGAGCTGACCCGCTTCCTCTCCACGAACAACGGCCCCTCAACCGCCGCCGCCGTGAAGTCCCGGTTCGACCGGCTCGACGACATCCTCGGCCCGCAGCAGGTTCGCTTTCTTGGCCTGCCCCCCGAATCGCGAGCCGCCCTCGTCTGCCTGGAGGCCGACTATCTCATGAAGCGGGTCGGGCTGGGCCTCGAACCGGTCCGCGTCAAAGGGTTTAGAAGTCACCTGGCGCTATTGGCGCCGGGCGGCAACACGATGCAGCGGTGGTGGTTCGCTCCCCTCTACGAACCGTTCGCCACGACCGAAGACCGCCAGGCCTGGAGCTTCGCCGGGCCGCGAGTTCAGTTGCTTTCGGAACAGGAACTGGTCGATGCCACCGGCAGGCGATCGTCGGCCGCTGGCTCGGCTCCGGTCACCACCACGAAGTATGCCAAACAGTTCAACGGTCATTTCGACGAACTCGCCCGCGCCATCCCCAGCTTTGGCGAGCTGCGGGGCCTGTTCGACTTGATGCTCGCCGTTGCCGTGATCGACCGGGAAGACTGGCGCGGAACCTGCCAACTACCGCTCGCGCTTCTCAACGACCCGAGGCAACTGACGGTGGCCGAGCGACCCGTCCCGAGGCAGGTCCCCAGCCTCGTCAACTACAAGCAGGCGGGCGGACTCGTCATCGGCCTGGTCGGTGGTGGCGTCACCTGTGCGCCCCAGGCGGTCCTCGCCAGTCCCACGACCGATCCCGAGACCGGCGCCCCCGTCGATCTCACGCCGCGAAAGACCGCCCTCGAAGCGCTCCGCCCGCGCCTCACCCCGCCCGCCGATCCCACCCACTGGTGGTGGGACCTCGCCCCGTAAACCAAGCGAACGGATGGTGGGCACATCGCCCCGTCGGCTCGCCTGAGTTGAGGCGGCGACGTACGATAGGACCCGCGCCTGTGTTCCGTTCGTACGCACTGCGAGACCACTCGATGAGTCCTTTCCAAATGCCGTCTTTCACCCGCATCCTGATCTGCCTGGGGCTGCTGGTGTGGGGCGGAAGCGCACTGGCCGACAATCCGCTGAAAAAGCTCACCGGTCAGAGCGACTCGCTGCCGCGTCTGCCCGACGACCAGATCGAAGGCACGGTCTGGGAGTACTACGGCACGCTCAAACCGACGAAGTCGTCGGCCGCCAAGCCAGCCGCCTCGAACAAGGCCGCCGCCAAAGAGGCACCGGCCAAAGAGGCGGCCTCGAAGGACCTTCCGAAATTCCTGCCAAAAGACGCGCTCAAGAAGGGTGGCCTCGAGGGGAAGGAACCGGGCAAATCAGCACCCGAGGCGTCGTCCGACGAAGACGGCCCGCTCCCTCGGGCGGAAGTCGATGCGAACGAGGAAACGCCCCTGCTCGAAGGTCAGTTCCGCACCGAAGGCAAGGCGATCTTCGACATCAGCACCCGCTTTCGCCTGCCCGACCGCAAGAAGGTCGAAGAAGTCGTCGAGGCCGCCAAGAAGGGAAAGCTCAAGGACCTCAAGCTTCCCTCCGCCCCGCAGCAGAAGCGGATTGGCGAGTATCGCGAGATCCAGGGCAACAAGCTGCGTCTCGACTTCAACGACAAGGAAGGCCTGCACGGGCTGATGATCATCTGGCGTAAAAAGAACACCGAAGATGTCTGGATCGGGACGTTCGCCGAAAAGCAGGGGACCAAGACGATTCGGCAGTGGAACGTTGAACTGCGCCCCATCGAAGACTAATGCCCGGTGGGACCAGCCTGGTTGGTTTGGCCCAGTTGGCCTGGCCCAGTTGGGCCATGAACTTTTGATTCCCTTCTTCTGATTTGGCACCGCCCGGATGTTCACCACGCCCGCCTACCCGGCCGACACTCCCCAGGAAACCCGCGTCGCCGTCGAACCGCTCAAAGAGCTGCTCGTCAAAATGTACGTGAAGATGGGAATGTTCAAAGCCGAGGCCGAGATCGCTGCCAGTCGGCAGGTCGAATCCGACCTGCGGGGGATTCCCTCGCACGGGGTTCGCGCCACGCCTCGCTACCTCAAGGCGATGGAGACGGGGGACATCGACCCGCGCGGCCAGACAACCACCGTCGTCGACACGCCCGCGATCGCGGTGCTCGATGGCGGCCGGAACATCGGCCATGTCGTCGCGACGAAAGCGATGAAACTCGCGATTTCCAAAGCGAAAGAGGTGGGAACGGGAACGGTCGCTGTCAAAAACAGCCTGCACTATGGTGCCTCGGGCGTCTACGCGCTGATGGCCGCCGCGCAGGGGATGATCGGCTACACCACGACCAGCACGGGCGGAGCGACCGTCGCGGCCTACGGCAGTGCCCGCCCCGGCACGGCCAACAACGCGTTTGCCTGGGCCGCACCGACCCGAACAGGAAAACCGTTCTGCCTCGACATGGCCTGTGCTCAGTCCTCCTGGGGTAAGGTCGATTCCTGGAAGCTGTACGGCCAGCCCATGCCGGGCGACTGGGCTCTCGATGCCGAAGGCCGCCCCACCACCGACCCGCACGCCGCCAAGATTCTGCTCCCCGCCGCTGGTGCCCGCGGCTCGGCCCTCGCCCTCGTTTCGGCGATTCTCGCCGGGCCGCTTGTCGGCGGAAAAATGCCGCTCCACAAAACCCGTCATCCCGACCACGAAGACAGCGAACACTTCTTCTATGTGATCGATGTCGCCCGGTTTGGCTTTGAAGAGCGGTTCTACGCCGAACTCGACAGCGCCCTCGAAGAGATCCGCAATCTGCCGCCGGCCGAGGGGTTCCAGCGCACCACGATCGCCGGCGACCTCGAAACGGAACGGACCGCCCGCAACCTCGCGGAAGGTGTCCCGCTCCACGCCAGCGACCTCGCCGCCCTGGCGACCTGTGCCGCCAAGTGGAAGCTTCCCGTCCCCTGGGCCGCCTCCTGACCGGGTTCCGCTTCGATGCAACTTGTCTCGCTCAGCCTCCGCAACTGGCGCAACATCGCCCGCCTGACGCTCTCCGACCTCGACCACCCGCTTGTCGTCCTGACCGGGCCCAACCGCGTCGGAAAATCGAGTCTCTACGCCGCGATTCGCGCCGCCCTGTTCGAAGATCCCGCCTCGTCCAGTAAAGAGGTTCGCGCCCACACCCCCTGGCTGGAATCCGGAATCCCCGAAGTCCTCCTCGAATTCCGACACGCCGGTGAGCAGTACCGCGTCGAAAAAAAGTTTTCGAAAGGCAAAGAGGGCGGTGCCAAGCTCGAGCGGCGCGCCGCCGCCAGTTGGACACGAGTCGCTGATGGCAAACAGGTGCTGGTCGAACTGCCCCGCCTGCTGGGCATCGGCAAGGTCGACGACAGTCTGATCGACCTGCTCTGGGTGGACCAGGGGCTTACGTCCCTACCGACCAAACTCGGTGCGGGGCTGCGGCAGCAGTTCGAAACCGTGCTCGGGTCGCTGCTCACCGACCGGGATCATCGCGTGCTCGAAGCAGCCCGGACCCGCGTCGAAGACTGGTTCACTTCGCGGGGCGAGCCTAAGGTCAAAACCGAACTCGCCACCCTGCGTTCCTCACTGGAAGAAGTGGAAGCCCGCTGCGCCGAACTCGAGCGTCGGCGAACCCAGTCCGAAGCCGCTCGCAGACGGTATCGCGACGTGGAGGCGGGCATTGCCGAACTGCATCGCGGCATCGCCCTGGATACTCGCGAACTCGACGCGCTCAAAGTGAAACGCCGGGCCACGCAGGAAAAACGTCTGCTCCACGAACAGACGCAAACCGCCCTTGCCGCCGCCCGTGCCCGCGAAGAGGCCGCCCGCGACCGCCTCGCCCGCCGAACCGCCGAAGCCCAACGCCGGGACGACATCGAAGCCCGGCTGCGCACTTCAGACGACGAGTTGGCCACGTTGCAGACCACCTGCCAGCAGCAGGCCGCCGCAATCGAAACCCGCCGCGCCGTCGCCCTGACACTCTCCAGCGAGGTCGCGACCCGCCGCCACGAACTGGTCACCGCCCGCGATCGACTCCAGCGCGAAAGCCTCAGTCGCCAGCGCGACGAGCTTGTGGCCCGACTGGAAGCCCGCCGCGAAATCCAGGACGACCTCGAGCGACTCCGCACCGAACGCGATGCCCTCGTCGCCCCCACCGACGCCGAACTCAAACAGCTCAACGGTCTCCGGCAGGAGCTGACCACCCTGTCGGCCCGGCTCGCCGCCACCTCGGCCCGATTCTCATTCCGCGCCACCACGGCGATTCGTCCCGAACTGACGGTCGACTCCGACCCCATCCAGTCGCGCAACCTCGCGCCGGGTGACGAATGGACGGCGGCCGTCGGCACCTCGGCCGAGTTGATCCTGCCTGGTGTTGGTTCCGTCCGCTTCGAACAGGTCGATCCCCTTGTGCAGGCCGACCTGAAGCGCCGTCAGTCCGAACTGACCGACAGTCTCCGCACGCTGCTCGCCCCGTTCGGCGTCGCGGCGGATGCCCTCGATCTCTGGGACCTTTTGGCGCTGCGCCGCGAACGATTCCTGGGCCTGTCCGCTCAGATCGATTCGCTGACCAAGTCGCTTGCGCCCAAAAAGAAGACGGGCGGGACTGACGAGGCGGCCGATCTGGCCCGCCTGAACGCCGATCTCGCGGCGCTCTCCATTCCGTCGCAACCCGCCGACTCGACCGACCCGGCCCAGGCCGACCCATCCGAATCGGCATCCGATGCGGTCCACTCTGCCGAAGGTCGCCTGCTCGATGCCGAGCAACGCCTCGAAGCGGCGCGGGAGGCGATCACCGCGGCGCAACAGCTTGCCGAATCGGCCCAATCCTCGCGGCAGCGTCTTGAGCTGTCGCTGGCCACCGATCGGGCCACGCTCACGGCGCGGACTGAAGAACTGGAACGATTGGGCGACCTGGCCGCGATCGAGGCCGAGCTGACCGCTGCAGGAGAAGAGGTGCAGGAGTCTCAGCTCCGCGAACTCGCCACCCGGCTAGCCCCCGAGGAAGAGCGGCTCGACGACGACATTCGCGACCTCGAAGTCGCCATCACACGGCAGTCGGAACGGCTCCGCCGCGATGAAGCCGAGATCGCGCGGCTGTTCGGCGAGTTCCGGGCCGACCTGGGCCTGCACGACGAATTGACCGCCGAAGACGCCCGGAAAGAGCAGCTCAAAGCGCGACTGGAGGCCTGCGAACTGGAAGGGCGAGGCCGCAAGCGACTGTTCGAACTGCTGGAATCGACGCGTCAGACCCAGATCGGCGAAGTGACCCGCGTGCTCTCCGATCGGACGCTGGCCTGGGCCAAGCACCTGGGGCTGGACGAACTGCGTGGCCTCGAATTCGACACTGGCTACCTCCCCTCGGGTCTGCATCGCCGAGACCTGTCCAGCGTGCAGCCTCTGTCGAGTGAGTCGTTTGGAACGCACGAGCAACTGGCGCTGCTGGTCCGGTTGGCGGCGGGAATGGCGTTGGCGCGGGACGAACGCCAACTTGCCGTGCTCGACGACCCGCTGACTCACGCCGACGTGGTGAAGCACCAGCGCATGCTCGACATCTTCTGCCAGATCACGCGCCCGACAGCAGCCGATTCCAGCGGCGCCGGCGGGCTGCAACTGCTCGTGCTCAGTTGCCATCCGGAACGATTTCGTCGGCTGCCCGCGCACGTCCCGGTGGTCGACCTCGTCGCCGAACTCGACCGGTCCCGCACCGAGGCATAACCCTCACCCACCCCACCACCCCGGTTGTAGCGGAAGCGGTGACGCTTCCCCCGCGCCCAACTTCCACGCGACAACTCAACTCCCTCCACCGACCCTCCGGCGTTGCCGTCGGGGTCTTGGGTAGAAACGGAATCCTCGGCACGTTCGCCCGGCGGCAAACCCGTCACAACCGACGTTTCGACCGGATCACCTCGTCAACGCACGAATTCCATCGAAAGACGATTTGCCATGCCCGCAAGTCGTGTCGATTTCCATCCGGCAGTCATCCGGTGTTGTCATGGGCACACGGACGAACAGACGATCACGCCACCGCGAAACCGACGGGTTGGGGCGGGATCGAAGGTTCGGCCCGGTCACCCGGTCGACTGCACTTGGCGGGTACGGTCCGGTTCGGCAGAGGCCGATCCGGGAAACTCGAAAGGGTCCCCACCTCACTGCGTTCAACCCGGTTGAAAACAGTGTGGGGGACCAGCCGGAGCGGAACGTACCTGCTGCCAAGCGACCCACGCCGGCGGTTTGGATGGCCGCCTTTTGCCTATGAACGGACTCCGCCCGCGGACGCACCTCGCCCCGGAACGGTCTCCCGTTTCGATTTGACCTTGTGCGCGGCCGGCTGGGGACGCGACCGACCGGAGGTCACGGACGATTTCCGGACACTTGACGCCTTAAACGAATTAAGGAGCGGACGCGATGCTCGTACTGTCGAGACAGCGTGACGAAAGCATCATCATTGGCGACAACATCGTCATCACGGTCGTAGATATCCGAGGCGATAAGGTCCGCCTCGGGATCCAGGCGCCGACGGAGATTCCCGTCCATCGCCAGGAAGTCTACGAAGCGATTCAGCGCGAGAACGCGCGGGGCACCGACGCGGCCGATCCCGCGGCGGTGAAGCCGCTCTCGGTGCGTAAACCGCCGCGGTTGGGCTAGGCCTCACGTTTCGGGGGGACGGTCAGCACGACGTTGGCCGGCACCCTCCCGTTAAGGAGAGGCCCGACCTGAGCGAGGTTGATCCGCAGGAGCAGTCATAGCGGGTCAGACTTGCGCACACCGCAGAACACGCAGACGGAATATTTTATCGAAGTATCCCAAAACACCTAAAGACCTCAAGGTTCCAGGTCGATAGTTGTCTCCAGAGGTCTCCGACTCTCGATCTGAGAGGTGGAGCGCGGACTGACGTTGCGGTCGGGGAGAGTGAGCGTCTGGCGGAGCGCCCGGTGGGTGCCAATCCGCCCGCACTCACTCCCCCCACGGGTGCCCATGGATGGGAGCCCCTACGCAGCGGGGCACGGATGGTATTCCGCGAGGTCGCGATTTGTTCACGCGAGTTCGTAGGCATTTTACTCATCCGTCGTCCGAGGCCGTGGCTTCCCACGTCGCAGTCGCGCTGCGGCACCGGGCCAGGACGGACAGTATCCGGAAAGGTCGTTTGGCATGGGGACAAGAATCGCAACGAACGTAGACTCGCTTCGCGGGCTACGAACCTTGAATAAGGCGCAGGATCTGCAAAGCCAGACCCTGCAGCGCCTATCGACCGGTACGACCTTGAACACGGGGAAAGACAATCCCTCGGGTTTGATCGCCAGCGAAACGCTGCGGTCGCAGGTCACCGCGATCGAACAATCCATCAAGAACTCCAGCCGTGCCAATAACGTGATTGGGACGGCTGACGCCGCGCTGGGCGAGGTCGGCAACCTGCTCGACCAGATCCGCGGACTGGTTCAGGAAGGGGTCAACAAGGGGGCCTTGTCCCAAGGGGAAATCCAGGCCAACCAGTCGCAGATCGACGCGGCCCTCAACGCGATCAACAAGATCAGCTCGAATACGTCGTTCGCGGGTGACAAGCTGCTCGACGGCAGCAAGTCGTTCACCACGACGATCACCAACGCCGACCGCGCCAAGTTGTCCGACGTGCAAATCAACGAAGCCCTGTTCGGTTCGGCTTCGAGCATTACCGTCGATGCGACGGTGGTGACGGCCGCCTCGAAAGGCTCGCTGACCTACAACGGCGGGAACCTAAGCTCGGCCACCACCGTGGAATTCACCGGGTCCAAAGGGAGCCAGGTGCTGTTCTTCGGGGCCAGTTCCAGCCTCACCAACGTGCGTGACGCCGTGAACGCGGTGACCGACGTGACCGGGGTTTCGGCCTCGATCAGCACGGCCGCGGTGGCGGGCACCCTGACGCGGACCGCTGGCGGCGAAACCGTCACGATCAACGGTGGTGGTGCCAACGACGCGATCAAGTTCGTCGCCAAGCGTGAAGAGAACGACTCGGGCAACGCCGTCAGCGTGTCGTTCGTCAACTCGGGTGCCACGAACGCCCGCTCGATCTCGGTGACCGGTAACGCGATCGTCGTCACCCTCGCCAGCACCGGCGGTACCGTCAACGCGACGGAAACGGCCAACGCGATTGCCACCGCACTGAATGCCAACGCCAGCGCCAACGCCCTCGTTCAGTCCTACTCCGGAGCGGGTGTGGAAGGCGACGGAACCGGCGTTCTCGCCGCGGCCGCCGCAACCAACCTGACGGGTGGAACGAACAACAACCTCGTCTTCACCGATGCCCGCGAGAACGCCGGTGCCAGTGACACCGCGATCAGCATCACCTACGCCGCTTCCGGTGCCAGCACCGCGCTGTCGGCCACGGTGAACGGGTCGAACATCACGTTCAACCTCGCCACCGACGCCGCTGGCGTCGCCACCACCACCGCGGCCCAGTTGACCGCGGCGATCACCGGTGGAGCAGGCACATTCGCTGCCGTGAAGCAACTGGTGTCGGCGGCCAACGCGTCCGGAAACGACGGCTCGGGCGTGCTCGCCGCGACGGCTGCCGCCTCGACCTCGGGCGGTGTCAACGGCACGATCACGTTCAGCTCCAGCTCGTTCGGCAAGAGTGAATTCGTCGATATCAACGTGCTCACCTCGGGTTCGTCGTTCGCGAACAACGTGTACGACGGTTCGACTCTGGCCCTGCGTAAAGCCGGGACGGACATTGTCGCCCGCGTCAACGGTCAGACGGCCGTCGGCAAAGGCCTCAAGGCGACCGTCGCCAACCAGTTGCTCAACGCCTCGATCACCTTCACCGAAGGCAACAACGTCGCCCTGACGAACGCCAAGGTGACGATCACCGGCGGCGGGTCGCTGTTCCAGATTGGTCAGGACGTGTCGACCGGCGGTCAGGTGGGCGTGGGGATCGAAGGGATCAACACCGCTCGTCTGGGTGGACTGCAGGGCAAGCTGTTCGAACTCGGTTCGGGCGGCGGCAAGAGCCTGCTCGATGTCGGCTCGGGCGTGACGGGTGACAAGCTGGTGTCGATCATCACCGATGCCCGCGACCGCGTGAACAACCTCCGATCGCGACTCGGTTCGCTGCAGAAGAACGTGATTGAGACGAACATCAGCAGCCTCGGTGTTGCCCTCGAAAAGATCTCCGACGCGAAGAGCTCGATCGCCGACACCGACTACGCCAGCGAAACCGCCACGCTGACCAAGGCGCAGATTCTGAACCAGGCCGGTATCTCCGCCCTGCAGATCGCGAACTCGGGCCCGCAAGCGGTGCTGTCGCTGCTGCGAGGTTAACCCCCCGCACGACTCGTCGAAGTGATTTCCCAACCCCCGGGCCGCACAGTGCAGCCCGGGGGTTGTTGCATTTGGGGAGTACTCGCACAGAGACTCTGCCGACCAGGTAAACCTTGCGGTCTGTGCCAGTTGATCTCAACGCGCCGCGCACGATCCGGGACGACCCCCGTTTCGGCCAGTTGGAGGCGAAATCCACAGGGGATTCCACGATTCCCGCGACGATCTTCCTAAGGCCGCGTCTTGGAGCGACGGAGTTCCCCGAGACCTGGCATTTTGAGCGCAGTCTGCTTTCAGACCGCGCCCCGCGACTTCTTACCAAGTCGGTACGTGGTCGGGGATTGATTTGAGTACATCACCGCGCCTGGCCGCGGGTCTGAAACGGTTCTCACGGAAGGGAACGTCGAATGGGCACTCGGATTGCCACGAACGTAGACTCGTTGCGCGGTCTTCGCAGCTTGGATAAGGCCACCGCCCTTCAGAGCCAGACGCTGCAGCGGCTGTCGACCGGTACAACGCTCAACTCGGGCAAGGATAGCCCCTCGGGTTTGATCGCCAGCGAAACGCTTCGCTCGCAGGTCACCGCGATCGAGCAGTCGCTCAAGAATTCCAGCCGCGCCAACAACGTGATCGGCACGGCCGACGCGGCGCTGGGCGAAGTGAACAACCTGCTCGACCAGATTCGCGGGCTGATCCAGGAAGGGGTCAACCGCGGGGCGTTGTCGCAGACCGAAATCACCGCCAATCAGTCGCAGATCGACGCGGCCCTCAACGCGATCAACAAGATCAGCTCGAACACGCAGTTCGCAGGCGACAAGCTGCTCGATGGCAGCAAGTCGTTCACGACGACGATCACCAACGCCGACCGCGCCAAGCTGTCTGACTTCGTCATCAGCGAAGCGCTGTTCGGTTCGGCCAGCTCGGTGACGATCGATGCCACCGTCGTCACGGCTGCGACCAAAGCCGCGCTGACGTACAACGGCGGGAACCTCAGCTCGGCGACGACGATTGAGTTCACCGGTGCCAAGGGGAGCCAGGTGCTCTTCTTCGGGGCGAGCTCCAGCCTCACGAACATCAAGGACGCCGTGAACGCCGTCACCGACGTGACGGGCGTGACCGCCTCGATCAGCACGGCCGCGGTCGCGGGCACGCTGACTCGCACCGCTGGTGGCGAAACCGTCACGATCAACGGCGGCGGTGCCAACGACGCGATCAAGTTCGTCGCGAAACGCGAAGAAAACGACGCGGGCAACGCCGTCAGTGTGTCGTTCGTCAACTCGGGTGCCACCAACGCCCGGTCGATCTCGGTGACCGGTAACGCGATCGTCGTCACGCTGGCCACCACCGGCGGTACCGTCAACGCGACGGAAACGGCCAACGCGATCACCGCCGCCCTCAATGGCAACGCCAGCGCCAACGCCCTGATTCAGTCCTACTCCGGCGCGGGTGTGGAAGGCGACGGCTCGGGTGTGCTCGCGGCCGCGGCTGCGACGAACCTGACGGGCGGTACCAACAACAACCTCGTCTTCACCGATGCCCGCCAGGATGCCGGGGCCAGCGACACCGCCATCAACGTCACTTACGCGGTCGCCGGTGCAAACACCGCCCTCAGTGCCACGGTGAACGGCACGAACATCACCTTCAATCTGGCCACCGACGCCGCTGGTGTCGCGACGACGACGGCCGCGCAGTTGGCCGCGGCCATCACGGCAGGTACTGGGACCTTCGCCGGGGCAAAGCAGCTTGTTTCCGCGGCCAACGCTGCGGGGAACGACGGCTCTGGTGTGCTTGCCGCCACCGCCAGCTCCGGTCTGACAGGTGGGACGAACGGGGTGATCACCTTCAGCTCGGGCGACTTCGGCAAGTCCCAGTTCGTCGACATCAACGTCCTCACCGCGGGAGCCTCCTTCGCCAACAGCGTGTACGACGGGGCCGCCCTGACGCTCCGCAAGGCCGGGACCGACATCATCGCCCGCATCAATGGCCAGACCGCGATCGGCCAGGGGCTGAAAGCCTCGATCTCGACCGCCCTCCTCAACACCTCGCTCACCTTCGCGGAAGCGAGCAACGTTGCCCTGACCAACTCCAAGATCACCATCACCGGTGGCGGATCGCTGTTCCAGATCGGCCAGGACGTCTCGACTGGTGGCCAGATCGGTGTCGGCATCGAGGCGGTCAACACCGCGCGACTGGGCGGGACCACCGGCAAGCTGTTTGAACTTGGCTCGGGCGGCGGCAAGAGCCTGCTCGATGTCGGCAACGGCATCACTGGCGACAAGCTCGTCTCGATCATCAACGATGCCCGCGACCGCGTGAACAGCCTCCGTTCGCGACTCGGGTCGCTGCAGAAGAACGTGATCGAAACGAACATCTCCAGCCTCGGTGTCGCCCTCGAAAAGATCGCCGACGCCCGCAGTACGATCGCCGACACCGACTACGCCAGCGAAACGGCCACCCTGACCAAGGCCCAGATCCTCAATCAGGCCGGTATCAGCGCCCTGCAGATCGCCAACTCCGCCCCGCAGCAGGTCCTCTCGCTGCTGCGACAGTAATTCGCTCGCCGGTCGCGCATTCCAAGATGCCTTTCACCCCCACCACCGGGTCGTCCCCCAGACGGCCCGGTGGTGTTCTTCTTTGGGGTTCGTTTTGACTTTTGGGATCGCACGTCCGGATAATCCGCCCGCTGGCAGTCCCCATGCGACTTCCAACAGGTCCACCACCAGACGTCGCTCACCGTATTCCAGGAGTCTCCATTGCGAATCGCCTGCCTGCATACCGGATTCTGGGTGGCGATGCTGACGGGGTCGGCTCTGTTCGCGGCCGACCTTCCCTCGGCAGCCCGTCCCTCCGACGACTCCGTTCCCACGGGCCTGTTCAAGTACGTCGCCCGCGCCGAACCGGCCTACACCTGGTCCATCGCCGAAACACGCGATCTCGACAACACCCAGGTCACCCGCCTCGAACTCACCTCGCAGACCTGGCAGGGAATCGTCTGGAAGCACACACTGCTCGTCTTCGAACCGGCCGAACTGGCCCACCCCGAGCAGATGCTGCTGTTCATCACCGGAGGGGCCAACGGCCGGCTCCCCGGCAACAACGACTACACCCTCGGAGCCACCCTCGCCGGCTTCTGCCGCGGCCGCGTCGCCATGCTCTACCAGGTGCCCAACCAGCCACTCTTCGACGATCGCGTCGAAGACGACCTCATCACCGAGACCTGGCTCAAGTACCTCGCCACTGGCGACGAAACCTGGCCGTTGCTCTTCCCCATGGTGAAAAGCGCCGTCAAGGCGATGGATGCCCTGCAGGAGTTCACCCGCCGCGAACGAAAGACCGAAACCCGCGGGTTCGTCGTCACAGGCGCCTCCAAGCGCGGCTGGACAAGCTGGCTGTCGGCCGTCGCCGACCGCCGCATCCTCGGCACCGCGCCGATGGTGATCGACATGCTCAACTTCGAAAAGCAGATGCCCCACCAGAAAGCGACCTGGGGCAAATACAGCGAACAGATTGTCGACTACACCAGCAAAGGCCTCATTCGCGAAGACGGCCACGCCCACGGCAGCCGCGAAGAACGCCTCTGGAAAATGATGGACCCGTTCACCTACCGGCATCAGCTCACGCTGCCCAAACTGCTCGTCGTCGGCACGAACGACCGCTACTGGGTGGCCGATGCGATGAATCTCTACTGGGACGATCTCTCCGGCCCCAAGTCGGCCCTGCACATCCCCAACGCCGGCCACAACCTGAAAGGTGGACACGAACTCGTCACCACCACCGTCGCCACCTTCTTCCGCCGCACCGCCTCCGGCCGCACACTCCCCTCCCTGCGATTCGAGAAACTCGCTTCGCCCCAAGCGCTCGGCCTGACCCTCGAACCGAGCGAGAAACCGGTTCAGGTGAAACTCTGGACGGCGACCAGCGCCACCAAAGACTTCCGCGACGCCCAGTGGGCCAGTCGCACGCTCACCAGCACCAACGGCGTCTACAGCGGCAATTCGCCACGCCCCGCGCAAGGGCACCTCGCCGTCTTCGGCGAAGCGCAATTCATCGACAGCGGACTGCCGTTTTCTTCGACTACCCTGCTGTACTGGGAATAGCGCCACTGCGAGTAGCGCCGCATGCATTCGCCCAGGCGTGCCGACAGGTTTCGCCAATTACTACTACGTTGCCTTCGCCACCGCGGCGCTGATCCGTGCGACACACTTGTCTGGCCCCAGCATCGCCAAACAGTCATACACGCCCGGCCCCGCCTGCTGACCCGTTGTCGCCAGCCGCAGGGCATGGATCATCGTGCCGGTCTGCTCGCCCACCTGCGTACAGTACGCAGCGAGCGCCGCTTCAATCGACGCCGCATCGAACGGGGCCACCGTCTTTAGCACCTCGGCAAACGCCGCAAGATGAGCCGGCACGCCCTCTTTCTTCACCCGCTTGTCGAACATCTTCTCGTCAGTTCGCAGCACATACGTGAAGAAGTAATCGCAGTCGAGAATGTCGCTGAAAATCTTCAGCCGGTCACCCAGCGCCTCGGCAATCCGCTGCACGTAGGCTCGCGTCTCGTCCGACACCGGTTCGGCCAGCAGCTTGGCCTGCACGAGGAATCGGACGCAGCCGTCGGTCTTGGGGCCGATCGCCAGTTCCTTCATCCAGTGACCCTGGAAGTTGAACAGCTTGTCGGGGTCGAGACTGGCCGGGGCCTTCACCACGCGGTCGAGCGTGAAGTGCTCGACCATCGTCGCCAGCGACATGTTCTCCGTCTTTTCGTCGAGCGACCAGCCAATCCGCCCCAGCGCATTGAGCACCCCTTCCGGCAGATACCCAATCCGCTCGTAGTACTCGACCATCACAGGGTCGAGCCCCTGCGCTCCGGCCAGCCCCAGCCGGGGAAAGACTTCGTCGCCCCGCTCGAACATCCGCTTGAACTGCGGGTTCTTGCGGTACTGCTCGATCTTGCGCTTGCTCAGCTTCTCTTTGGACCCCGGCGCCGCCACATACGGCACGTGGGCAAACAGAGGCAGCGAATAGCCGAGCGCCTTGTAGATCAGGGCTTGAACCGCCGTGTTCGTGAGATGCTCTTCCGCGCGAATGACGTGCGAGATCTGCATCTGCGCGTCATCGACGACGGTCGCGAAGTTGTACAGGGGCGAGCCATCGGGCCGCAGAATGACGGGGTCGGGCATCAGGCCACAGTCCCATTCGACATGCCCGCGAATCAGGTCATCGATCGCGATCTTTTCGGTCCGCGGAACCAGCAGCCGCAGCGTCCAGGGCTTGCCCTCCGCCAGATACTGCTCCTTCTGAGCCTCAGTCAGATCGAGCGACCGGCGGATATTGAGGTACGGCACCTTCGCCGCCTCGGCAGCCTTGCGGTCGGCGTCGTTCTCGTCTTTCGTCGAGAAGTCCTTGTAGGCGAACCCGGCCGCTTCGAGCTGTTTTGCTGCGGCCTGGTACAGCGAATTGCGCTGCGACTGGTAGTACGGGGCATACGGCCCGCCCACCTCGGCCCCTTCGTCCCAATCGAGGCCCAGCCAGCGAAACGCGTTCAGAATCGGGCCAAGCGCTGCTTCCTGGTTCCGCGCCTGGTCGGTGTCGTCGATGCGAAGAATGAACTGGCCGCCCATGTGTCGGGCCCACAGCCAGTTAAACAGCGCCGTCCGCATCCCGCCAATATGCATATACCCCGTGGGGCTGGGAGCAAACCGAGTCCGAACCGTCGACGACATGAGACACCCTGCGGAAGACACACCAGGCACTTCGAAACCATCACTCTAACGTGGAAGAGCCAGAAGGAGCCACCAAGCCGGAGGGCGTCTCTCCCAGCGCCGCCTCCCCGCCGTCTGTCCCGGCAGCCTCCCCAATCTGTTGATTTGTCGTCCGGACGGATAAAATGCGGTGCCCCAGTGCGGGGGCCGGGGATCGGGGCCGATCCGCGATCGGAACTTTGTCAGGATTGTCGCAGCATGGCTGAGTCACCGTGGATCATTGATGTCACCGAGGAAACGTTTCAGACGGTCGTCATCGACCAGTCGCAGGCGATTCCCGTGATTGTCGATTTCTGGGCGACCTGGTGTCAGCCCTGTCGGCACCTGGGCCCTCTCCTGGAGAAACTGGCCAACGAGGCGGCCGGGGCGTGGATTCTCGCCAAGGTGAACGTTGACGAGCAGCAGCAGATCGCCGCCGCGTTTCAGGTCCAATCCATCCCGACCGTCTTCGCGGTGCAGGGGGGGCAGATCCTCGACCAGTTCGCGGGCCTGTTGCCTGAACCGCAACTGCGGGAATGGCTGGGACGCTTTCAGCCCAGCGCCGAAGACCTCGCCCTCGCCGAGGCCAAGACCCTCGCGACGACCGACCCCCGCGCCGCCGAGGAGAAATTCCTCGAAGTGCTCGAGTCGACCAACAACAAAGACGCCGTGAAAATCGAACTCGCCCGGTTCTACGTCGACCAGCACCGCGATGCCGACAGCCGCGCTCTGCTCGACCAGCTCGAAGCCCGCGGCTTCCTCGAACCGCAAGCGCAAGACATCAAGGCCGAACTGGAACTCCGCGCCGCCGCCGCTGAATCGGGTGGGGTCGGCGAATGCCGCACAGCGCTCGCGAGCGACCCCGAGAACCCCACGCTGAAGCTGCACCTGGCAGACGCCCTGGCCGCCGTCAAACAGTTCCCCGAGGCACTCGATCTCTGCCTCGACCTCGTCAAAACTGGGGACGCTGCCATCAAGGAACAGGCCAAGACGACGATGGTCAACATGTTCCACATCCTCGGCAGCGGCGCCGACCTCACCCAGTCCTACCGCCGCAAACTCGCGACAGCGCTCTATTAACAGGCTTGATTCACCACCAAGGCACAAAGGCACCAAGGCACCAAGGTGAAGAATCAAATGACGA
>JAIXZD010000348.1 GCA_027489895.1 Planctomycetaceae bacterium
CCGGGTCATCCGACAGCGCCGTGACGATCACACCTCGCACCGGAACCGACCGCAGCCGCGCCATGTCCGGCTGTAACTCGCGGACCGTCTCGGCCCGCTGCACGGCGACTAGCAGATCGAATCGTGTTCGACCCACAAACACCACGTCGCTCGCATCGAGCCCCAACGTCGCCAGCAAACCCGCCGGCGCATCGCAGGGCAGGGCGGGGGTCGCGGGGAAATCGAGTTCAATCCGCCCCGGCTGTCCCTCGGTGCCGGTCGACTGCGTCTGCGTACAGGTCAGCACGCCACTCTTCGTCTGAAACCGCAGCGGCTGCCCCTGGGGGCGTACCCCGTTCGACCAGAGCGCGTGAGCCGTCGCCAGCGTGGCATGCCCGCAGAGATCCACCTCCGCCAGCGGCGTGAACCACCGCAACTCGATCAGGTCGCCCACAGGCCGTGCGTAGGCGGTCTCGGAGAGATTCATCTCAGCCGCCACCGACTGCATCCAGTCGACCGGCGCAGGCTCTTCCAGCCAGCAGACCGCGGCCGGGTTCCCGCCAAACGGGCGGCTCGTAAAGGCATTGACCTGCCAGCAGGGGATCGACGGCATGGCGACTAGCGCAGTAGGGAAAAGAAGCGGGGTCCGACCACTTATCCTAACCGACACGAATACCGGATGGCGGTTCGCCCTGCGAACACGGGCGATGGGAGTCGGAAGAACAACCCAAGAGCCGGAAGCATCAACGCCCGGAGACGCGACTTCATTCTGCCCCTCACACCAAGATCGAATCGCAAAGAAAACCAAAAGCCACTCGGCCTCGAATTGAGACCGAGTGGCAAGTCAACGACCCATTCTGTGACTGACGAACTTCTTCACGGAACACCGCCGGTATTCATCCCGCGCCGATCCTTCGGTCGTGATGAATGACCCAAACCTTAAAGGCCTGAGCCTCCTTCCCCAACGCTGGTCCGTTTCTCCTCGCTCGGGTTGATCCCTCAGACGATTCCATTCGTCCCCGGAGCAAGGTCATTCCTCATCCCTTCCCGAATCCTTCCCTTCCCACACGTCCTTCCATTCCTGTTGGGCACCCGGTGCTTACATTCCGTACGCCCGATTGTTCCGGTCAAAGTCCGCGTCTTTCAGGCCGACATTCGTCTCAATCCGGTAGAACGTGTACTCCTCGACGAGCGCCGGTTCGGCGCCAGCCTTCGTTGGAAACGCATGTTGCTCGGCCCGAATCGGCAGCTTGCGGACATTGTCGATGTACAGCGTCGTGCGGTGAAACCGAATCCCATCCATCGGCTTGGCATGCTGTGACGTGATGCGCGTGCAGCTCACATCCCCAAGCTTCAGGTCCTTCTCGATCTTGACGCTCCCCGGTGGCAGCGACAGTTCGCCTTCCCACTGGGTCACCAGCGAGGCGATCATGCTTCGCATGCCCGCCTGGGAAATCGGGTAGTGGTTCTCCGCCATCACGGTGGCATGCGTCGGCGGGAACTCCAGCGTTCCCACGATCGACTTGAAGCCCGACTCTCGCACCAGCAATTGTCCCGAGTTCTGTCCCGTCACGTACAGCACCTGTCGACCGGGGCTGGGGGCCGAGAACTTGAAGTAGACGCTGAACGGTTCATGCCGGCACAGCATCTCCATCGTCTGCTGTTCGAGGCGATGGCCAAACCGCTCCCGCTTGGCAAACAGGCAGCGGTAGTCGGAGATCGCTTCGGTCGACCGGTGACTCTCCCGCGCCAGCGCCAGCACCGGCGACAGCACATGTCCCTCTTCATTCGGGACCGATCCACCCAATCCACCCACATCGGCCGATTTGGACGCCGTTTTCTCGACCGGTTTGCTGACGGAGACCCCTTCCGCACCAGCTTTCGGGGTCGAGCTTGCAGCAGTCGACTCCGGACCAGCGGCGGGGCTCTTGAGCGTCTCTCGGACCTGCTTTCTGGCCCGCGTTTTAAGGGGTTCCGCAGACGATCGAAACAGCAGCGGCTCGGCGACGAGGGCCACAAACACCGCCGCCGCCAGTCCCGTCAACAGACGGACTCGCTCACGCTGATGCCGGACCGCCGCAGGGTGATCATCCATGAACACACCTCAAAAACGACTTGCAATCGAGCCAATCCACTTGGCCCAACGTCAACCCCACCCGTCCCCTTAGTTCCCACCCTCATCCCGGCTGTTCTCGGCCGAGTCGATGTGGTCGCGGACGTCCCGGGCGATGCTGCCATCGCATGTGGCCGCTCGGCCCCGATCTCGCCGCGACAATCTCTCCATGGGAAGGCGGGCTGGGAAGTCAAACCCTCCCGACTCGACACTCTCGCTGTATCGGCTGCCTCCCCGAGGTGACTTACTCAGGACGCGGTCCCCAACAAAGGCTTTCTCCCATCCCGTCGGCTCCACGCCATACAGCCGATACAAACAGCCCCGTAACGACCGCCGCAAGACAACCCAAAGCCCCCAGTCTGCTCATCGCTCAATCTTTCCTTGAATTGGCGATCCTTTTTGATCGGAAAGATCGGTCTTGTGGCTTGATGGCAATTGAGATATTCCACGCCTCCCATTTCGCGGCCGGGTTCCTCCAGGCCGCAACTCTCCCTTCCACGGATCCTTCCATGTCTCGGCTGCTCTTGTCGCTGTTTGGTTGCCTGGCCCTCTCCCTCCTCACCGGCTGCTGCTGTGGCGGCTTCGGAAGTCGCGGTTGTGGATACGGCGGAGGCTGCGGAAGCGCCTGTGGAACCGCGTACGCCGCACCGGCCTACGGCACCGCCTACGCCGCCCCCGCCTATGGTGGCGGAAGCTGCGGCTGCCAATAGTCGGATAACGCTCGCGCGAGGCGGCCACTGTGAGGTTGGGACCGTGGCGAGCAGGTTGCTCGACTTAGGTTGCCATCCCCAAGAGCCGGAAGCACTCGCGCCCGGAACCGCGACCGTTCCTGCGGCCATCAGCGCGGAAACCGATCAAAAGCGACATCACCCCGCGAAAGCCTCCGGAGCAGGGGGTAAGCGCGACCGCCTTCGTACGACTGCTGCGGTTATCGCGGCGGTCACTGTGGACGCGACTGTGGACGCGACTGTGGCGGAGATGTTCGCGCTGCAGGGCCTGGGGCCTTAGCCGCTGCCGCCGCCCGCGCCTGGTCCAGCTCTTGCCGGAAGCGGGGGGTTGGACGGGCGTCGAGATGCTGCAACAGGCGCAGGCAACGCTCGGCCTCCTCCAGCCGGCCGGCGTGCAGGCAACCGATGCCGCGGAGCGATACGGTCGTCTCCATTCGGAATCGCCGCGCTATGAGTAAGTCGCACTCGGCGATCGCCTCTTCGGGGCGGCCCAAATCCAAGAGCAGATCCGCGCGGTTAATCCGGGCGAGATCGTAGTTCGGGTCTCGCTGTAGCGCCGCGTCGAAATCGCGAAGCGCGGGATCGAGCCTGCCCAGGCGGTAGTACAGTACTCCGCGATCACTCAGCCAGGCCGGGTAAGCGACCGAGACATTAAGAAAAATCTTGTCTGTCGCCCGGACCGAGGGAATCTCGAGTGCGCGGGTGGCCCACTCCAGAGCCTCTTCCAGTTGGCCTTGTTCGCGCAACAAGCCCATCACGTTGTGGTAGGAACGGGGATTCATTGGCCGGCAGCGGGCGTTATCTTTCCAAACCGCCAAAGGGGAAACAAACACAGCGTTTCGTCGCGCGGTGAGACCGCCCAGGGCTGCGACCAGAAGCCCACCGACGACCACCTTGCTCCACCAGATGGTCGTCGCGGCACGTGTCCAGCGAGGGAACGGGGTGAGACTCGCCAGGCCGCAGACGCCGATGATGAGTCCCACCAGCGGCAGATACATCCGGTGCGCGGCACCCACCTGAGTGGCGAGCGGCACAAACGACGATGTGGGGGCGAGGATCAGGAACAGCCAGGCCCCGGGAAACGCCCACCGCGCTCCGCCAGCGGCACCCGCCAGCGAGAGCAGCAGCAGCGGAAGGACCACCGCCAGGGGCGGCCCCCAGTCGGCGGGGTTGGTGATCAGGACGAGGCCCCAGTCGAACGGCACGCAAACCGGCCAGAACGAAAGCCAGAGGTAGTCTGAGACGACCACAATCTGGGTTGTCAGGTAATTCAGCGGCGAGACCCGGACACCCAGTCCGGCCGTTCCGTCTCGTCCATTGGAGAAAAACAAGACGAACACAGCATAGGCCGCCGAGACGCTCAACAGGCCCAGGTAGCCCAGTCCACGACGTTTGAACACCTCAGCCCAGGTCGACGTGAGATACGTCCGTTCAAAGACCATAGCGACCACCAAAAACGTGATGGCGACTTCTTTGGTGGCCAGGCCCAGCAGAAAGCAAACCGTGACTGCGGTCCACCACCAACCCTCGCGGCTGCGTTCGGGGCCGTCGGAATCGGGGTCGGCGAGGACCTTTTGGCCGGCCCGTACCGATGCAACGAGCGACAACAGTCCGGCGAGGTAAAACAGGCTCATCAGTGCCTCGGCACGCTGCACAACGTACACGATGGCCGCGGTCGTCAGCGGGTGGACCGCCCAGAGACTGGCCGCCAGCGCAGGCCAGACGACCGATTCAACCGGACCTCGCACAGAGGCTGCGAGCATCACCTGCGCGAGCCGCGCAACAAGCAGCGCATTCAGCGCATGGAGAATGATATTGAAGACGTGATAACCCCACGGTGACGTCTGCCCGAAGGCATAGTTCACGGCCAGTGAGAAGTTGAGGATTGGCCGGTAGATGACGGTCGCGAATGTGCCGCCGAACAGCACATTGGGGAGGTCGGCGAGATCGCGAATCGATGCGTTGTCGACGATCGACCCAACATCATCGAAGATCAGCGCCCCGTGAACGCCATTGCCATGGGCGAGCAGCACCAGCAACACGAGGAACAGATCGATCCGCCAATCGAACCTCCAGATGTTGGGGTTTGTCTCGCGCTGCGACATGTCGCTCATTCGGGGATCTCGAAACTTGGCTCCATACGCAGAGCAGTGGTTCGCAAATCGAAACCTTCATCTTGACCATTGCGTCGGCGGAGCGGCACTGAGTGGAACGAAGTTTAATCAAACTCTCATGGAGCCATTGGTCGCCGAGCGTTCCAGCCCCAGGCCTCACGCCAATGGCGTTTTGTGCGGCTCGCCCGGCTGTTCGCAGACATATTCGGGCACGGCATAGCCAGGCAGCCGGGCACGTACCGCCGCGACAAGTCGGCGGCCTTCCTCCACCGGCACCTCGAACTGGCTCGTCCCCCGCACCCGGTCGAGCTGATGTAGGTAGTAGGGCAACACTCCCATGTCAATCAGTCGCTCGCACAGTGCCGCCAGTGCATCGACTGAATCGTTCACTCTTCGCAGTAGCACCGCCTGGTTGAGCACCGAAATCCCCGCCCGGACCAGCTCACGCACGGCATCGGACGCGTCGGCGACCAGCTCCCGTGCATGATTCGCATGAATCACCACAAACGGTGTCAGCCGGGTCGCACGCAAGAGGTCGATCAATCCGGGCGTAACACGATCAGGCAGTACGACCGGCAGCCGGGTATGAATCCGCAGCCGTCGCAGATGGGGAATCTCGGCCAGACGATCGACCAGCCACGCGAGCCGATCATCATTCAGCAACAGGGGATCGCCCCCGCTAAGCAGAACCTCGTGAACGGATCGGTCCGAGGCGAGATAGTCGAGCGCCGGCTGCCAGTCCTCCAGCCGTTTGGGCTCGTCGCCGTACGGATAGTGTCGTCGAAAGCAGTACCGGCAATGAATCGCACAGGCCCCGGTGGCGATCAGCAGGGCTCGCCCGGCGTACTTGTGCAATAGGCCCGGGACCACCCGCGCTGCCGCGTCGCCAACCGCGTCGTCCACAAACCCCGCAGGATCGTCCAGCTCCTCCGCCCGGGGCAGCACCTGGAGCAGTAGCGGATCGCGTGGATCACCAGGCGTCATCCGAGCCAGATAGCTCCTCGGAACGAGCAGCGGAAACGAGCGGACCGCCTCCAACCGGGCCAGCACACCGGGCCCGAGGTCGCGCTCCAGTCCCAACTCGGCCAACAACACCTCCGGATCGCGAATCGCAAGGGCCAGCGAACGCTGCCACGAGACCTCGCGGGCCAGAGAAGAAGTCAGAGTCGACGGCCGAGTCGCGGGCAACGGCGAGGGCGGCGATTCGGGCCGGGCCGGGGCAGGGGGCATTGAAAGTAACTACTTTCCCAGAGGGGAATTGCGTCGAAATCAAAAGTGCTGGCGTCGGTCCAGAGCCTCTGGTAAGGTGTCTCGCTCGGGCAGACGGAATCCCGGCCTAAGGGGCTGGGGAATCGTCCTGGAGTGGTGTGAGTCAACGAGTCTGAACGCAGTGAGACGGTTTACATGCCGCAGATTAATGCTGGGGATTTCCGCAAGGGAATCAAGGTGGTCGTCGAGGGCGATCCCTTCGAGATGTACGAGTGTCAGTTCGTGAAGCCGGGGAAAGGAGCGGCGCTCTACAAGTGCCGCCTCAAAAACCTGCTTCGCGGCACGTTTCTCGACCGAACCTACAAAAGCGGCGAATCACTGGAAGCGGCGGATGTCCGCCAGGGGGATGGCCAGTTTCTATACCGGGAGCCTAATGGCCTGGTGTTCATGGATTCGGAATCGTTCGAACAGTACACGATTCCCGAAGAGATCGCAGGCGACGGCGCTCGCTGGTTGATGGATGGAATGATTTGCAGTCTGTTGTACTGGAACGATCGGGTGATCGAGGTCACGCCGCCGCCGCACGTGAACGTCAAGGTGACGTACACCGAACCTGCGGCCCGGGGAAATACAACGTCGAACATCACCAAGGCGGCGACCGTCGAGACCGGCGTCGAAATTCAGGTGCCGCCGTTTATCGAGACAGGTGAGATGGTGCGGGTCGATACGCGGACCGGGACATACGTCGAACGAGTGAAGGAGTAGCGGGCGCGACGAGCCATACCCAGGCAAACAGCCCCCGCAGACAAAGTGACAGCGAAGCAAAACTAACCAGAGCATTTGCACAGGGGAGTGGGGGCCATGGAGGGCTGGCCGGTCGAACCGTGGCAACTGTTGATTTACGCTGTCACAGCGAGTCTCGCGTTTCGTACGCTGACCTCGCTGATGGCAGCTCACAAGGCCCGTTTGCTGGCCGAGCGGGCGGCTCGACTGGCCGCCACGCAGGCGGATTTGGAAACATCCTTGCCGACCAAGTCCAAAAAAACCGATCCGTCTCGGAATCGCGCCGCCTGATGTCTCCTCCGATTCGCCCCGTTGTTTTCCGCCGCCAGACTCCCTGACCGAACTCGATTGAAATGACCGAACCGGCCCACAACCAGAAGCTGTTCATCGAAACAGTCGGCTGCCAGATGAACATGCTGGACAGCGAACTGGTCGTCGCCGCGCTCCGCAAAGATGGCTTCTCCCTGACCGACGACATCACCCAGGCCGATACCGTCCTCTTCAACACCTGCAGTGTCCGTGAGCACGCCGAGCAGAAGATCTACAGCGCCCTGGGCCGCCTCAAGTTCAGCAAACGGGAACGCCCCAACCAGGTGATCGGCGTGATCGGCTGCATGGCCCAGAAAGACCAGAAGCTGATCTTCAAGCGGGCACCCCACGTCGACCTTGTCGTCGGGACGGGCCAGCTCGCGGAGATTCCCCGCCTCGTCGCGGAAGCCCGCGAAAACCGCGAGCGAAAGCTCGCCGTCAGCCTTTCCCGTCGAGATGCCACCCGCACCGAGGTGGCCGGCAGTTTTCTCAGTTACGACCCGCTCCGCGATCCTGAAATGCGGCCCTCGCCCTTCCAGGCGTTCGCCCGCATCATGATCGGCTGTGACAAGTTCTGCACCTACTGCGTCGTCCCCATGACCCGTGGTCCGGAACAGAGCCGCCCCGCGCTGGATATCGTGGCGGAATGCCGCCAACTCGCCCACGAAGGGGTCAAGGAAATCACATTCCTGGGCCAGACGGTCAACAGCTACAAGTTTGTGCAGGAGGGACGCACCTGGCGCCTGTCCGACCTGATCGCCGCCGTCCACGACATTCCCGGCCTCGACCGCATCAAGTTCGTCACGAATTACCCCAAGGACATGACCGACGATCTTCTCGAAGTCGTCCGCGATCTCCCCAAGGTCGCGAAGTATCTGCACGTCCCCGCCCAGTCGGGCTGCGATGACATGCTCAAGCGGATGAAGCGCGGCTACACCGTCGCCCACTACCGCGACATGATGGAACGTATCGCCGCGACCGTGCCCGATTGCGCCGTCTCCAGCGACTTCATCGTCGGGTTCTGTGGTGAAACGGACGAGGCCCACCAGAAAAGCCTCGATCTCATCCGCGAGTTCCGCTTCAAGAACAGCTTCATCTTCAAGTACAGCCCGCGTGGCGGAACAAAGGCCTACCAGTTGTACGCCGACGATGTTCCCGAAGACGTCAAGCGGGCCCGCAACCACGAGATGCTCGCCCTCCAGAACTCGATCTCCGAAGAAGACAACGCGCAGCGCATCGGCCGGACCTACGAAGTGCTCGTCGAAGGACTGTCGAAGACCGCCAAAAAAGACCTGCACGGACAGGAGTTCTCGGCCGACTCGCCCAGCCTGCGGACCGGTTCGGTTCCCTCCGGACCAGCCGCGCCGGATGCTGGTCACGACCACGATCACGACCACGACTGTGGTCGCGAGCCGGTGCTGCTGGACCTGCCGTTGGTCGAACTCGCTTCTACTCCGCCGGCTGCTGCCGAATACCGTCCGCAGCTCGTGGGGCGGACGATGTGCGACCGAATCGTTGTGTTTCCCGGAAACCCCAGGCTCGTCGGAACCCTCGCCCGCGTGCAGGTGGAAGACTGCACCCAGACCACGCTCATCGGCTCCATCGTCACCCGCGAAGTCCAGCACGGCTCCAGCAGCGCGCTGCCAATCTTGGTGTAAGGGTGGGGTGGGCACTTCCCACCACCGCTCACCAACCCTCCACCACCAGACGTCCTTTCCCCCGGCTTCAACCGACACTGCCGAAGACGTTTGGGTAGCGTCGGTCGGCTCGCCTGGCCTCAACGCACCTGGCGGTCCACCAAATCGTCCCCACCACCGGTCTTCCAGCCACAACGCTCGAGCATCATTCCGTCTCAGGAGATGTTTCCGGGCTTTCGGAAGGTGTCTCCGGCGGCACGTCCGTCACCGGCGGCGCGACATCCAGTTCTTCCGGAATGTCGTCACTGGCGACGCGCGCCAGCGACACCAGCTTGTCGCCGTCATCCAGCCGGATGATCCGCACGCCCTGCGTGTTGCGGCCGATCTGGCTGATTTCGCGAGCCCGCACCCGCTGGATAATCCCGCGCGACGTGACCATCAGCACTTCGTCATCGGCATGCACCGCCAGGATGTCGACCACCCGGCCGTTGCGGTCCGACGTGCGAATCGCGCGAATCCCTTTCCCGCCCCGCCGCTGCCGACGGTAGGAAAGGTTGCTCTTCGACGTGTCGCTCTCCTCGCCTTCGGGTGACCCCTCCGAGACCATCTCTTCCGAACCGGCGTCGTCCTCGGCCGCGATCTCTTCCACGGATTCATCCGCAGGCAACTCCTCGGCACCCGGAATCACCTCTCCGAGTCCGTCATCGGCCAGCACGTCGTCCGATACCTCTGCCGCTGGCAGCGGTTCGGCATGACCAAACGGAGTCCGCTTGCCGTATCCGTTCTCACAGACCGTCAGCAGGTCCATCTCCGCCTGGGTGACGACCATCCCCACGACGTAATCGCCCTTGGCCAGCGAAATCCCCCGCACGCCACCCGCTGGCCGACCCATGCTCCTCGCGTTTTCCTGCGGAAAGCGGATCGCCATCCCACCGGCAGTAGCCAGCAGCACATCGTTCCCGGGCGAAACAATCGCCACCTGAATCAGCACATCGTCGTCGCGCAGTCCAATCGCGATGATCCCACCCTTCATCGGACGCTTGAACGCCGACAGCGGCGTCTTCTTCACCGTGCCGTTCCGCGTCGCCATCATCAGGTAGCGGTCGTCGCCAAAGTTCCGGACCGCCACGCAACTGGTCACCTTCTCGCCTTCGCCCAGTTGCAAGAGGTTCACAATCGCCCGGCCCTTGCTCGTCCGCGACAGCAGCGGCAAGTCGTAAATCTTCTGCCAGTACACGCGTCCCTTGTCGGTGAAGAACAGCAGGTAGTCGTGCGTGCTGGCCACGAACAGTTGCGAAGCGGGATCGTCTTCGTCCGACTTCGTGCCGATAATCCCCCGTCCGCCGCGGTTCTGGGCCTTGTACGTCGCGAGCGACAGCCGCTTGATGTAGCCCGAGTGTGACAGCGTCACCGCCATCATCTCTTCGGTGATCAACTGCTCGCGGTCGTAATTCCCGATCTCTTCGTCGCTGATGTCGGTGCGCCGCTTGCTGCCGTATTTGGTGCGCAGTTCCTCCATCTCGGCCCGAATGACCGAGAGGATGTTCGCTTCGTCCGAGAGCAGCCGCAGATACTCGCCAATATCGCCCAGAAGCGACCCGAACTCGGCCCCCAGCTTGTCCCGTTCCAGCCCCGCCAGCGACCCCAACTGCATCGCGACGATCGCCTCGGCCTGATTCGGCGACAGGCTGTAGCTGTCCGCCGCCCCGCGCTCATCCTGGAACACCTTGTAGCCATCGGATCCCAGCGCCCGCTCGATCAGCCCGCCGGGGACTTCGAGCAACTGCAGACGGTCTTTCGCTTCGGACCGGCTCGGCGAGTTGCGAATCGTGCTGATCACTTCGTCGATGTTGAGCTGCGCGATCAGCATCCCTTCGACGGTATGCTTCCGCTTCCGCGACTCGGCCAGCAGGAACTCCGTCCGGCGGCGCAGCACGTCCACCCGATGCCGCAAAAACTCCTGCAGCATCTCTTTCAGGGTCAGCGTCTGCGGGCGGGCACCCACCAGCGCCAGCAGAATGATCGAAAACGTCGTCTGCAGCGGCGAGAACTGGAAGAGCTGGTTGAGCACCACCTCTTTGTCCGCATCCCGCTTCAACACGATGTGCAGGCGGACCTTCCAGTCGGGCAGGGTGCGGTCGGTCAGGTCGACCACCCGCGAAATCCCCTTGATCTTGTCTTCCCGGACCAGCAGTTCCAGCTTTTCGCGAATGCGGTCCCGTGTCTCCATGTAGGGGAGCTCGGTGACGACGATCACATCCGAGTTCTTCTCGGTCTCGTAATGCGTGCGGGCTCGCAGCGTCAGCGTCGACCGGCCGGTCATGTACCCCTGACGCACGCCCATCCGCCCGCAGATGATGCCGCCCGTCGGGAAGTCGGGCGCGGGCAGCTCTTCAATCAGCTCGTCAATGCCGCAATCGGGATCGTCGATGAGGCGAATCACCGCACCGCAGGTCTCACCCAGGTTGTGCGGGGGAATGCTCGTCGCCATCCCGACGGCAATCCCGTTCGACCCGTTCACCACCAGGTTGGGCACTTTGCACGGCAGCACCACCGGCTCGGTGTTGCGGCCGTCGTAAGTCGGGATGTAGTCGACCGTGTCGCGATTGATGTCCTGCATCATTTCGGAGGCGACGGCCGAGAGCCGGGCTTCGGTGTACCGCATCGCCGCGGGGGGGAGCCCGGCGAGCGACCCGAAGTTGCCCTGCTTGTCGATCAGCACTTCCCGCATCACCCAAGGCTGCGCGAGGCGCACCAGCGTCGGGTAGATCGACCCGTCGCCGTGCGGGTGGTAGTTCCCGCTCGTGTCGCCCGAGATCTTCGCGCATTTCACCCGGGCCGAGTTCGGCCCCAGGTTCAAATCGTTCATCGCGACGAGAATCCGCCGTTGAGACGGCTTGAGACCATCGCGGACATCGGGCAGCGCACGGCTGACAATGACGCTCATCGCGTAGGTCAAATAGCTCGTCCGCATCTCGTCCTGAATGTCGAGAATGCGAACTCGTTCCGGCGCCTCACTGCCATCGTTCGACAATTCGTAACTCCAAGTCAGGCAATAATTTGTGAGCCGACTCCCCCGTCACCTCACGATCTCGAAATCTTATCAGATCGAGGGGGGTTTCACAAACGGGCGCAGGGGGAGCGCCACGGCACTTGGAGTGTCGTCACCGCCCGCAAAATGTCGCGCCTGAGGACGCGCTCCCGAGCGCGGAAAACAGCGCGAAATCAGGCCAATCGCCGTTCGATTTCGCGGACCTCCGCCTCAAACCGCGCCTCGTCCAGAACCGGTCGAGCGGCGGTCGGGTCGAACGACCCGGCGAGCGGCACCCAGCTCTTGCAACCGGTGTAGGCCGGCGCGTCTTCAATCACCACGGACACGGGCAGGACGGAAATCCGGGTAACGAGCAAGAACAAGCCCGGCTGACGGTAATGAAACCGCGTCTGAATGGTCTCGTCTGACCAGCCATGGAGTCCGGAAAGAGCGAGTGCCTGATCGACACTGGTCAGCGTATGAACCTGCGTCACCTCGGCCACCAGTGACAGCACGACCCGCCCCGAGGGCGGCTCGGAAAGTTCGTCCAGTAACGGCACCGCCAGAGGGGAAAGCTGTTCGCGAGACGCATGAAACCGCGTCGGATAGAGCCAGAACCGGTCGTGCGCCACCCGGAATCCGTCGCGACCCTCGTCGATCCCGCCCTTCCGCAAAATCAGCGTCTGCAGGCCCAGCTCGAGCGCCCGGCAGATCACAGACCACTCTTTAAACGCAATCGACAACATGCAGTCAGTCCAACAGAAACACGTGGCGCACAAACGGGAGGCTGGAAGCCTCAGCGCCCGGAGGCATTCGACCTTCCCCCCGATTAAACACCGCACTGGTGGAAACGTACCGCACCTGAATGGAAAAACCTTCCCGCCCCAATCATCGGCACTGCCCGCCGGAAACTTTGCAGGTCCCTAACCTGCGGGAAGATCAACCACGAACGTGGTTCCCGCAGGAGACGATTGCAGCAGATCGATCCGCCCATGCAGCCGCTGCTCGACCAGCTGCCGGCAGACAAACAGACCCAACCCGGTGCCCGTCGGCTTGGTGGTGAAGTACGGGTGGAAGACCCGCGACTGATCGCCCTCTGCGATTCCACAGCCATTGTCCGTAACCAGCACCCGCACCGCCAATCGCGAGACTTCCGGCGGGACCTGTGAACCCAGCGTCGAATCGCCGGGAGACGTGGATACACTCGGCGCCAACTCCAGGGCCAGTTCGATCGTGCCTCCTTCGGCCGTGGCATCCATCGCGTTCAGCACCAGGTTGAGAATCACCTGGACCAGCAGGTCGCGGGGCAGGGTGACCTCGGGCAGTCCCTGGGCGTAGCGCGTGACCACGTTCTTCCGCTGCATCCGCTTGTAGTACTTCGCAATGTTCAGCGCGGCATCCAGCGCTTCATGCGGGGGAAATCTCGACGGCATGTCGCTGGCGGGGCGGCTGAAGTCGGTCAGTTCGGCCAGCG
>JAIXZD010000460.1 GCA_027489895.1 Planctomycetaceae bacterium
CCCGCTGGTCGGGCGACACCAACTTCATGCCCGTCGTCGCCGCGACCCACATCCTCCCCCAGGCCCTGGAAGCCGCCTACGACATCCTCCACACCGCCTGGAACGAGTAGGGCGGGCACCGCCCACCAGCGCTCTTGTGACGATTGACGCTGAGTTTTGACGATGAGACAGGCGAGCCGACCCTGTGAGGGGTCGGTGGGACATGGAGCGCGCGCCACACACGCCGCTACCGCGAGTCGCCTGCAGGTTGGGCGTTGGTGAGCACTGGTCGGCAGCGAGGCCGTGATCTTGTCGGACAACCGCCGAATTCTCGATGGTAACCCGAAGCGTGAGCGAGGGACCCAGCGTGGATACCGGGGACATCGTGACCTGCGGGGGGCGCGGGGTCCCTCGCTCACGCTTCGGGTTACCAAAAACTCACAGCCTCAGTGCCCACCCTACTCGTCCATCTACCGATCAATATCAGGCAGAAAGAACAGGTCGGGCCTGCCCGACACCATCACTTTTGACTTTTGACTTTTGACTTGCTCCGTTCTGACGCAGCCTGACATTGATCGATGGATGGAGCACAACGCCTCTTACTCCAGAATGCGAATGCACGCGGGCGAAACGACATCAACCGGCGCGCCCGCCGACGTCAACCGGCCATCCGCACCGATCTTGAACACCGCGACGCTTCCATCGCCCGCCATGTTCGCGCAGAGCAACAGCCCCCCCGACTTGGTGATCGCCAGATTCTGCGGACCCTTCCCCAAACTGGGCACGATCTCGATCAATTCCAGATCGCCCGTCTCGGCAATGCGATACGCGGCAACGCTGTCATGCCCGCGATTCGTGCCATACAGGAACTTGCCGTTGGGCGTGATCTTCAGATCGGCCGTATGACTCGTTCCGGTGAAATCGCCAGGTAGCGTCGAGATCGTCTGCCGTTCGGTGAGCAGACCCCCCTCGGGCTGATACTGGAACCGCGTCACCGAGTTCGTCAGCTCGTTGATGACGTACAGCCACTTGCCGTTCGGATGAAAGATGAGATGCCGCGGACCAGCCCCAGGCGGCGTCCGCACGAACGGCTGCGCGGGGTTGGACGCCAGCGTCGCCGTCTTCACATCGAGCGTGTAGGCGACGAGTTGGTCGATCCCCAAATCGGCGGCGTAGGCGTATTTGTTGTCCGGGCTGATCACGAAGCCATGAGCATGCGGTTCCTTCTGCCGGGCCGGGTTCACGCTCGACCCCGCATGCTGCACAAACGACACCGGCTCCGACAAACTCCCATCCGCCTTCCGCGCATACGAGATGACATTCCCCGAAGAATAGTTGGCCACGAGCACCGCCGAGCCGGTCGGGTCGATGTCCACAAAACAAGACGCCGTCCCCTTCGTGGTCTGCCGCCCGATCAGTTCCAGCGCTCCCGAATTGGCATCAAACCGAAACGCCGCGAGCCGCTCGGGCTCGGGGCCGCCGAACTTGGGCACATCGATCGCGTACAAAAACTTGCGGTCGGGAGAGATCGCGAAGAAGAACGGATTCTCAATCCCCGGCTGACTGTGAACCTTCTTCAGTGATCCCGTCGAAGGGTCGAGTCGAAAGGCATGCAGGCCCCCTTTCTCGCCCGGAGCGAACGACGAGACCATGACCAGCGGTTCCGCGGCAGCCGGTGTCGTCATTCCCACAACTCCCGCGAACAGGCTTCCCACGCACAGACAGACAGTCCAGGCTCGCATCGAATTCGTCCTTCTCTCAAGGGGTGGGGAGCGACGGTCCTTGGTCAATTCCGCTGCCGAACTCGCTCGACGGCGATTCAATTGTCAGCATACAGAAACGACGGAGTATTTGGCTTCCGTTCGCGAGCTGCTTCCGGCACCCGGTGCAGCCCCCCGACTTCCAGCCAACTGTCGTAGTCCGTGGGATCCGGAAGCGTTAGCGCCCGGAGGCCGAGCGCCCCCCCCGCTCGCGACCAACCCCGCAACCTATCAAAAACCACTGCACCCTCCGGGGATCTGGCTGCGTCGCATGCATGTCGCTTTCATTACCGCCGGCGGGGCCGGAATGTTCTGCGGGTCGTGCATGCACGACAACGCCCTGGCCCGCGCCTTGATGGACCTCGGTGTCGAAGTCTCCCTCCTCCCGATGTACACGCCCATCCGCGTCGATGAGCAGAACGTCTCCCAGTCGCGGGTGTTTCTCGGCGGGATCAACCTCTATCTCGATGTCGTCTCTCCGGTCTGGCGACGGATGCCCGGGTTTCTCCGCCGATGGGTCGATCGGCCGAATTTCATCCGCTGGGCGACACAGTTCGGCGTCAGCAACGACGCGCGGGAACTGGGCGAGTTGACCCTCTCCAACCTCGCCGGGGCCGAGGGCGTCCAGCATCGGGCCGTGGAAGAACTCGCCGACTACATTGGCCACCTGAAACCCGACGTGCTGATTTACTCGAACGCGCTGCTGGCCGGGTCGCTTCGCGCGATTCGGCCGCGATTCACCGGACCCGCGGTCTGTCTGCTCCAGGGGGACGACATCTTCCTGAAGGACCTGATCGAGCCTTACCGCACGCAGGCCCTCGCCCTGCTGCGCGACCGCGCGGGCGACTTCGATGCCTTTCTCGCGCACAGCCAGTACTACGGCCAGTTCATGGCCGAATACATCGGGCTGCCGACCGACCGCATGCACGTCGTCCCGCTCGGGATCGATCTCGAAGGCCACGTGGGCGAGGTCCGCACGCAGCTCGGGTCGCCGCCCACCATTGGCTATTTCGGACGCATCTGTCCGGAGAAAGGGCTGCACCTGCTGGTCGATGCCGTTGACCGACTGCGGACCACTCATCCCGAAGTTCGGCTGCGTGTCGGGGGCTACCTGGGAGCGCGCGACGAGGCCTACTACGCCGATATCGTCGCGCGGACCGCATCCTGGGGGACGGGCTTCGAGTCGATTGGCAGCCCCGAGACGCATGCCGAAAAAGTCGCCTTCCTGCAATCGCTCGACCTCTTCTCGCTACCCACCACCTATCGCGAGCCCAAGGGACTCTCGGTGTTGGAAGCGATGGCCAACGGCGTTCCCGTGGTTCAACCGGCCCACGGCGCGTTCCCGGAAATGCTCGCCCGCACCGGCGGAGGCGAACTGTTCGAACCGGAGAATGCGGCCGATCTCGCCGAAAAACTCGACGGTCTCCTCACCGATCACGACCGCCGCATCACAAAGGCACAGGCCGGCCGAACCGCCGTGCATTCCCAACTGGGCACCCGTCCCACCGCCCAGCTCACCCTCGCGCTGTTCGAATCCCTCCGCACCAGATGACATCCCAGTCACGACGAGTTCATCCACATCCAATTGAAGGCGCCGATGGTCCCGACCGCGAGGCCGACAGCAGGGACTCTTCCACCTGCCTTTCCTTGGTGCTCTTGGTGTCTTGGTGGTAAACGAGCCCAAATGTCCGGGCCTAACGCCTCCGCCTCTCCCGGTGACGCCTGCGGAACTGGCCGTCGGCTTGATCGGGGCGCCCGGTCCGTTTAGCGTGACAGGTCAGGATCGAAGAACGGTTGATCTGCAGCGAGGAACGTGACGAACACCCTGCCACACCGCGCTCTGGTGGTGGAGTGGTGTCTGGGCCTACGGTTCGGGCGACCCCCTTTGGCGAGGTGCAACATGGCGACGGGAGCAATTCCGGATTCGGGCGGGCTGGATATGGGGACGGCCGGTCTCGCCGGCCGCAAAACGCTCGACATGGCGATCCTCAAGCAGCTCAGCCATCGGTCGAACGCACTCGGCGCTCTGCGGGCGGCGGCGCATCTGGGCGTGATGGCGGCGACAGCCGGCCTCGTCTACGCCGCGATGCACAGTGCCCAGCCCTGGCTCGTCTGGCCCGCCATGGTGCTGCACGGGTTCACGCTGGTCACCATGTTCGCCCCAATGCACGAATGCGTGCATCGCACCGCCTTCGCCAACAAATGGGCCAACGAAGTCTGGGGCTGGCTGGCCGGGCTGCTCAGCTTTTACAACTTCACGTACTACCGCCACTACCACACCTGGCATCACCGCTACACCCAGGATCCCGAAAAAGACCCCGAACTGATGGACCCCAAGCCCACGTCGTTCATGGGGTACGCCTGGGAGATCAGCGGGATCGGGTTCTGGCTCCGTCGGCCGCTCACCTTCTTGAAGCTCGCGCTGACGGGCGGCCGGTCCTATCCGTTTGTCCCCGAGCATGGCCGCCTGAAAGTCGCCATCTCGGCGAGCCTGCAACTGGCCGTCTATGTGCTGGCCGGAGTGTCGATCGCCCTGGGCTACCCGTATGCCCTGTGGTACTTCTTCCTCCCGGCGATTCTCGCCCAGCCGCTCTTGCGGGCTTTGCTGATCGTCGAACACACCGGCTGCAGCTACGACGAAGATGGCCTCACCAACACCCGCACCACCCTCAC
>JAIXZD010000408.1 GCA_027489895.1 Planctomycetaceae bacterium
CGATCCCGCGACCATCGTCGTCGTCAAGAGCACGGTTCCGGTCGGTACAAACCGGAAGGTATACGAGCGTCTCAAAGAGTTGACGGGTCGCGACTGTCGCATCTGCTCGAATCCCGAGTGCCTGAAGGAAGGCTGCGCGATCGACGACTTTACGAAGCCGGATCGCGTGGTGGTTGGTGTGCTGCACGCAGATGTTGGCCAGAAGATGAATGATCTCTACAAGCCGTTTCTGCGCACCGAGAAGCCGTTTCTGGTGATGGGCCTCGAAAGCGCGGAAATGACGAAGTACGTCGCCAACTGCATGCTGGCCACAAAAATCAGCTTCATCAACGAGATGGCGAATCTCTGCGACAAGGTGGGGGCGGATGTCAACGACGTGAGGCGGGGGATCGGCCACGACCAGCGGATTGGATTCCAGTTCCTGTTTCCAGGGGTTGGATACGGCGGCTCCTGTTTTCCGAAGGACGTTCGGGCGTTGATGCGCGTGGCCGAAGACCACCAGTTGCTCACGAAGATTCTTGAAGCGGTCGACACCGTCAACGATGCCCAGAAGCAAGTGCTGTACGGCAAACTCGTCCAATACTTCCCGGGTGGCCTGGCGGACAAGACGATTGGCGTCTGGGGCCTGTCGTTCAAACCCCGGACGGACGACATTCGCGAAGCCCCGTCGCTGGTGCTGATCGACGCGTTGCTTGCCGATGGGGCCAAGGTTCGCGTCCATGATCCCGTCGCCCAGGAAAACGTCCGGGCGATCTACGGCGATAAGCTCGTGTACTGCGAACGTCAGTACGATGCGATCGACGGAGCCGACGCGCTCTGCATCGTCACCGAGTGGAACGAGTTCCGAAACCCGAACTTCGCCACCGTGAAGTCACTGCTCAAGCGACCGCTGATTCTGGACGGGCGGAACCTCTACAACCCTGCCCAGATGAAAGAGCTTGGATTTCAATACGAAGGGATTGGCCTGCGGTCCGAGCACCTCTAATTGGTGCCTGCTGCGGCAGGACCCTCGGACGCAACGCACGCCGCGGATCGGCAGAAACGCACGAGACGTAGTCCGGCGGCTCAGACTTCCGGGAACAGTTGCGTGAGCGAAGCGACAAGTTCGGGAACGGTTGGAGGGGGGGTGGCCGCCCCTTCGAGTTCGCGTTTGCGGATGAGCGCTTCGAACTGACCATCGATCAGGGCCAGCCGGTAGGCGATCAGTTCCTCACGGTCTTCCCAGAGGGCAAGCCAGTTGTCGAGGTCCGTCGAGGTCTCCGGAGTTGCCTTTGGTTCGACATTCGCGGGAGCAATGACCGCCGCAGTCGGTGACGGTTCGACGCGGGTCTCTCGACGGGGTTCCGCACGGACCTGAATAGGCACCTGGCTGGGGGCCTGTGGTACGGCGGCCCCTTGTGCGAGTCTCGACAGGCTGGACGACAGCCGTGAGGGGCGGGCGACGGAATTGCCTGGGACAAACGGACGGGCCACGGCGGACTTTCGCGGGGTCGCGGGAGAGCCGGGCGATCCGTCGGGGCTCGAAGTACAGACTCTCGAAGGGTGATCGGCCGGATTCATGGGTCGGCTGAAGACAAGTCGGTGCAGGTGGAACGATGCCGTCTGAATCGGGCGGACAACGCGGGTCCGGCCTTGCGATAACGGTTGTATCGAATGGCGCGACCCGTACCGCTTCGGTGGTCTCGTCACGCCTGATCGAGGATTGGTGTTCCGGGAATCCGGGGTCCTTGGAGGCAAAACTTGCAGGTCTGGCGATTTGGTGAGAGTGCCAGTTGCCCTCGCCAGTGTGTGACCTAAGGTTTGCTCGTGAACGAGACGGCCGCGGAGCTCGCCCGAGCAAAGGCCTGTCCGTCGTCGGTGTTGTCGGGGCCAGGAAGCACACCATGTCGCACGATCCGTGGGCGCGTCCCACTGTTGAAGAGTTGCGGCGGGTCCTCGAGTCGATCGAGGAATCGCCGGAAACGCATAATCGGACCGTCGAACGGATTGAACTGTCCGTGCCGGCTGAAATCGTGACCAGCCGGGGCAATGTTGTCCCCGCGATGACGCGTGAAATCAGTCGCAGCGGCATTGGCCTGTTCCACCGCGGATCACTTTCCATCGGTGAAGTGACGGTGAAGCTGGCCAGCGATACTCGGGAGTTCGAGTACCGGGTCCGGGTGGAATGGTGTTACCCCTGCGAAGGGGGAATGTTCATGAGTGGGGGCCGATTCCTCGGCAAGGTCCAGCGCTAACCCCGGTGCTGATCGCAGTGGGTATCGCGCGACGCGAATTCAAGGTGCCCCCTGGACAAGGAAGTTTTCCAAGCCTGCCTCCCGCGACCGGAGCGTCCCGAAGTCTGTCGGACTCTCCGGTCGCGGTTTTTCTTTGGCCTGACGCGATGGTCGGGTTTTGCCTGACAGCATCGCGGGCTATTTCTTTTCCGCCGGGAAGAACGGGAACAGTTGCGCGAGTTCCGTGGCCGATGGTCGCCGACCGTATTCGCACAGTTCGAACGCTTCGGCGTACTTCACGGCCTTCCCCGTCTCGTCGCCGTACAGCCGGATCAGATCGAGCCGGAATCGATCGGCTTCTCCGGATTGTCGAGCCTGCCAGCGTGTCTTGAGCCAGGCTTTTCGCGCCTCGACTTCGGTATCGCGCGGGACGGTCCGAACCGATTCCTCGCTGCCGCCGGCGCCACCCTCGTAGACCTGCGACTCCAGCTCATGCAGCGCTTCGACTTTGTCATCGAACACATCGTCGAGCGCGACAACGACATCTGGCTTGAACGGATACGGCTTCTGGAACCCGTCACTCGAGAACAGAAACACCGGGTTCTTCTTGAGAGGTGGTGTGTCCGGGCAGAAGAACGGGACCGTCACCATGAACGCGGCATCCTGCACCAGAATGCCGACGTAGCGGTGGTCGGGGTGATAGTCCCACGGACGATGCGAGATCACGATGTCCGCTTTCCATTCGCGAATCACGCGGGTGATGAGGCGACGGTTTTCGAGCGTCGGTTCCAACTCCCCGTCATGGATATCGAGCACTTGCGAGGTCACGCCCAGTTTCTCGGCAGCCGCGGCCGATTCGGCGGCCCGGCGCTGCGCCAGCGGTCCACCTGCCATCTGCCAGTGGCCAATATCGCCATTCGTCACCGAGCAGAGTTTGACGTGATGCCCTAACTTGGCCCATTTTCGGGCCGTGCCACCGGCTTTGAACTCGGCATCGTCCGGATGTGCTCCAAAGACGACGATGCGCAGTTTCTCGTCGTCGGCTCGTAATGCGCCAAGAGGGGCTGCGAACAGCAGCACGCTCAGGACGAGCAGCCCTGCCGAAAATCGGAACCAGTCCCGTCTCATGCGGATAGACCACGCCAACCTTGCAACCATTGCGGAGCTCCTCAAAAACGTGCAAACGACACATGCATAAGGGTTGATGTTACTCCTGCCCGGAGACTCCCGCACGCACCCGTGCACAGATCGATTTTCTGATGGGAGAAGCTCCGCTTTTGGCCGAACTCTCAGGAGCCGGATGTGTTGGCGCTCGGAAGCCGGTTCCCTGGGGCAATCGCCCTCTTGGGCGTGGCCGAAACCATCGCACCCGTTCACCGCCTGCTACAATTCTGCAGCCTTGGTTGCGTCGCACCGTGTACCAGACGGGGTCAGATGCCCCCGGGCAGGTTGCGGCTCTTGGTACCGACCGACGAATCGCGTCCCGCCGATCATACGTTGTCCCCATCGAAACGAGACGAAGCAGGTTCCCAATGACTCTTGATGATCTTTGTTCCCAATTCGATCAGATGGACGACTGGGACGACCGGTACGAGTACATCATCGAGTTGGGGCAGGATTTGCCCGATCTGCCGGTTGCCCTCAAGCGGGACGAGTTCAAGGTGCAAGGCTGCCAAAGCCAGGTCTGGCTGCTGGCCAAGCCGATCGCTGGCGAACCGGTGCGGATTGAGATCACTGCCGACAGCGACTCGATCATCGTCCGCGGGATTATCGCGATTCTGCTGATCTGCTATGCCGACAAAACCCCCGAAGAGATCCTCGCGTTCGACGTGCGGGCCTTGTTGACCAAGCTGGGCTTGGCCAAGCACCTCAGCCCGTCGCGGTCCAACGGCCTGCATGCGATGGTGAAGCGGATTCGTCAGATCGCCGAGCGTGTGCTGGAGGAGCGTTGCTCTGAAGAACAGCGCTCGTTAGCCGAAACAAACTGATTGCGGGTTGAGGGCCGACTGCGGGTTGCCCACAATGCGGTACCAGACCGTCGTTGCCGATGTCCGCGCCGAGACGGAGGTTGCGGCGTGGCCAGGGCTGATCCGGACTTTGCGAGACCCTGGCCAGCCACACTGCCTCGGACTGCGGAGCGTCTGGCGTAACGGACGATGGAACTGAAACGAAAACCCATGGCCGGATGGCGAAACTGGCAGACGCACAGGACTTAAAATCCTGTATCCGTAAAGGGTGTGCGGGTTCGAGCCCCGCTCCGGCTATTTCAGGTGGATCGAGGTGGGGTTGGCGGGGGCAGATGCGGGCCGCGCCCCACGTGACATTAAGGGGCCGTTTTCCGGCGGCGGCCCCAGCGGGCGGGAGCTTTTGGCGCGGGCTTGGGGGCGTCGGCCTCGGCTTCCAGAGCGACCTGCATTTTGCGGACGCGGTCGCCTAGTTTCTCGGTCGACAGTCGCTCGCGCAGCATGTCGACCATCAGCGGAAATGCGAGCGGTGTGGGACGTGGCACGTCGACCAGGAGCACTTGCGATTCGCCCAGTCGCTCCAGCGCCGCGGCCAGCCGACTCTGCTCCAGTTGGTACTCGAGCACCTGCCGCTGCGCCTGGTGCAATAGCAGGTTGCCCGGGTCGTAGTCGGTGAACACGTCGAACAGCAGGCCGCTGGAGACCTGTTGCTGCTTCACGGTTTTGTTGGCTCCGGGAAAGCCTTGAAAGATCAGTCCGGCCACGCGGGCGATTTCGCGGAACTGGCGCTTGGCCATCTCGACAGAGTTGAGGCTCGCGAGAATGTCGCGGGCGAGATGCTCGGTCGACAGCAATCCAGCCGCGAGGGCTTCCTCGATCGGGGCAGGCTCGGCAGACAGGAGTTCGAATCCATAGTCGTTGACCGACATGCTAAACGTGATCGGCCGGATTCGGGCGAGGCGGTAGGCGAACAGGGCCGAGAGTCCTTCATGGACGAGGCGGCCTTCCATCGGAAAAAAGAACAGGTGCTGGCCCTCGCGGGTGTTCAGCCGTTCGATTAGCAATTCGCGCGAGACCGGCAGTCGCGACCACCGCGTCTGGATCTCGATCAAGCCGCGGACCCGTTCCATCTCCGGGCCACCAAACCGACCGGCCTGGGCTTCCTCCAACTGATAGCGAACGGCGGCCGCCAGTTCGGTCGAGAATGGCATCCGGCTGCCCGCCCAATGTGGAATGGGGCCGGTCTTCTTTTTCGATCTCCGCACCTGGGCCTGCAGATCGCGAAACCGGACGAGTTCCAGGCACTTCCCAGCGAACGTGAACACGTCACCCGGTTTCAATCGGGAGATGAATGACTCTTCGACGGTGCCGAGTCGCCCGCCTGTGACGTAGACGACCTGAATCTGCGTTTCGCTGACGATCGTGCCGAGCGACATGCGATGCCGACGGGCGATGTCCGGGCTGGTGACACGATAGACGCCGTCCACGAGGTCGACCCGGCGGTACTCCGGATAGGCCCGCAGCGCCTCGCCACCGCGGGTGATGAAATCGAGCACCCAGTCGAGTTCGGACTCGGTCAACCCGCGGTACGCCCAGGTGGAGCGAGCTTCGTCGAGAAACTCTTCGCGCGTGAACCCGGTCCCCAGGGCGAGGGTGACGGCATGCTGCGCGAGCAGGTCGAGTGGACGGTCGATCGGTGTGCGGCCTTCGATTTCGCCCGCGAAGAGGCAGCGTTTGGCCGCGGCGAACTCGATCAGTTCGAGCGCACTCGTTGGCACGCAGACCAGTTTCGAGGTGACGCCCGGTTGATGTCCGCTGCGTCCGGCCCGCTGGAGCAAGCGGGCCACGCCTTTGGGGCTGCCGATCTGGATGACCTGATCGACGGGGGCGAAGTCGACGCCCAGATCGAGACTGGAGGTGCAGACCACCGCCTTGAGTTTTCCGGTCCGCAGCCCCTCTTCGACCCACAGGCGGACGGGCTGGTCGAGCGAACCGTGGTGCAACGCGAGCAACCCGGCCCAATCGGGACGGGCCTTGAGCAGCGACTGGTACCACATCTCCGTCTGCCAGCGGGTGTTGGTAAACACGAGCGAAGTGCTGGCCCGGTCGATGGCCGCGACGACAGGCTCCAGCATTTTGAGGCCCAGATGGCCGCCCCAGGGAAACCGCTCCATGGAATCGGGGATGAGGGTTTCGACGTGGTACTCGCGTTCGATCTCGCCTTCGATCAGTTCGCCGGGAAGGGCATCGATCAGCCACCCGTCGGCGGTGGGGATGGGCGGTTCCAGGTTGGCGGGAGAGGCAGATCCCAAGTTGCTGGGCCTGGGGCGACCGAGCAGCACCTGGAGCGCGACATCGAGATTCCCGAGCGTGGCGGTCAAGCCCCAGGTGCGTGCCTGGGGGCAGAGCTTGCGAACTCGGGCGAGGGCGAGTTCGGTCTGCGTTCCGCGTTTCGAGGCGAGCAGCTCATGCCATTCGTCGACGACAATCAGCTTCAGGTCGCGTAGCCGATCGCTGGCGTCGGCGTGGGTGAGCAGCAGACTGAGGCTTTCGGGGGTGATGATCAGAACGCTCGGCAGTTGCTGTTTTTGCAGCGACCGCACGGAGGCCGAGGTATCGCCCGTGCGCCGTTCGACCGACCAGGGAAGCTCCAGCTCGTCCAGTGGCTTGCGGAGCGCGACTTCTGTATCGGCCGCGAGAGCCCGTAGCGGTGTCACCCACAGCACGCGGAGTGGAATCGCGGCTGCGCGTTTGGCGGCCCGCTGCCGGGCGGCTGACCGTTTCGCGGGGATGGCAGTCCCGGTCTCGTCGTTGGTGGTGGTGGCCGGCGGAAGGGGGAGGCTCTCGTCCAGCCATTCGATCACCGCACCCAGAAACGCGGCGTAGGTTTTCCCGGTCCCCGTCGTGGCATGAATCAGCCCGCTGCGGCCGCGGGCATAGTCGCGCCAGACCCGCAACTGAAAGGCGAACGGCGACCAGTTGCGACCCACGAACCAGCTCAGTACACGGTCGAGACCAGTTGCCTTTCGAGGAACCGTCTTGCGGGTCATCGCGCGTCCCCGGCTTCGGGATTCGGCTCGGCCCAGGCAAACGTCCGTTGCCGCGAGATTGTTTCGCCTCGCTCCCGTGACGGAACGGCAGCAGACGACAGCGAGGGCAACAGGGCCAGCACCCGTTCGAGCGTGTCGGCGTCGCGAATCGATTTGTCGGTTCGTCGCCTGAGGATGCGCGGAAATCGGACTGCGATTCCCGATTTGTGTCGGGACGAACGCTGCAGATTCTCGAAGGCGAGCTCGAACACGAGTTGGGGCGTCACGCTGCGGACGGGTCCAAACTTGTCGACGGTCGATTGTCGAACCAGGGCGTCAATCTCCTTTAGTTCCGCGTCGGTCAGTCCTGAATAGGCCTTGGCGAACGGCACGAGCGTCTCGCCTTCCCAGATGGCGAATGTGTAATCGGTGAACAGATTGGCCCGCCGCCCATGTCCCACCTGGGCGGCGACGAGCACGGCATCGACCGTGTACGGGTCGACTTTCCATTTCCACCACCCGGCCTCCTCCCGACCAGCACAGTACGGAGCATCGAGACGCTTCAGCATCAGTCCCTCGACGCCACGTTCGCGGCTTTCGGCACGCAGGGCCGTCAGTTCTGAGGGCGATTTGCCGTAGAAGGCTTCGGCGATGCGGATGGTCGAAGACTGAGCGGGGGCCTGCTCTGACGCCGCGTTTCGCTCAGCTTGTGGGGCTGTCAGCAACTGTTCGAGGGCGGCTCTTCGCTCGCGCAAGGGACGCGAGCGCCAATCGATGCCGTTGTGTTCGAGCAGATCGAACGCCACAAAGCTGCAGGGGACTTCGGCCAGGATCGAGCGGCTGAGTGTCTTCCGCATGATCCGCTTCTGGAGCAGGGTGAAGGGCAAGACCTGCCCGTCGCGCCAGGCGATCAGTTCCCCATCGAGCACCGTTCCTTCCGGCAGCTTTCTCGCAGCCGAATCGAGTTCGGGAAATCGATCGGTCAGCAGTTCGTCCCCGCGCGACCACAACAACGGTGCTCCGCTACGGCGTACGAGCTGGGCTCGAAGGCCGTCCCATTTCCACTCGGCGAGGTAGTCTTCCGGTCGTCCGGGGAGTTGCCCAATGGCGGATGGGAACAGGGTGTCAGGCGCTCCGGAACCGGGGGGGACCAGCGACTGGGCGAGCGCGAACGGGTAGGGGCGTGCGGCGTCGACCTGGTCTCCTTCTGTGGAGACCAGGCGGGCGTAAAACTCGGCAGTGGGCCGCCATTCCCCCATGAGACGGTGCGCCACGAGATCGACAGGCAAGCCGCTCGCTTCGGCGACGGCCCGTGTCACCAGCGATTGCGAGACTCCGACGCGAAACCCGCCGGTCAGCAGCTTGTTCCAGACAAATCGCCCGGTGGGGTCGAGCTGGCTCCAGGCCCGCTTGAGTAATCGGAACTGTGTCGCCTCGTCGGCTCCGCGGAGGGGTTGCAGATAGGCGTCGACCCAGGCCGCAAGTCCGGAGTCTGGAGGGAGTGGGCCGTGATCAACCGACCAGAGGCCACCCGAGGCCGCTTTCGGCGGGGACTGTTCGGCGGGTTCAACGAGGTCTGTCGGGAGCAACAGGGCGACCGTCTCCGCGAGGTCTCCGACGGCGGCATAGGCTTCTTCAAACAGCCAGGGAGAAATCTCGGCGAGGGTCGATGCGAGCGCACGCAGACGTTTGGCAGGGACCAGTTGAGGCAGTTTTCGCCCAGACAAGAAGAACAGACTCCAGGCGGCATCGGACGCGCTCGATCGAGAGAACCAGTCGACCAGAGCCGCCAGCTTCTCCTGCGTTTTCGTTGTCGCATCGAGCGCGACAAACAGCCGAACAAACGCTTCCATCCAGTGAATCCACGGGTCACAAAGCCGGCCGCGGTCCGTCCGACGGCAACGGCCCCGCCTTTACGAAATTGTAGCGAATCGGGAGTAGCGGAAGCCGTGAGGCTTCCCCCGCAACGCTGCCACGCGGGTCCCTCGCTTCGGAATCAAGGCCGATCAATTCGCCCCCGCCCCCGGCTCCACTGCGACGGCATCGTCCGCGGTACCTTCATCGCCGTACTGCGTGCGCAAGGGGCGGGCATCGAGGCCCCGTTCTGTCAGCCAGCGGACGAGCGTCGCTGTTGAACCGTGGGTCACGTAGACCCGCTCCGCGCCGGTGGCGAGGATCGTGCTCGTTAGTTCCGGCCAGTCGGCATGGTCAGATAACGGGAACCCGCGATCAATCGACTCGCGGCGACGGATTCCGCGAGTCGTCATCCAGCCCGAGCAGAATCCGCTGCTGGTCTCGCCGTAGCGGTGCGGGGTGTCTCCGCCGTGGGCTTGGGGTGGCGTGACGATGATCGCTCGCGACCAGTCACAACGGGGTGGGGCTTCGGAGAGCATGCGCCAGCCTTCGAGGACCACGCCCCCGGCCGCGTAGTCGCGATTACAGACCGCCACCGAGGCGTGGCAGTAAATCGGGCCGATGGTGCGATCGAGTCCCGCCAAAATTCGTTGGGCTTTCCCCAGCGAGTAGCCATGAATCAGGCTCGTTTTTCCCTGCGATTGGTTCTCTCGCCACCAGGCATTGATCTCGGCGTACAGCTCGGCCTGCGGTCGCCAGCGGTAGATCGGTAGGCCAAATGTTGATTCCGTGATGAACGTGTTGCACGGGACCAGCTCAAACGGTTCGACGAGATGGTCGGGAGCGACTTTGTAATCCCCCGAGACGACCCAGACTTCGCCACGGTGCTCGATCCGGACCTGGGCCGAGCCGAGGATGTGCCCGGCCGGATGCAGCGAAACTCGGACTTCTCCCAGGGTGATCTGTTCGCCGAACGCGATCGATTGAATCGTTGCGTTGGGACCCATTCGCGTTTGGAGAACCGGTTTCCCGGAATGGGTTGTCAGATACTCGGCCGAGCCGCGGCGGGCATGGTCGGCGTGGGCGTGGGTGATCACCGCTTTGGCGACGGGTCCCCAGGGGTCGACGAAGAAGCCGCCCAGTTCACAGAACAGGCCCGAAGGGGTGAGGCGGAGCAGATCGTCGCGAACCATCGACATGGGGAGCACCTTGAAGGACTCCTCGGATGGTATCGCGCGGACAGGCGATCGGCCTGTCAAAGAACAAAAACAGCCGACGTGACAAGGTCCCCTCGAAGCTCCCAGCTTACCCTTGTCACGTCGGGCTGTTGTTTCCGTATGTCTTGTTCCGCACGCGGCTTGCGTTCTGTTCGAACCGCGTCGCGGGCGAAGCCGCCGACACACGAAACTTAGGTCGGGAAATCGGCGGGTCAAATCCTGATCGGAAAAGTTGACCCGTTTTCCCAGGTCGCACCCAGAGCGCCGGATTGGAGTGGGTTTGGAGCGCAGGTGACGGATCAACCGGCTTTTCGTTGAGGCGCGGTTGTAGGGGGGACGATTTCCCTTGAGACACGTCGCTCTCCCGCCCCGGGTTTCGGGGCGATGTCGCTCCTGTTCGGTCTGGTCTTTCTGGTTTCATGCGCTGTTCGTCCCGAATTTCACGTCAAGTCCGTCCGTTGGCGCGAGCCATGCTGGTCTGGACATTGGCTTGCCTTACCGCGGTTTCCGGGTGTTCTCGGGCCCGGTGGAGACAGCAGGCAGACAACGAGACCTACGGCATCTTGCGGGAGAAAGCCCTCGACCCCCGCTGGAATCCCGACCGCATCGATCTCGATCCCGACGCCAACAGCCGCTTCGCGGATGTCTACGATCCGAACTGCCCGCCGCTGCCTCCGGACGACCCGGCGGCCCACGGCTACATGCACGAGGCGTATGGCAAGAAGGGGTATCGGAAGTGGCACTCGAAGTTCGGCGACACCGTCACGGTCGAAAACCCGAAGTGGCTGGAGCCGTATGGGCTGGATGAGACGGTCGTCAACGCCAACTACGGGCGACCTGCACTATTGCCCCGGTTCGAAAAGCTGACCCTGGAAGATGCCGTTTCGCTGGCATATGTCCACAGCCGGGACTACCAGTCGGCTGTCGAATCGCTCTACCTCGCGTCGCTGCAGCTCACGTTCCAGCGGTTTCTGTTCGACGTGCAGTTCCTGGGAATCGGCAATCGTCGTCCCAGCAGCGATACGACTTACAGCATTCTCCCAGGTCGGCCCGATCAGGTCGGCACGACCAACCGGGCGGGGGTGAGCCAACTGTTGCCCGGCGGGGGCCAGTGGGCGGTGGAACTGGTCAACAACACGCTCTGGCTGTTTGGCGGGGGCAATGGGTCGAGCACGACGAGCGTGCTGAGTTACTCGCTGGTGCAGCCGCTGCTGGCGAATGGCGGGCGACGGTTCGCGCTGGAAGGTCTGACGCAGGGGGAACGCGACGTTCTCTATGCGCTTCGGAACTTTGCCCGTTATCGGATGGGGTTCTACACAACGATTGTCTGTGGCGGACAGCAGGCGGGGGTCAACGTGGGCGTCCCCGGGGTCTTTACCGGCAGCGGGCCGATTCCCTCACCTCTGTCGCAAGGTGGCTACTTCGGCCTGATCCAGCAGCAGCAGGTGATCTACAACCAGCAGTCGAACATCCGGGCACTGGAAGAACGACTGGCTCGCACGAAAGAACAGGTCTCGCAGAAGGCGGTGTGGCAGTCGACCGCGCTGGCTGCTCTTCCCGCCGACCTCGTCATTCCCGACGAACTCTCACCCCGATTCCGGTTCGACCCTCAGCAGAAGCTGCTCTACTGGAAAGAGCAGATGTCGCGCGAAGACCGCGATCGTCTACTGGCGCTCTCCAAGGAAGCGCTGTATCGCGACGCGGTTGAAGGTCTGTTTAATGCGACCAACCTGGAGGTGATCAACCAGACGGTCGCCCAGTTGCAGACGCAGCTTGCCCAGCAACTGATCCAGTTGGCCAATGCCGAGCGGCAACTGCAAGATACGCTTGATACCTACAAGCTCGTGCTCGGCTTGCCGACGGACACGATCGTGGGGATCGACGATTCGCTGCTCGAACCGTTCCAACTGTTCGGCCCGGAGATTTACCCGATTCAAGACGACCTGACCGGGCTGGTCAACGCGATTGCTCCCATCGACAGCGACGACCCGCCGGTCGAGCCGCTCCGCAACATGCTGTCCGACCTCGAACGGCAAAGCCATCGGATCCGCGACGAGCTGTTTCCCGAAGTCGCTAAGGATGTCGAGCGAACGGAGGCCGTGCTTCCCAAGCGCCTCGAACAACTGGCCAACGACGAGGAACGCGACTTCGCCCTGCGGTTGCGGTCCCGCGATCTGGGACTTCTTTCGACCCAGAAAGAAGACTTTGAGATTCTCACTACGCTGCTGACCGATCTGCGGCGGCTGCTGACGCCGGACGATGTCCCGCTCGAAGACCGCAAAACGGCGTTTGGGCGGCTCAAGGATGTGCGGGAAGACCTGGTCAAAGTCACGCAGGGGCTGCAGGTTGTGCAAATCGGATTGCGTTTGGGCATGATCGAACTCAACCCGTTCGACATGGAAATGGAAGAGGCGCTCTCGATCGGCCTTGAGAATCGACAGGACCTGATGAACGTGCGTGCCCAGGTCATGGACGCTCGTCGACGTATGGAAGTGGCCGCCAACCAGCTTCAATCGACGCTGAATGTGGTGGTCGCGGGCGATATCCGAACGAAGCCACTCACGGACAACAATCACAACCCGTTCGATTTCCGGGGCGACCAGTCGAGCATTCGGGCGGGGGTGAACTTCACCGCACCGGTCCAGTTGATCCAACAGCGGAACGCTTACCGGGCGTCCCAGATCGGCTACCAGCAGGCCCGCCGCAACTACATGCGAACGGAGGACCAGGTGAAACTGGACATCCGTCAAGCATGGCGACAACTGACGGTCAACAAGCGGAATTTCGACCTGTCGCGGGCCGCGGTCAGGGCAGCAAATGTTCAGTTAGACATTGCCGTTGAGCAGTCGACCGGACCCTCTGCAACCGGCGGAGGCGGCAACCAGGGGCTGAATTTGCTGCAAGCTTTGAATTCGGTGCTGCAAACGCAGAATCAATTGATCCAGACGTGGGTTATCTATGAAACGAACCGGATCAACATCTATAATTTCATGGGGATTTTGGAACTCGACCCGTACGGGTTTTGGAACGATCCCTTTTACCAGCAACGGTTAAGGGCTGCTCAGGCGAGCGGTTCTCTGCCCGCGCTGGCTCCTGCCAGCCTGACTCCCCTTCCGGGGTTCGCGCCTCCACCCGCCGAAGGACCGTCCCATGGTCAATCCACCGAAGGCCCTGCCCTTGTCCCCGCGATCGTGCCGCCACCCGCGGCTGGGCGGGCTGCGTCGCCTGCTCGCCCAGCGGTCGCCCGAGTCGAACTGTTTACCCCACCTGGGTGGGGAGGTTCGCGGCGGGAGCAGCCGAAGGAATCGCCGCGGCAGCCTGCTGGGCCGGTTGCTGATGATTCTGGTGATTCTCGGCGCGGCGGGCGGCGGGAGCTGGGTGTTCCTGTCGGGGAAGTTCAAGGCCCAGGCGAAACTGCCGGCCGATCTGATTACCGAGACGGTGAAGCGCGGGCCGCTCGAGATCGCAGTGGTCGAACGGGGAAATCTTGAGTCGGCCGCGAACGTCACGCTGACGAGCAAAGTCGAGGGTTCGGCCACGATCATCAAGATCGTGGAAGAGGGGACGGCCGTCACCGAGGGGACGATCCTCGTCGAACTCGATTCGTCGAAGTTCAAGAACGACATGATCCAGCAGCAGATCGCCATGGAACAGGCGATTGCCGCCCAGAAGCAGGCGGTCGAAGCTCTGGCCATCACGATGGCGCAAAATACCAGTGATATCGAGGCGGCCAAGCTGAAGAAGCAGCTTGCCGAACTCGACCTGCGAAAGTACGAGGAGGGGGACTCGATTCAGGAGACCGCGACCGTCGAAGGGGAAGTCGCCCTGAAGCGAGAAGAGTTGACCCGCACCTCGGAAAAGTTCGCCTTCACGACGCGCCTCAGCAAGAAGGGCTATGCCACGCAGAGCGAGCTCGAAGCCGACCGCATTGCCAAGACCAAGGCGGAGATCGACCTGGGCGTCGCGCTGGAAAAGCAGCGGGTTCTGAAAGACTTCACGTACACACGAAACATCACCGAAAAGCGGGCCAACGCCGAGGAATTCGGGCGCGAGCAGGAGCGTGTGGAACGCAAATCGGCGGCGGCGGAAACGCAAGCCCGAGCCGACCTCAAAGCGCGTGAGCTGACGGCGCAATTGCAGACTGACAAGTACAAGCAGCTTCTGGAGCAGATCGAGTTCTGCACCGTCCGCGCGCCGCAGGATGGCCTCGTGGTATATGCCAACGAGCGGAACTCGCGCGGGCAGTCGGAAGTGAGCATTGCGGAAGGGGCCACGGTCCGCGAACGGCAGGCGATCATCCATCTGCCCGATGTCAGCAAGATGCGGGTCAGCGCGAAGATTCATGAATCGAAGATCGACCTGATCCGCGAGCGTCTCCCCGCGAAGATCAAGGTGGATGCGCGACCTGGGGTGGTGTTTACCGGTGAGGTCGACATGGTTTCGCTCGTCCCCCTGTCGGGGAACTGGCCGAACTTCAACCTCAAAGAGTACCAGTGCAACATTGCGATCAAGGATTCGCCGGATGTGACCAGCTCGCTGAAGCCGGGGCTGACGGCCGAGGTGGAGATTCTTGTCGAGCGGATTCTGGAAACCATTCAAGTGCCAGTTCAGGCGGTCATCGAACGCGGCGGCCGGCACTTTGCGTTTGTCGTTCTGGACAACAAGATTGAACGCCGCGAAATCAAGGTGGGTCGCACGAACGATATCGCGATCGAAGTCAAGGATGGCCTGGCGGAGAACGAACGGGTCGCGTTGAATCCCCGAGCCGCGCTGCGAGGCGAGATGGAACGTCTGGAAACGGACGTGCCCGAAGAAGAAGCCTCCAAAGATGGCGCGTTCAAGGGGATCACGGTGCCCGCCGATTCTGGCGAACGCGGCTCGCAGAACTCCGAGAAGCCCGGGCGGCCGGCGCGTGGCGCCGGACCTGCCGGTGGGCCCGCAGGCGGGGGACCCGGTGCTCCGTCCGCGGGGCCTGGTGGAGCGCCCGGCGGACGCGTGGCAGGTGGACCTCCTAATCTGGCAGCGATGGTCGGGAGGATGGACAAAAACGGTGACGGCAAATTGCAGGTCGACGAAGTGCCCGAAGGGGCATTCCGCGATCGCATGCTCGCGGCCGACAAAAACGGCGATCAGGTGATCGACGACTCGGAGTTGGCCGCGATGCCCCGGCCCGGAGGTGGTGCCCCACGGGGCGGCGATGCCCCGGCGACGGGCGGAGGTGGCTGATGGATTTCGCCGCCCGTGTGATCGACCTGCACAAGCACTACGACCTTGGCCCTCAGACGGTCAAGGCGCTGGCGGGAGTGTCGCTCGATTTTCCCCATGGCGACTTCACCTCGATCATGGGGCAGTCTGGCAGCGGGAAAAGTACGCTGCTCAATTTGCTCGGCGCGCTCGACCGGCCCACCTCGGGGCAATACATCCTCGGCGGGACCGACGTTTCGCGCATGGGCGATGCGGAACTGTCGCGGGTTCGGAACCAGAAACTCGGATTCATCTTTCAGCAGTACAATCTGATCCAGCAGTACACGGTGCTGGAGAACATCGAACTGCCGTTGCTCTATCGACCCGGCGCGCCAGGGATCTCCGCAGCGGACCGCGACCACTGTCGCCAACTGGCGGAAAAGGTGGGCCTCGGGGAACGGCTGGACCATCGACCGGTGCAGCTTTCCGGGGGGCAGCAGCAGCGGGTGGCCATTGCCCGGGCCCTGGTGATCAACCCGGAAATTCTGCTGGCCGACGAGCCGACCGGAAACCTCGACTCGGCCACCGGGGAAGAAATCATGGAGATGCTGATCAACCTGAACCGGGAAGGCAAAACGATCATCATGGTGACGCACACCCCGGAAGTCGCCCGCTACGCCCGCCGCCGGGTCGTCATGCGCGACGGCAAGATCCTGTCCATCGACGAATGAAGTCTGGTGACCACAACATGTCTCGAAATACGACATCCACGTAAACGGCCCCCCCCCCTCTCAAGATCCGCTGACCAGAATCGTTGCCTTTCCCTTGGTGCCTTTGTGCCTTGGTGGTTCCCCACCACCGCCGCTCTGTGAGTCCTTTCCGACATGCGTCTGTCCCGAATTATCCGCACGGTTCAACTGGGGCTGAAAAGCCTGCTGCTGCACAAGCTGCGGTCGGGCCTGGCGATGCTCGGGATTGTGTTTGGCGTCTTCTCGGTGATCGCGATGCTCGCGATTGGGGAAGGAGCGAGCCTGCAGGCGCAGCAGCAGGTGGTGGCGCTGGGGGCGACGAACATCATCGTTCGCAGTGTGAAGCCGCTGGAAGAATCGTCTTCCAGCAGTAGTGGTGGCGGTGGGCGTTCCAGCATGCAGGTCCCCCGGTATGGCCTGTTGCGAACCGATTTTGAACGGCTGACCAAGACCATCCCCACGATTCGCCGGGCCATTCCGATCCGCGAGATTCCAAAGGAAGCCCGCTACACCAAGCGGACCGTGGTGGGCCGGATGGTCGGCTGCACCTCCGACTATCTCGAAGTCAATCACCTGAAGCTGTCTCGCGGTCGGTTCCTGACCGACACGGACGACGAGGCTCTGTTGAATGTGGTGGTCATCGCCAGTGAGGTGGCGTCCACCCTGTTCCCGACCGAATCGCCGCTCGGAAAATCGATTCAAATCGGAAACATCTACTTCAATGTCATCGGGGTGACCTCGGAACGGACCGCCTCCGCCGCGGTGGGGGGCAGCCTGTCTGGCCAGGACTTCAACAAGGACTTTTACGTCCCCATTTCGACGGTGCGGGCGCGGGTCGGCGATATGGTCTTCACCCAGAAGTCCGGGTCGTTCGAGGCCGAGCATGTCGAGTTGAATCAGATCACGATGAGCGTGGCGAATGTCTCGGATGTCGTTTCGACAGCCGAACTGATCCGCGAGACGCTCGACAAGTACCACACCCAGAAAGACTTCGACGTCGTGGTCCCCCTCGAACTGTTGCGGCAGGCTGACCAGATGCGACAGATCTTCAACGTGGTGCTGGGATCGATCGCGGCGATCAGTCTGGTGGTTGGTGGGATCGGCATCATGAACATCATGCTGGCGACGGTCACCGAGCGAACCCGCGAGATCGGGGTCCGCCGGGCACTCGGGGCGACGCAGAGCGACATCATCGAACAGTTCCTGACGGAGACGATCGTCCTCTCGGGGCTGGGTGGACTGATGGGTGTGGGGCTGGGACTGCTCACCCCGCTGGCGTTCGAGGGCCTGCGGGAACTGGTGCTGGGCGTGGTGCTGGAGGGAGGGGCGTCGAACAACGACGCGATGAAAATCTTCCGCGAAATGCGGCCACAGGTGGCGTTCTGGTCGATGCCGCTGGCGTTTGGGATCTCGGTGGGAATTGGCGTCGTATTCGGGATCTATCCGGCCCGCAACGCTGCCCGCATGGATCCGATCGAAGCGTTGCGGCACACGTAGGGTTCTCCCC
>JAIXZD010000235.1 GCA_027489895.1 Planctomycetaceae bacterium
ACAGACACAGGGCAGTCGCGAGGGTAAATCGGCCCGCTGATTGCGACCAAGCGATGCTAGGGACTGGCGGAATCGGGGAAAAGCCCGGTCTGGCGAAAAGGTCTGTTCCGGGTGCGGGAGGTTTTGGGGAACCACCAAGGCACGAAGGCACCAAGGAAAGGCAGGTGGAGACGCTCAGGCGAGCCGACCCTGTCAGGGGTCGGTGGAAACCGCTGGTGCGTTGTCACGGCACGAAACGTGGGTCGCTGTCGTCGCAAGTCGTTCGCACTGCTGGGCCAGCCAGCAGTGGCACCCCGCGCGAGTCCCCGCGCGTCAACGACTTCCACCGACCGCTGACGCAGTCGGCTCGCCGAACACCTCGTGACCATCGCCAAACTACGCCGCTTTGCGGAGGCGGTCGGATTCGCGGAGGAGGACCTGGCCCACAGGGCCGGTTGAATCGCCCGACCACTGGTGCTGGGCGACGCTGGCGAGGACGCGATCGGCCACGGTCAGCGCGGCCAGTGCCTCTTCCCCGGCGACCTGCGGGCGCTTGTCGCTCCGCAGGCACTCGACGAACTCGGTCAGTTCCGCGGTGAGCGCGTCGCTGGCTGGCACTTCCAGCTTGTCGACATGGATGTAGCTTTCAAACACCTCTTTCTTAAGCGTGTCGATGCTCACGCCCGGTTGGCGGGCCCGGTCGACCGGGCACTGGCCAAACCGCAGCAGGTCGGTCGGGGCGTAGTGCGCGACTTCCCGCGAACCGAAATCGATATCGGTGCATCCGGTGCAGGACCAGACCTGCATGTGGCGTTTCTGAACGGGACTGACGCGGTTGGCCGACAGATCGGCGATGCAGCCATTCTTGAACCGCAGCCGGGCCTGAACGCAGTCCTCGTTGTGACCGAGCAACTGGACGCCGAACGCCTCGACACCCACGAGGTCGGACTTGACCAGCGAGAGGACGAGGTCGATGTCGTGAATCATCATGTCGTGAACGACGCCGATATCGGTCGAGCGGAACGCAAACGGGCTGAACCGTTCTCCGCGAATGTACTTGGGCGATCCGATATGCCGGCGGCCTTCGACGAACGCGGCATTGAACCGCTCGACATGCCCGACCTGCAGCAGCGTTTCGTTCTGACGGGCGAGGCTGACAAGTTGCCGGGCCTGGTTGAGGTCGGCCGCCAGCGGCTTCTCCACCAGAATCGGAATCCGCCGGAGCAACAGGTCGCGCGAGACGGCCCAGTGCGCCTGGGTCGGGACGGCGACCACCGCGGCATCGACTTCGCCCAGCACTTCGCGATAGTCGGCCACCCACCGGGCACCGTACTTATCGGCCAGGTCGCGACCGGCCGCTTCGTTGAGTTCGGCGATCGCGGCGAGGCGGACACCGGGCAAGGTCGACAGGATCCGGGCGTGATGCTTGCCCAGCGCTCCGGTGCCAATCACAACAAGATTGAGGGGGTTCATGCCGCTCTCCGCAGGGGCTGTTCCGCCTGGGTAGGCGTGGAGGGTGTGGGGGTGGTGGACGCTGGAGTCGCGGGGGACTGATGCCGACGGGCCTCGCCCTGGCGGCTCTTGCCGTTCTGTTCCATCGTGGAAACAAACTCGAACAGCGTGACGAGTTCCGCAGGCAGCGTGCCTCCCAGGGCAGCCACCTGCGGATCGGCCAGCAGCAGGTCGCGGGCTTCATTCGACCGGCGAAGCTCGCGATAGAGCAGCCGGTGCGCGCGTTTGACGAGCTTGATCGTCGCATCGGGAATGCCCCGGCGACGCATCCCGACTTCGTTGACCATCGCCAGGCGGGGGCTGTCCCAGCCGACGGCGATCATGTAGGGCGGAATGTCGGTCCGGGCGAGCGACCCGCCGCTCATGAACGCCAGCGTGCCGACGGTCGCGAAGTGATGGGCCATGCAGTTTCCCGAGATCGTCGCGAAGTCATGCACATGGACGTGACCGGCGAGCATCGATCCGTTCGCCATGACCACTTCGTTCCCCACGCGGCAGTTATGACCGACATGGCTCGTCGCCATGAACAGGTTTTTGTTGCCAATGCGGGTGACGCCATCTTCTTTCTCGGCCCCGCGGTGAATCGAGACCCCCTCGCGGAACTGGTTGCCATCGCCAATGACGAGCGAAGTATCGGCTCCCTTGTAGGAGAGATCCTGCGGCTCGCCGCCGATCACCGCGCCGGGCGAGAAGCGATTGTCGCGACCAATGGTGAGGTTCCCCGCCAGCACGACATGACTGTCGAGATGACAGTTCGCGCCGAGTCGGACCTGCGGCCCGACCACGCAGAATGGCCCGATATGGCAGCCTTCGTCGATTTCCGCACGCGGATGAACATCGGACAGCGGATGGACAAAGATGCTCATGGTGGAAGGGGTCCCCATCGAGTCGGAGAAACGTGTTGAAAACGGATGAGCGGACGTCTGTCTGTTTGATGACTGGCTGTTTTGATTCAGGCGGCACGGCGCGGCGCGGAGACAACGCGGCGAGCGAACGTCTTGCGGAGCACGCGAACGGCCTCCGCATTGAGCTTATGCCCCGAACGGCAGGCATCCACCGAGCCCATCAGCGGAGCGCCGAGGAGTGCCAGATCGCCGATCGAGTCGAGCAGTTTGTGTCGCGCGCATTCATTCATGAACCGCAGCGTGTTGCCGATCACCCCGGCGTCTCCAAACACGAGCAGGTCGGCCGTCGTGATGTGCTGGCCGTAACCGGCGGCCCGGAGCGCGGCGACTTCCGATTCGAGCACGAACGTGCGGGATGGGGCGATCTCGCGGACGAACATTTCGGGCGCGAGTGTGATGGCCGAGTACTGGGCGGCGACCGGGGACCCGGGACCGTAATCCAGGGCATAGCTGTAAGAGATCGATTCTTCGGACGAGGGCGAAATGTCGATCGACTGTCGCCCGTCCTGGCTGGTCACCCGCAGGGGATGCGTGACGATGATCGGGTTGATCGGCTCCGACTGGTCGACCAGGCCCGCTTCCAGCAGCACTTCAACGAAGGGCAGGCTCGAGCCATCCATTCCGGGGCATTCCTGGGCCGAGACACCGATCAGGCAGTTGTCGATCGCGAGGCCCGAAAGCGCGGCCAGAACATGTTCAAGCAGCTCGACGCGGACTCCGTCGTGTTCAATCGCGGTCCGCCGGTCGCTGGGAATGACATAGTCGATCGTCGCGGGAATCGGCTGGGCGCCGGGAAGGTCGGTGCGCAGAAACTGCAGTCCGGTGCCGGGATCGGCGGGTAGGAACTGGAGCGTGCTGGGAACGCTGGAAAACAGCGCCCGTCCGGTCACCTGAGCCGGGCTGGCGATGGTTCTCTGGGGGCGATAGCGCATGCGGGACAAACCCTGGAATGGTCCACGGTGAGCACGGACCGGGGGGGTCCACTCTGCCGGACCCCGAAGCGGGAGACGGGCCGGTCGTCGCTGGGGACGACCGGCCCGATCACAAGGCGCGTGTTACTTCGTGGCGGTCTTGCCCGGCTTGGCGGCCGCGGCGCCCGGGGCCTTCGTCGAACCGTAGCTCTTGTTGAGGAACGCGATGACCGAATCGGTCAGGTCGTCTTCGGCCTGGTGGTAGATCACCGGTCGGTTCAGACCCTGCATCAGTTTCTGCGGGTCGGTGCTGGTCAGCTCTTCGCGGTTGAACCGCATCACCAGCGTGTACTTGTAGGCCTTGCAGAACCGCTCGACAGCGTCCTGAACTTCCATGTAGATCGTGTGGTAGATCTTCGATTCCTTGCGGAGCAGTTCCTTCTGGTTCGTCGCCCGCATCGCCTGGAACTCGGCCAGCATCTTGGTGACGGCCTGCTCCTTCTCGATGAACTCGGGGCTGCCCTGCTTGAACGTGCCCGATTCGAGCTTCTTGCGTTCTCCGTCAACCGTCTCGGCAAACCGCTTCTCTTCTTCGGCAATTGCCTGGACATCGACCTTCAGGTCTTCGCGGAGGGCTTCGAACTTCTTGTAGTCCTTGAAGACCAGGGCCATGTCGATCAGCCCGACCTTGTGCGGCGTCTCGGGAGCGGCTCCCCCCTGCCCTTGGGCACCGCCGACATAAAACGCCCCCACAACTAGCAGGGCAATTCCCAAAATGGTGTACGTGGAACGATGCACGGCGACCGCACTCCTTTGCCTGGTCGAACGACGGGATACCGACATGTCGCCATTCCGAATCACTCGGTGGTCGCGGCACGCGGAACGTGAGTTTCAAACTGAATGGGAGAGGCCCCACACCATCCTGGTGACAGACCCACTCGCCCAATTTCGCGGCGGACTCTCCCAGAGTCGCCCCAACGGGTCAAGACGGTTTATTGGTATTCCGCAAGGGTCACAGTACGAACGGTTTCCGCGAGAGTTTTTTCACCACCAAGGCACGAAGGCACCAAGGAAAGACGACGTCATCGGAGATTTTCCGACAGAAAGCATCTGTTAGAACAACACGAGGGGTGCGAGACGAGATTCGCCGGAGCGTCGATTGTGTGAGGCTCGTTCACACGAAGACACACAGACGCGAAGGAAAGAAAGATCAGGCCCCGCTTTAAAGTCTGTGACGATTGACGGCAGAGTTTGACGGGGAGCCGTGTCGTCCAGGCGAGCCGACCCTGTCACCTTTCCTTGTCTTTCCTTGGTGCCTTCGTGCCTTGGTGGTAAACCTCCACGCCTCGCTTCCTCACCTCGGAGAATTCCGATTGACCGGGGCTTGCGCGTTGCTCTACAACCCCGGTCCTCTCGAACTCTCCCCCCTGCCCAACTCCCGTTTCTCCCCTGCGGACCTTTGCCGTGACAGGCTCCCTACGCCTGCTCTGGATCGCGTTGCTGGCCGGCTTTGCCGTCCTGCCTGGGGGAGGCTGTCGACTGATCGACGGGCTGGCCGAACTGCCGCCCAGCGTCATGCGGGTCAATAAGATCCCCCGACTGCAGCCGCCACCCGACGCCATCGCCCTCGACATCATTTTTGTCGAGCGGCCCGAAGGCGACCGTCTGCTGGGAACCGACCTCTGGCCCCAGGTCGACGAAGTCAGTTCACTCGACCTCGCCACGCGCAACCGGCTGCGCGAGAACGGATTCCGCGTCGGGGTGGTCGGGTCGCGTCCCCCTGTCGCCCTGCAGACCCTGCTTGGGCTCCGGACCGACTTCGCCGCGGAACCCGACGCCGAAAAGCAGAAGCTGCTCATCGGGCGGCAGATCATGCTCCGCTCGGGGGGTGAGACCGAGATTCAGGCGACTCACATTCTCGAACAGTGTCGCGTGAAACTGCGAGGCGAACCCGATTCCCCCACGCGCGATTACACCCTCGCCCGAGGCTTGTTCCGCGTCCGCGTCGACCGTCAGGCCGAGGGCTGGACCCGGCTCGAGTTCACGCCCCAGATTCATCATGGCCAGCACCAGTTACGACATGTCGCGGGCGACCAGACCTGGATGCTGAACGCCGCGCAGGAATCGGATACCTACCACCACGAGCGATTCGCCGTGAATCTGAGCGTGGGGGAAATGGCTGTCGTCTCCACGCAGCCCGCGCCCCAGGAAGCGGCTGGCACCTGCACGCTGGGACGCATGTTCTTCGTTGGGTCGCCCGCCGATCCAACCGGCCAGCCCGGCATTCAGCGCCTGCTCGTCATCCGCGTCTCGAACATGCCGCAGGAGGATGACCCCTGGCAGGAATCGGTGGAAACCTCTTCTTCCACGCTGCCTGCGATCCAGCCGTAGGGTGGGCACTGCCCACCAATTCTCTATAGCGCGGTCCACCGATCGACTATTGGATCGCCAACAGACCCGACCCAATATCTCGCGTTTCCGATTCGATGGAAGCCGGGGCGTGACATGCAGGTGTTTGCGACCCGGTGAGCGCTGGTGGGCAGTGCCCACCCTACCCCGCAGACCGCGCCGTGAATCACTCGCTCACACGGTTCCCAACACGGGGAGCGTGGGCAGGGCGTTCTTCTTTCGACCGGATTTTGCGGCGGTCTTGCGGGGCGGCAGCACGGCCTCGGCGTATTCCCACAACTGGTCGGCGAACTCGAACAACTGGTCGTACAGCCCGTCGTTGTCGTATTCGCAATGCTTCGTGCTGTACTTCCGGCAGATCTCCGGCCGCGTCTCGTACGTGCCGCAGCGATTGTCGGGCAGCAGGTGCTGGCAGTCGCCATAGACCAGCAGGAACCACTTCCCGGCATCGACAAACATCTGCACCCGCCCGTGAAACATGTACCAGCGGATCTGGTCGAAGTCTTCCCAGGTCTGCGGGGTGGCGATGTGAATCGTGAAGTAACGGCAGCAGCGGGCCGTGCAGTACTTGCAGAGCACTTCGCCCGGTGGCAGGTCTTTCCGCTTCATCTGACATCCTCACCACAAAACTTCCGCCGAACTGGCGAACCTATCTCAGCCCGCTGTTCTGGAAATCGCGCACGAGTTCCGCGTAGGTGCCATCCCGCGCGACGAGTTCGTCGTGCGTCCCCCGTTCGACAATCCGGCCCTGGTCGAGCACCAGCACCAGGTCGGCCGAACGAATCGTACTCAGCCGGTGGGCCACAACGAAACTGGTCCGCCCCATCAACAGCTTGGCAAGTGCGCGCTGGAGACGGGCTTCGGTGAGCGTGTCGACGGCGCTGGTCGCTTCATCAAGGATGAGAATCCGCGGGTTGGCGACCAGCGCCCGCGCGAAGCAGACGAGCTGCTTTTGCCCGGTACTGAGGCCGCTCCCCTTTTCACCCACCGCTGTGTGCAGGCCCTGGGGCAGGCTGTCGATCAGATCGGTGCAGTCGAGCCGGGCGAGAACGTCGCGAATCTCCGGCTCGGTCGCCTCGGGGCGCCCGTAACGGATGTTCTCGTAGACGGTGCCGGTAAACAGGAAGTTGTGCTGCAGGACGATGCCCAACTGGGAATGGAGCGAGTCGGTCTGCACTGTGCGCAGGTCGTGCCCATCAATGAGGACCCGGCCCGAGGTGGGCAGATAGAACTTGGCGACCAGATTGATGATCGATGTCTTCCCACTGCCGGTATGACCGACCAGGGCGATCGTCTGACCAGGCCGCGCGGTGAACGACACATTGTGGAGGACGGGGCGTTCGGGGTTGTAGCCGAACGTCACCTCGTCGAACGCGACGGTTCCGTCGATCGGTGGGAGCGGTGGTGCGGCCGGGTCGTCGCTCCAGGCGGGGGGCGTGTCGAGCAGACCGAACACCCGCTCCGCCCCGGCCATGGCCGTCAGCGCCTGGTTGTACTGGTTGCCCAGAATCTGGATCGGGTTGAAGAAGATGTTCGCGAGAAAGAAGAACTGGATCAGGGCGGCAATCTCCATCTGCGGCGGGTTCCCGAGCACCCGCCACCCGCCCACGATGATCAGCAGGGCGATGAAAATCTGGCTCGTCGCTTCGAGCGCCGGCAGGAACAGCCCCGACGTCCTGGCCGCGACCATGTTGACATGGGAATGGTCGACCACGAGATCGGTGAACAGCTCGGCGTTCACTGGCTGGCGGACGAACGCCTGCGTCACCCGCACGCCATTCACCGATTCGGCCAGCGTGGAGGTCACCCGGCTGAAGCTCTCCTGCACGTCGCGATAGGCCCGCGACAACCGCTTGCGAAACAGCCGATTCAACCCCCAGATGAGGGGCGTCATAACCAGCACGATCCCGAACAGGACGAGGTCGTACCAGGCCATGAACGCGGCGGCGACGAGCATCTGTCCCGTCCCCACCAGGCTGACAAACAGCACATCCTGCACACCCACCCGCAGCGCCTCGCAGTCGGAGGTCATGCGGGAGATAATGCGACCCACCTTGGTCGTGTTGTAGTAAGCCATCGGCATCCGCTGGAGGTGGACGAAAAGCTCGTTGCGGAGGTCGTGGATCACCGCCTCGCCAATCTCCAGGGCCAGCCGCTGGCGGTAGTGAAAGCAGAACTGCGTCACCCCGGCCAGCACGAGGAAGGCCACCGCGCCGCCCACCACGGCCGTCCAATCCGCCTTCTGTGTGATCGGGCCGTTAATCACCTCGCCGGTCACCCAGGCGACCAGGGGGAGTTGAATCGCCCTCAGGACGACAAACACCAGCAGAATGTTCCGCATCCGCGCGTGAGGCCGCATGTACGCCAGCAGCCTGCGGATCAGCTTCAGGTCGAGCGGACGCTTGTCGGCCTCGCGGTCCTTCTCCGGCTGGCGATGGGTCAATGTGACGCCGAAGTGCTCCTTCGTACGGCGGTCTCGGGTCTGGCTCATCGCAACGCAAGGCAAAAGTCAAACAAAGTCCAGCGAATCAACACAAACCGGGGCGCTCTCCGGGCCGATTGTGCGGGCCCGCGAGCGATCCGCACCGGGGTCGACACCAGTCCTGTGGCGGAAAGGCAACCGACCCCACGCGTTGGACTCTTCCGGGTCGTTGGTGCGGACTGAACACAGAACCGCCCTTTGCCCCTGAAAGCCACGCGCCCTCACCGTCCGGTCCGATTCCGTATGTTAGGTTTGGGTACTCCTGAAAGTCGCGTCCGATTCCCGGTTCCGATTTGATCCCTGCGAACTCTTCCCCATCGACTCGGTCCCTTTCTGGCCGACCCGTCCTTGGGGTTTCCACCTGCAAACCATCTGCCTTCCCGAATTCTTCCGTCTGACGTTTCGCTGCTCTGAGGTGACATTCATGCTGACTGGCACGGTTCTTCCCACGGAATCCACTCCGGATTCGTCGCTCACCCCCCGGATGTCGCCCGCCTGCGCCCAACTCCTCGCCCGGTTCAAGAACAAGACCGCCGTCTGCGGCATCGTGGGCCTCGGCTACGTCGGGCTGCCGCTGGCGAATGTGCTGCATCACAACGGCCTGACGGTCTATGGCTTCGATATCGACCAGCGGAAAGTCGACGCCCTGCTCGACGGCAAAAGCTACATCGGCCATATCGCCGACGAACGCGTCCAGGAACTGATCGCCGATGGCCGGTTCATTCC